>NZ_CP031841.1:3644285-3955357 GCF_003432385.1 Breoghania sp. L-A4 | reverse complement strand
GCCGAACACCGGCGAGACCAGCGAAGTGGCGCGCGCGGCGGAGGACGCCGGCACCGATGCGCTCGTCGTCGCCAACACGCTGCTGGCCATGGCCATCGACATCCGCACGCGACGGCCCAAGCTGGGCAACCTGATGGGCGGTCTGTCGGGTCCGGCGCTCAAGCCCATCGCGCTGCGCATGGTCTATCAGTGCGCCCGTTCGGTCGCGATTCCGGTGATCGGCTGCGGCGGCATCTCCACCGTCGAGGACGTCGTCGAGTTCCTGATCGCGGGCGCCACAGCCGTGCAGGTCGGAACCGCCACCTTCACCGAGCCGAATGTCATGCCCCGCCTTATCCGTGAGCTGGAGACCTGGCTCGCCGCGGAAGGCCTGAGCTCCGTGAGCGATCTGATCGGCTCCGTGCAGGACGGCGAGGCGGCGGAAGGCCTTGTGTTCATGGAGGCCGCGCCATGAGTGCTGTCGCAACGCAAGCTCAAGCTATGGACGCGGGCATGCAGCCGTTCGAGACGATGGCGGCAGGACTGTTTGACGAAATCGCGGAGCGCAGCCGCGACGTCGCCGGCGTCAGCCGCCCTGCGTTCTCGCAAGTCGAGACCGAGACGCTGGAGTATCTCGCCGATTTCGCCCGCGCGCAGGGACTTTCCGTGCGCTGGGACGCCGGCCGCAACCTGGTGTTCTCGCTGCCCGAGGATGCCGACGCGGAGCAATCCGTGCTGGTTGGCTCGCATGTGGACAGCGTGCCGCAGGGCGGCAATTTCGACGGGCTCGCCGGTGTCGTCGCGGGGCTTCTGTGTCTCGTGCGCGCGCGGCGCGAGGGCGTGCGCTTCGCCCGACCCGTGCACGCGCTGGCCATGCGCGGCGAGGAAAGCGCCTGGTTCGGCCCGTGCTACATCGCGTCCAAGGCCCTGCTCGGCGTGCTCGGCGAGGAGGAACGGTCCGCGCCGCACAAGGGCGACGGGGCGACGCTTGACGAGCACATGCAACGCGTCGGCATCGACATGGAGCCGGTGCGCCGGGGCGAGGCGCTGATCGATCCAGCGTCGGTGCTCACCTACATCGAGCTGCACATCGAGCAGGGGCCGCTACTGGTGGAAAAGAACCTGCCGGCGGCGGTGGTCTCCGGCATTCGCGGCAATTTCCGCCACAAGCGCGTGCGCTGCATCGGCGAGGCGGGACACTCCGGCGCCGTGCCGCGCTCCTACCGCCGCGATCCGGTGCTCGCCATGGCGGATCTTCTGACCCGGCTCGACGAGAGCTGGCTGACGATCGTGCAGAAGGGCGACGATCTCGTGCTGACCGCCGGCATGGTCGCCACCGACGTGGAAAGCCACGCGCTGTCGCGCATTCCCGACAAGGTGGACTTCAGTCTGGATATCCGCAGCCAGAGCGCCCAGGTGCTCGACGACATGGGCGAGTTGCTGCGCCACGAGATGCGGACCATCGAGCGCGAGCGCAAGGTGCGCTTCGAGCTCGACGGCGCTCTGCGCACCGAACCGGCGCTGTGCGCTCCCGCGGTTGTGGAGGGTTTGACGCAGGCCGCCACGCGGCTGGGGCTGGAACCGTTCGTCATGCCGTCCGGCGGCGGTCACGACGCGGCGGTTTTCGCCAACGCCGGGGTTCCCACGGGCATGGTCTTCGTGCGAAACCGCAATGGTTCGCACAATCCGGCCGAGGCGATGGAGATTTCGGATTTCCTCGCCGCGACCGCGATCATCTATGACTACCTGCTGGAGTCCCCCGCATGAGCGCCGTCACCGAGCTTGAAATCCGCCGTCCCGACGACTGGCACCTGCATCTGCGCGCCGGCGCCATGCTCGACGGCATCACCCCTTCGACGACCGCGGATTTCGCCCGCGCCATCATCATGCCGAACCTGGTGCCGCCGGTGGTCACCACCGCGGACGCCGAAGCCTACCGCACGCGCATCATGGCCGCGGTGCCGCAAGGCGATACTTTCGAGCCGCTGATGACGCTCTATCTGACCGGGGTCACCGATCCCGACGATGTGGCGGCGGGCGCGGCGTCGGGCCTCATCAAGGCGCTGAAGCTCTATCCGGCGGGCGCGACCACCAATTCCGAGAGCGGCATCCGCGACATCGAGACCGCCTATCCGGTGCTCGAGCGCATGAGCGAGATCGGTCTGCCGCTATGCATGCACGGTGAGGTCACAGATCCCGACATCGACATCTTCGACCGCGAGGCGGTGTTCATCGACCGGGTGCTGATCCCGCTGCGCGCGCGCTTTCCCGACCTGCGCATCGTCATGGAGCATGTCACCAGCCGGCAGGGCGTGGACTACGTGCGCTCGCAGGAGAAGAACCTGGGGGCGACGCTGACGGTCCATCACCTGATCATCAACCGCAACGCCTATCTGGTGGGCGGCATCAAGCCGCATTTCTATTGCCTGCCGGTCGCCAAGCGCGAAACGCACCGGCTGGCGCTGCGCGAGGCGGCGACCTCGGGCGATTCGCGCTTCTTCCTCGGCACCGATTCCGCGCCGCACGCGGACCCGGCCAAGGAATCGGCCTGCGGCTGCGCGGGTATCTTCACCGCGCCCACGGCGATGTCGTGTCTGGCGCATGTGTTCGAGCAGGAGAATGCGCTGGATAAGCTGGAAGCCTTCGTTTCCCTCAACGGACCAGCCTATTACGGATTGCCGGTCAACGAGGAGCGGCTGCGGCTGGTGCGCGGCGAGGCGCCTTTGGAGTGGCCGAAACGGGTTTCCACGGGCGCCGGGCCGGTCACCGTGTTCGATCCCGGATTCCCGCTCTTTTGGCGCGTGGAGAAAGGTGCTAAGGGCTAGCCGTTTTAACGCCCGCATCGATCCGCCCTGAGAGGACCCGCCGATGATCTCCAATGCTTTCCCGGACAAATCGCTGATCGCCGAGATGACGGCGAAAATGCTGCTCGAGATCAAGGCCGTCCATTTCCGTGCCGACAAGCCGTATATGTTCACATCCGGGCTTGCCAGCCCGGTCTACATCGACTGCCGCAAGCTGATCTCCTATCCGCGCATCCGCAACACCTTGATGGATTTCGCGGCCTCGATCGTCCTGCGCGACATCGGCTTCGAGCAGATCGACGCGGTGGCGGGCGGTGAGACGGCGGGCATTCCCTTCGCGGCCTGGATCGCGGACCGGCTCGACCTGC
This sequence comes from Breoghania sp. L-A4, assembly GCF_003432385.1. Taxonomy (NCBI): domain Bacteria; kingdom Pseudomonadati; phylum Pseudomonadota; class Alphaproteobacteria; order Hyphomicrobiales; family Stappiaceae; genus Breoghania; species Breoghania sp. L-A4. The sequence goes on along the minus strand of NZ_CP031841.1, from coordinate 3,952,206 downwards.
CGATGCAGTATGTGCGCAAGAAGCCGAAGGGTTTTGGCCGCGACGCGCAGATCGAGGGTGACATTTCCGAGGGCCAGCGCGTGCTGCTGGTCGAGGATCTGACGACGGACGGCGGCAGCAAGATCACCTTCTGCGAGGCGTTGCGCCGCGCCGGCGCGGAAGTCACCGACACGGTGGTGGTGTTCTACTATGACATCTTCCCCGAAACCCGCGAGAACCTGCGCAAGCACGGCCTCAACCTGCATTCGCTTGCCACGTGGTGGGACGTGCTGAAGGTCTGCAAGGACAACGGCTATTTCGATCCCGACACGCTGCGCGAGGTCGAGGCGTTTCTCAACGAGCCGCTGAAGTGGTCGGGCGAGCATGGTGGGGTCACGGAAATTTCCGCCTGATCTCCGCGACATTGATGATGGTTGAGGCCCGCGCATTCCCGGAATGGCGCGGGCCTTTTCATGCTTGCTGGCGGCCGAAATCCTGGGCGATCCATTCCGCGAAAATGGCGGCGGCGACGGGCAGGCTGCGGTTGCGCATCTGGCAGAGCACGAGATTTCCCGGGCGGATGTCGCGCGGATCGATCGGCCGGGAGGCAAAACCGTCCCCCAGCATCAATCCACGAGCCGACGCTGCTGCTGCTCGACGAGCCCTTCGGCGCGCTCGACCAGTTCACCCGTGAGGAACTGTGGGAGGTGATGCAGAAGCTGTGGCTGGCGCAGAAGCCCACCGTGCTTCTGGTGACCCATGACCTGACTGAGGCCGCGTATCTGTCGTCGCGCATCTGCATCATGCAGGCCCGCCCGGGACGGATCATCAACGATCAGCCGGTCGACTTCGCCCGGCCGCGCACGATCTCCATGACGGCCACGCCCGAGTTCGTCACCCTCAAGGACAACCTGCGCACGGCCATCGTCTCCGCGCGGGCAACTGGTGCATGACCATGACCGAGCACGCCCGCCGCCGATTGCTGTCGCTTCTCTGCATCCTCGGCTTTTTCGTCTTCTGGGAATTCATGTGCGTCGGCCTTGCCGTCAGCGAACTGGTGCTGCCGCGCCCAAGCGCGGTGCTGGTCACCCTGGTCGACAGGTTCCCCGCGATCCTGCCGCACGCGGTGCAGACCATCTACACCACCCTGCTGGGGTTCGGCTTCGGCATCCTCATCGGGCTGTTCCTCGGCATGCTGATCGGCTCGTCTCGGCTCGCCTACGACGTGGGTTATCCGCTGCTCGTCGGTTTTTCGTCGATCCCCAAGGTGGCGCTCGTGCCCATCCTGGTGCTGTGGTTCGGCGCGGGAACCGTGCCTGCGGTGCTCACCGCCATGGTCATGTCGGTGTTCCCCATCGTGGTGAATGTCGCCACGGGTCTGGCCACCACGGAACCAGAGCTGGAGGACGTGATGAAGACGCTTGGCGCGTCCAAGCTGGAGATTCTTTGGAACGTCAGCCTGCCGCGCACCATGCCGTATTTCTTCGCCTCGCTGAAAGTCGCGGTGACGCTGGCCTTCGTCGGCACGGTGATCGCCGAGACGGTCGCCTCCAACAAGGGCATCGGCAATCTGATGATGATCGCCTCGTCCAACTACAACGTGCCGCTGGTGTTCGCCGGGCTGTTCGTGCTCTCGGCGCTGGGGGTTTCGCTCTACCTCGTCTTCTCGCTGATCGAGGCGCGCGTCACCGGCTGGACCAAGCGCCGCGACGACTTCTCCGTCGCGGGCTGATACCCGTCTCCCGCCTTCCACCATTCCTGAATGAAAGACCATCCATGTCAGACGATCTGAAGATCACCGCGGGCCCGTTCACATTCGCCGCACGGCTGGAGAGCGGCCTTGCGCCCAAAACCTGCACGACGTTCCGCAAGCATCTGCCGTTCAAGAGCCAGCTCGTGCATGTGCGCTGGAGCGGCGAGGGCGTGTGGATCCCGCTCGGCGAGAAGGATTTCGGCCTCGAATATGAGAACCACACCAGTCATCCCGCGCCCGGTCAGTTCATCTTCTATCCCGGCGGCATCAGCGAGACCGAGATCCTGCTCGCCTACGGCGGCGTCGCCTTCTCCTCAAAGATGGGACAGCTCGCGGGCAACCACTTCATCACGGTGACGTCGGGTCTTGAAAACCTGCCCGAGCTCGGCCGGCTGGTTCTGTGGGAAGGCGCCCAGGACATCGAGATCGCTCTGGCGTGAACATTGCGGCCGCAATGACGGCCGTGCCGGACCGGTTGTCGCCGGTTATGTCGGGGATCCGGCCGGTGCGGCCGCCAGCAGCGCAGCAATGTCCTCGCGCAGATACCGGTCGACGGTCTCGTTCTGCAGGCCGTCGATCGAGATGAACTGTGTGAAGCGGGCGTTCTGCAGATGGAACAGGCTCTGACCAAGGATGTCGAGATCGACCAATGCGTTGACACGCCCGCGGGCGCGCAGTTTTTCGAGAATTTTTGCCATAAGGCGCGCCAGCTCGCGGTCGAGTTGCGCGTAGGCGCGGCCGAACTGCGAGTCGCCCTCGACGATGCTCGCCGCGATAACCTGACGCCACACCGGCTTGGTCAGGAACGACAGCGCGTGCTCGCGAATGGTCGCGGCAAAGGCCGAGAAGGCCTCGCCGATGGTGTCGGGCGGATCCGATAGCAGCGCATCCATGCGCTCACGCAGCAGCGCGTCACTTTCCGCCACCAACGCCAACAGCAATCCCGTCTTCGTGCCGTAGTAGTTGTAGACGGTGACGCTGGAGACCTCGGCCTGGGCCGCAATGGTCTCGATCGTGGTGGTCTCGAAACCGCTTTCCACGAATTGTTCCCGCGCCGCCTGCAGGATGTTGCGACGGCGATTTTCCTTCTGGCGTTCGCGCAGGCTCGACATGGGGCGTGATCCGGTGGTTCGAAAAGGCGTGGGTCTGTCATAGCAGCAAAAATTTAATGTTGCCAAAATTTTTGTAGACTAAAAATTTTTTATGTGACTAAATTTTATTGCATGAGCCAGCCATTCCGGAGTCTGCGAACAATGACGAACAAGGTCCTGTCTTTCATCGGTGCGGCCGCCATGGCGGCGTCGCTCCTCACGTCTTCCGCGCAAGCGAAGGACACCATCAATGTTGGGATCTGCGTGTCCTGGCCGGGTTACGCGATGCTCGAGGTCGCCCGGCAGAAGGATCTGATCCCGGACTATGATCTCAACCTGACGATCTTCGAGGACCCGCTGGGCGGCCACGCCGCGCTCGCCGCCGGCCAGATCGACGTCTACGGCTGCACCGCGGACTACATCCCGCTGACCGTGGACCGCGGCACGGATGTCGTGAACGTCGCCTTCATGAACCCGTCCTACGGCGTGGACCACATCATCCTGGCGCCGGACGTCGAGGCCGCGGATCTCGAGGGCAAGAAGGTCTCCGCACCACAGGCCTATATCGGTCACTTGCTGATGGGCCTTTGGCTCGACAGCCAGGGGATCACGCCGGACAAGGTGGAGTGGGTGAACCTCAACGCCGACGAGGCGGTCGGACCGATGCTCTCCGGCGATCTATCCGCTGCCTACATGTACGAGCCCTGGATTACCAAGGTGCTCGAGGCGATGGACGGCGCGCGCAGCGTCGTCAACACCTCCGACCCGGCCATGCTCAAGACCGGCATCTTCATGGACTCGCTGTTCATGAACACGAAATTCATCGCCAACGACCGCAAGGCCGCGCTCGCCGTGCTCAAGGCGCGGTGGGACGGGCTGGGCTACTGGCACGACCACACCGAAGAGACCAACGCGCTGATCGCCGAGTATCTGAAGTGGCCGGCCGAGGACGTGGGTTTCGTCATCGGCACCAACGGCAAGAGCTTCGAGGGCGGCATCTACATGTTCGACTTCGATGAAGCGGCGCGCATGTGCGGCGTTCTCGATGGCGACCCGCCGTTCGGTCTCGCCAACGATTCCATGGCCGACGTGGTCTCGCTGACCAACAAATGGTGGATCAAGCTCGGCCTGATGACCAACATGGTCGAGGCCGCGAAGGGGATCGATTGCAGCCTCATGGGTGATCTGGTCGAGAGTGGCTATCGCCAGTCCTTCACCGCCAACTAGGATACCGGCGCGGCGCGCGCCATGCGCCGCGTCTCTTTCCCGCAATGCCGACAGCCTTCGAGGCCTCCATGTCCGACCCTTCTCGAGGAAAATCCCGGCAGTCCGGCTTCCTGCAGATCCGCAAGCCGATATCGAAGACCCAGATGATCGTCTCGGCGATCGGCATATGGGCGGTTTTCTTCGGCATCTGGGCGGCCGCGTCGGCCGCCGGCATGGTCAACGACCTGCTGGTTCCCGCGCCGCAGAAGGTACTGGTCACGATCTATGAGCTGTTCGCCGAACGCGGTTTCGCAAGCGACGTGCTGATCAGCATCGGAAGGGTGTTCGCGAGCTTCCTGGCGGCCTCGCTGGTCGCCGTGCCGCTTGGCGTGATGATGGGCGCGTTCCCGGCCTTCGAGGGCATCGTCAATCCGTTTGTCTCCGCCTGGCGCTATCTGCCGGTGCCATCCTTCATTCCCATCCTGCTGATGTGGTTCGGCACCGGTGAGACGCCCAAGCTGGCGCTGCTGTTCATCGGCGTGGTGTTCTTCCTCATCACCCTGGTGATGGACCACACGAGGAACGTGCGACACGAACTCGTGGAGACGGCGATGACTTTGGGCGCCAGCCGGCGTGTGACCGTCGGCTGGGTGATCCTGCCCGCCGTGCTGCCCGACATCGTTGTCGCCATGCGGCAGATGCTCGCCGTCACCTGGACCTATCTGGTGATCGCGGAAATCGTCGCCTCCACCACCGGCATCGGCGCGATGATGATGCGCGCGCGTCGCTTCCTGCACACAGACGAGATCATGGCCGGGATCGTGGTGATCGGCGCGCTGGGCCTGATCTGCGATCTGCTGTTCGTACGCCTGCATCGCTGGCTGTTCCCCTACATCGAGGAGAAGCGGCGATGACGTCCGCGCCCCAGCCCGAGCGCCCCGCGATCCTGACGCTCGACGATGTCGGCAAGATTTTCGACATCGGCAAGGGCCGCACGGTGGAGGCGATCTCCGGCGTGTCCTTTGAGGTTCGTCGCAACGAGATCTGCGTGATCCTGGGTCCGTCCGGCTGCGGCAAGTCGACGGTCTTGCGGATGATCGCGGGTCTCGAGGCGCCCACCTCAGGGGATCTGGTGCTCGAGGGGCGGCGTATCGAAGGGCCGGGCCGCGACCGCGGCATGGTGTTTCAGGCCTATACGTCTTTTGACTGGCTCAGCGTGCGCAGGAATGTCGAGTTCGGCATGAAGGTGAACGGCGTGGCCGCGGCCGAACGACGCGACCGCGCGGCGCACTACATTCAGCTGGTCGGGCTGACGAAATTCGCCGATGCCTATCCGTCTCAGCTTTCGGGGGGCATGCGCCAGCGGGTCGCCATCGCCCGAACGCTCGCCAACGATCCCGAGCTGCTGCTGATGGACGAGCCGTTTGGCGCGCTGGACGCGGAAACCCGCTGGCACATGCAGGAACTGCTCGTCGAAATCGCCGAGAGCGCGGAGACCACCATCGTGATGGTCACCCACGACATCGAGGAAGCGATCTTCCTCGCCGACAAGATCGTCTTCATGTCGCGCCACCCGGGCCGCGTGAAAACCGAGATCGTGCCGGAGTTCAAGCAGGGCCGGCGGATCGCCGACAAGGAACAGGTTATCGGCCTGCCCGGCTACAGCGATATGGAACGCCAGATCATGCGCCTGATGCGCGACGAAGGCGCCCGGGACTGAACCGCCTGAACAGAACAAGGAAAATTCATGACCGATACGGTGATGATGTCGGAAATGACCTGGCCGGAATATGCCGCGGCGCTCGAAACCAACCCGGTGGTGTTTCTGCCGACCGGAGCTTTGGAGCAGCATGGCCCGCATCTGCCGATGTCGGTCGACTACCTGCTGCCCTCCGCGATCGCGCGCGAGATCGCGACGGAAGTTGGCGGCGTTGTCGCCGCGCCGGTGACCTATGGCTACAAGTCGATGACGCGCTCTGCCGGCGGGCCGTTCTTTCCCGGCAGCACCGGGCTGGACGGCGCCACGCTGTCGGCCGTGGTGCGCGACGTGATCCGCGAGCTTGTGCGGCACGGCGCGCGGCGCATCTGCGTGCTCGACGGGAACTACGAGAATCTGTGGTTCCTCAATGAGGGCATCGATCTCGCCATGCGCGAGGTGGGCGACAGGGGTGTGCGGGTCATGTGCCTGCAACACTGGGAGTTCCTGACCGAGGAGACGCTGACGGCGGTGTTCCCGGACGGTTACCCCGGCATCGAGCTGGAACATGCCGCGGTGCTGGAAACCTCGCTGATGATGAACTTCCATCCCGAACTGGTGCGGTTCGACAAGGTGCCCGACAATGCGGCCGCGGATGCGCCGTGCTACGACGTCTGGCCGCCGCGCCGTGAATGGGTCGCGCCGGAAGGCTCGCTGGTCTCCGCCAAGGGGGCGAGCCCGGAAAAGGGCGCGCTGATCGCCGCGCAGTACCGGCGCGATATCACCGCGGCGGTGCGCCGCGAGTTTTTTGAGCTGGGCTGAGGCGATATGGGCGCGACATTCGATTTCTCAAAGCAGACGGTGCTCGTGACCGGCGCGAGCCGCGGCATCGGCTACGGCATCGCCGAAGGCTTCGCGGCAGCCGGGGCGGAACTAATCGTGCTCGCCGAGGACGACGCCATTCACGCGGCGGCGGACCGCTTGGCTCACGGCGCGTCAGGATCCGTGCGCGGCATTGTCTGCGACATTTCTGACCGCGCGGCGGTGGCGGACGCCTTGTCCGGCATCGGGCGCCTCGACGTGCTCGTCAACAACGCCGGGCTGGAACGCGCGACGCCGCTGGGCGACGCCGATCCCGCCATCGACGAGACGTTCGCCCGCGTCCTGGCGATCAACGTGGCGGGCACCAACAATGTCACCCGTGAAATGGCCGGCCGGATCGCGGACGGCGGCCGCATCGTCGTCACCTCGTCGATCTGGGGCAAGACGGCGGTGCCGGATTTCTCCGCCTATATCGCCTCCAAACACGCGCTGATCGGGCTGACCCGCACATGGGCGAAGGAACTGGGGCCGCGCGGGATCACGGTCAACGCCGTCTGTCCCGGATGGGTGCGGACGGAAGCCTCTATGCGCTCGCTCGATGTCATGGCGGCAGCCACCGGCGCGGACCGTCAGGCGCTGCTTGACGAGATCGTCGGCGGGCAGGCGATCGGCGGGCTGATGGAACCGGCCGACATCGCGGGACTGTATCTGTTTCTCGCCAGCGACGCGGCAGCGAACATCACCGGTCAGGCGATCAACGCCGATCGGGGCGAGGTGATGGTATGAGCGGAAGTCTCTCGGGCAGGGGGAGTCTCGCGGGCCGCACGGCGCTGGTCACCGGCGGATCGCGTGGTATCGGCCGGGCGATCGCGCTGGCCTTCGCGCGCGAGGGCGCCAATGTGGCCATCTGCCACCGCGATGACACCAGCGCCGAGAAGGTGATCGAGGAGCTGCGTGCTGCCGGCGCGCACGCCATCGAGATCGTCGCGGATGTGTCGCGGGAAGATCCTGTGCTGGCGATGTTCGCGGAAATTGCCGAGACCTTCGGGACGCTCGACGTCGCGGTGAGCAACGCCGGCATCCTGCGCGAGGCACCTTTGCTCGAGACCTCGGCTGCGGACTTCGACGCGGTTGTGGCGGTCAACCTGCGCGGCAGCTTTCTCGTTTGCCGGGAGGCGGCGCGGATGATGCTGGCGCGGCCCGAAACGGCCCCCGCCGGCCGGATCATCACGATTTCGTCCGACCTGGCCTTCCTGGGCCGCGAGGAGATGAGCGCCTACAGCGCGTCCAAGGGCGGCATCGTCTCGCTGACCCGGTCTCTGGCGCGCGAGCTTGCGCCGAGAATTCTCGTCAACGCGATCGCACCGGGTCCGGTGGACACCGACATGACCTCGGCGGAGACCATGAGCGCCGAGGCACTGGCCAAGGATCTGGCGACGCCATTGGCGCGGCTGGCGCGGCCGGAAGAGATCGCCGATCTGGCGGTGTTTCTCGCCGGCGACGGCTCCAGTTTCGTTACCGGGCAGTGCTATGGCGCCAATGGCGGCAGCGCGATGTATTGAATGCCAACCTTTCGGAGATTTCGATGAGCGATCCTTTCTACCATCCCGTGTCGGGCTTCGACCTTCCCCGTTATGCCGGTATTCCGACCTTCATGCGCCTGCCGCATGTGGATCTCGACGATCCGCGCATCGCCGAGGTCGCGATCGGGCTGATCGGTGCGCCGTGGGACGGCGGCACCACCAACCGGCCCGGCCCGCGCCACGGCCCGCGCCAGTTGCGCGATCTCTCCACCATGATCCGCGCCGGCAACGGGGCCACGGGCATCCGGCCGTTCGAGCTGGTCAATTGCGCCGATCTCGGCGATGTTGCGCCGAACCCGGCGGATCTGATGGACAGTCTGGAGCGCTTTTCCACCTTCTACGGTCGCGTCAAGCAGGCCGGGATCGTGCCGCTCACCGCCGGTGGCGATCACCTGTGCACCTTGCCGATCCTGCGCGGGCTGGCATCGGATGCGCCCGTCGGCATGATCCATTTCGACAGCCACACCGACCTGTTCCACAGCTACTTCAACGGCTCGATGTACACCCACGGCACGCCGTTCCGCCGGGCGGTGGAGGAGGGGTTGCTGGATCCAAATCGCGTGGTGCAGATCGGCATTCGCGGCACGGCCTATGACACCGAGGACAAGGATTTCGCCAAGTCCGTCGGCATCCGGCTGATCATGATCGAGGAGTTCTTCGCTCGTGGCGTCGAGGACGTGATGGCGGAGGCGCGCGCGATCGTCGGTGATGCGCCGACCTATGTGTCCTACGACATCGACTTCGTCGATCCGGCGTTCGCGCCCGGCACCGGAACGCCGGAAGTCGGCGGGCCGAACTCGTTCCAGGCGCTGCAGGTGGTGCGCGAACTCGCCGGCGTCAACATGATCGGCGCGGATCTCGTCGAGGTCTCGCCGCCGTTCGATGCCTCCGGCGGCACCGCGTGGCTTGGCGTCTCGATCATGTTCGAACTGCTGTGCGTCCTGGCCGCGTGTGCCGCTGCGTCCTGAGACACGACGGCCCGCGAGAGGCTGTCTGGGACCCCCTGGTTCATGGTCCGCTCTTCGCTCGCCTCCGCGCGTCGTTTCATGGCCTTGCAACGGCAGGAAAAGCGCGCGGCGCGGCCGTTTCGGCGCACATGCACGAACGGGCCTTGCCGGTGGCGCGCAGGCGGCGCCGGGAGGAGGGGGTATGCAATTTGATTGAACGGCTCGCCGGATTGCGCATACAAGTCCCGCCGGGGAGGACTTTAATGAGCGTCTTTGACGAGCCGAAGATCGATTGCCACGCCCACGTGCTCGATCCCGCCCGCTTTCCATACAGCCCGCAGGTCGCCTATCACCCCTCGGGTCAGGAAATCGGCACGACCGCGCAGCACCTGGAGGTCATGAAGACCTTCGGGACCCATCACACGTTGCTGGTGCAGCCCAACTCGGGCTATGGCGGCGACAACGGCTGCATGCTCGACGCGCTGCGCAGCTATCCCGATGTCTTCAAGGGCGTGGCCGTCGTGGATCTAGATGCGGGAGTGGATACCCTGTCCGCGTTGAAGGAGCAGGGGGTCATCGGCATCGCCTTCAATCCGACGTTTCACGGCGTCGACTATTACCGCGATGCCGGCGCGCTGATCGGGAAGCTCGCCGAGCTCGACATGTTCCTGAACCTTCAGTACGAGCACGACCAGCTGCGCGCGTTCGTTCCGTGGATCGAGACGATCCCCGTCAGGGTTCTGATCGATCACTGCGGCCGCCCGACGGTGAAGGACGGCCTGAACCAGCCCGGGTTCCGCACGCTGCTCGATCTCGCCCAGACCGGGCGGGTTCACGTCAAGCTTTCCGGCTACAACAAGTTCTCTGACGCCGCCTATCCGTTCGCGGACTGCTGGCCCTATGTCCGCGCGCTCGTCCAGGCATTCACGCTGGACCGCTGCCTGTGGGCGTCGGACTGGCCGTATCTGCGCGCCACGGACCGTCAGGATTACGGACCGCTCGTCAGACTGGCCGAAACCCTGTTCCCGGATCCGGCCGATCGCCGAAAGCTGTTTTGGGAAACGCCCAGGCAGTTGTTCGGCTTCGGCGGGTGATCGTGCCGTGCTGACCCTCCGCCAGATCGAGGTCGTGCGGGCCATCATGGTGACCGGCACGATTGCGGGCGCGGCCAAGCTGCTCAACGTATCGGCGCCCGGCATCAGCCGGTTGATGAAATACACCGAGGACAGCCTCGGCGTGCGGCTGTTCAACCGGAGGCACGGGCGCTTCGTGCCGACTCCGGAGGCGCGCAATATTTTCGATCTGCTCGACAGCATCCACCGCAAGGTCGAGGACCTGCAGGTGGCGATCGGCCGGCTGGGCAGCGGCGATGGGCGCGCGTTGAGTTTCGCCTCCGTGCCAAGCATCGCCAACGTGATGGTGCCGCGCGCGGTGGCGAAGCCCGCGGTCACACAACGGCTGAACGACGCGGCCAGGCTTGGTCTCAAGACCCAGACCGGCGAGGAAATGGCGCTGGCCCAGGTTTCCATCCAGTTGCGATACCTGCGCTTTCAAGCGGACACGGCGAAGGCGCCCGTGACCAGCCAGGGGATTGTCGCATGACGCATATGCATGGTGTCGCGCGCAATCCCCGTCTCCGTTCAAGCCTGCGGCGGATGGTTTGTCCGCCGCACACAGCATTTCGTGAGGAGTTCGATACATGACAGTCAACGGCGCCTTCGTCATGGGGCACCCGATCGCGCATTCCCGCTCGCCCATGCTGCATACCTACTGGCTCAAGCGCCTGGGGATCGAGGGGAGCTATGAGCGTCTCGACATTCCGCCCGAGCAACTGGGTGCGTTTTTCGCGGGCTTCAGGGAGGCGGGCTGGATCGGCGGCAATGTCACGGTTCCGCACAAGCTGGCCGTGATTCCCTATCTCGACGCGATCGATGACGACGCCAAGGCGATGGGCGCGGTCAACACGATCTGGTGGAACGACGGGGCTCTTACCGGCGGCAACACCGACTCGCTCGGCTTCATGGGAAACATCGACGAGCTGGTTCCCGGCTGGGACAGGACGGCGAAGCGCGCGGTGATCCTGGGCGCCGGCGGCGCCACGCGCGCGGCCGCCTACGGCCTGATGAAACGCGGACTGGACGTGGCGATCTGCAACCGCACGATATCCAAGGCGGAGGCGCTCGCGGAGCAATTCGGCAAGGGCGTCAGCGCGCACGGGCTTGATGCGGTGGGCGGCTTGCTGGCCGGTGCGGACTTGCTGGTCAACACCACGAGCCTCGGCATGATCGGTCAGCCGCCGCTCGAGATCGACCTGACGGGGCTTCAGGCCAGGACCGTCGTTTACGACGTGATCTACGCGCCGCTGGATACCGATCTCTTGAAGCAGGCCAAGGCGAAGGGCTGTCGCACCGTGGACGGATTGGGCATGCTGTTGCACCAGGGCGTGGAGGGGTTCCGCCGCTGGTTCAAGCAGACGCCTGAAATCACGGGCGAACTTCGGGCGCTGCTGATCGACGACATCCGCGCCAAGACACCTGGCGCGTAAACGATTTGAAGCGAAAAGCTTCGAACCCCCGGCTGTGCCGGGGACACTTGGGAGGAGAAAATGATGAACAGACGTACCATGCTCGCCGCTTCGGCGTTCTCGGTCCTGATGGCCGCGACCACCGTTCCTCAAATGACCGTCGCGCAGGAAACGGTCCTGCTGCCCTGCGTGTGCGAATTGTCCGGCGCGGGCGCCGTGTCCGGCACCAACTACCGTGACGGCGCGAAGCTCGCGGCCGCCGAGATCAATGCCGCCGGCGGCATTCTCGGCAAGCAGATCGATGTTCCGGACTACGACACGCAGACCGACCCGCAGACCTCGCGGGCTCTCGTTCAGAAGGCGATCGATGCCGGCGCCTACGCGATCATCGGCACGGTTTATTCCGGCTCGACCATCGTCAACATGATGGTGGCCAAACAGGCCGGCGTGCCGCAGATGACCGGCTCCGAGGCGCCGAACATCACCCAGCAGGGCAACCCCTACATCTTCCGCACGTCGTCGAGCTCGGCGCGCGGCATTCCCGCGCTGACCGCCTACTTCAAGGACACCCTCGGCGTGAAGACGATCGCCGTCTCATGGGTCAACAACGAGTTCGGCAAGGGCGGTCATGACGTCTTCATCGAGGAGATGAAGGACGCGGGCATCGAGGTCGTCGCCGACGTGCCGTCCGAACAGGGCCAGGCCGATTTCGCAGCCGACATTTCCCGGATCAAGGAGTCCGGTGCGGAAGCCGCCTTCGTCTATACCAACGAAGAGGAATCCGCCCGCCTGCTGCGCGAGGCGAAGAAGCAGGGCCTGGGCATACCGCTGGTAGGCGAAGTGACGCTGACCAGCCAGAAGGTCATCGACCTTGCCGGTGACGCCGCCAACGGCGCCTTCGCGCACGTCGGGCTCACCACGGAAGCCAGCGTCCCGTCGATCCAGGAATTCGCGAAGAAATTCAAGGATGCGTACGGCCGCGACACGGACCACAACGGTCTGAAGGGCTACATCGGCGTCTATGCGGTCAAATATGTGACCGAGATGAACGGCGCCTTCGATCAGGAAGCCTTCGCCAACAAGATGCACGGGCTGACCCTGGATGCCGCCGAGTATCCCGGCATGCTCCTGACCACGTCCTGGGACGACACCGGCGAGATGGCGCGCGAGAGCTTCATGACCGAGGTCCGCGAGGGCAAGCAGGTCGTGATCGGCACTGTGCCGGCCCGCTAGGTCGGCATGCCGCGGGGCGCCGGACGGGCCGGCGCCCCGCTTATACCAATGGGGCCGACAATCGCCGCCGCTGGTATTACTCTTTCAGGACGGAACGTATGGAACAATTCCTCCAGGTGATGCTGTCGGGTCTCTCGACGGGGTCGATCTATGCGCTTGTGGCGATCGGCTTCACCCTGATCTGGCAGGCCGCGCAGACGGTCAATTTCGGGCAGGGCGAATTCGTCATGCTGCCCGCCTTTTTCGTCCTGATCGCCATGAACCTCGGGCTGCCGTTTCCGCTCGCCATGCTGGCGGCGCTCGGCGTGTCCATGCTGGTGCTCGGCTATCTGTTCAAGCGCGTGATCGTCGAGCCGATGACGCGCGGCGGCCGTCCCGGCGGGCTGTCGCTGATCATTGCGACGATGGCGCTGGCGATCTTCCTCAAAGAGAGCGTCAAGGAATTCTATGGCGCCGAGGCCCAGCCCTACCCCGAGCTGGTGTCCGGCGGAACGCTCGATGTCTTCGGCGCCGTCGTGTCTCTGACGGATATCGCCCATCTCGTCATTTCGTTCGTGATCGTCGTGTCGCTGACACTGTTTCTCAATCGCACGCGGACCGGCCGCGCCATGCAGGCGACCGCGCAGAATCCCGGCGTGGCCGAGATTCTCGGCGTCGATACCAACCGCATGATCCTCTACACCTTCCTGATCAACGCCGCGCTCGCGGCGCTTGCGTCCTTCCTCATCACGCCCGTCTATCTCGCCAAATTCTCCAACGGCGAGTACCTCGGAATGATCGCCTTCATCGCGGCGATCGTCGGCGGCTTCAACCAGATCCGCGGCGCCATCGCCGGCGGGTTGCTGATCGGCCTGCTGGACAATTTCACAGCCACCTACATCACAGCCGAATACCGCGCCGCGGTGCCGCTGGTGCTGCTGATCGGCGTCATCATGTTCAAGCCCGAGGGCCTTCTGGGCACCGCGGAAGGAAGGGCGGTCTGATGCGCGCCGTTCCGAAATGGGTGTGGGTCCTTCTCGGTCTGTGCGTGCTGGTCGCCGCGCCGATCGGGCAGGGGAACTACATCAGCCTGATCCTGTGCTCCTGGCTGATCTTCACGATCGCGGCCATGGGGCTCAATCTCACTCTGGGCTATGCCGGCCAGATATCCCTGGCGCAGGCATCCTTCATGGCGATCGGCGCCTATATCACCGCGATCATGACGCTGAACGGCATTCCCTGGCTGATCGCCATGCCCGCGGCGGTGGCCGGCTGCTTTGTCGTGGGCCTGCTGGTCGGTTTTCCGGCGCTGCGGGTCAAGGGTCATTTTCTCGCCTTCGTCACGCTCGCCTTCAACACGCTGGTGGTGCTGGTGCTGCGCAATGAGGATTGGCTCACCGGCGGTTCCTACGGCAAGTTCAACATGCCGCGCCCGGACTTCTGGTTCGTCGACACCGCCTCGAAATCGACGTTTCTGTCCTTCCCCATCACCTCGAACCAGAAGATGTATTATCTCTGCCTGGCGGTCTTTGTGGTCTTCGCCGCGCTCATGTACGGGCTGGTCCGCTCGCCGTGGGGGCGCGCCTTCAAGGGGCTGCGCGAGAACCCGGTGCGCGCGGAGAGCCTCGGGCTCGACACGCGCCGCATCACCCTGCTGGCGTTCGCCATCGGCTCGGCCTCCGGTGGTCTCGCAGGGGCGCTTGTCTCTCCTGTCGTCCAGTTCATCGAACCGAACTCGTTTGCGTTGCTGCACTCGCTGCGCCTGCTGCTGATGGTGGTCGTCGGCGGCGCGGGCTATTTCTTCGGTCCGATGCTGGGGTCCGCGGTGGTGATCCTGCTGCCCGAGGTGCTGCGTTTCACGCAAGGCTACTATCTCATTCTCTATTCCGGCGCGGTGATCATCCTGATGGTCTATTCGCCGAGCGGCCTGATGGGGCTGGGCGACCGGCTCGTGTTGAAATTCCGGCCCGGCCGGGTTGCGCGGGCCGATCTCAAGGAAGGAGCGAAGCTATGAGCGACGTCGTTCTTTCCGTGCGCAACATCTCGAAATCCTTCGGCGGCATTCACGCCGTGCGTGACGTCAGCTTCGACGTTCGCAGGGGCGAGATCCTGGGACTGATCGGGCCCAACGGCTCGGGCAAGTCGACGCTGTTCAACTGCGTGCTTGGCCAGCTCAAGCCCAATCAGGGCGAGGTCTTCGTCAACGGCCGCCCGGTGGCGGGCATGCGCGCGTGCGATCTCAACAAGCTCGGTGTCGGGCGCACGTTCCAGCAGCTCTCGGTGTTCCCCGAGATGACGGTGCTCGACAACATCATCCTGGCCGGTCAGGAGCACCACGGCACCATGCTGTCGCGGCTGTTCGGCGCGCCTGATGCCGGGCTAACCGATGCGGCCGACCAGTTGATCGCGTTCTTCCGGCTCGGCCATTTGCGCAATGAGACGGCCGGATCGTTGTCCTACGGCCAGCAGAAACTGCTCGACGCCGCGATGGCCTTCATGGCCGGGCCGGACCTGGTGCTGCTCGACGAGCCCGCGGGGGCGTGAATCTCACGATGCTGGCCAACCTCAAGGACCGCCTGCTCACCTACAACCGCGAACACGGCAGCACCTTCGTGGTCATCGAGCACAATATGGAATTCGTCATGTCGCTGTGCACCCACATCATCGTGCTGGCCGAGGGCGCGATCATCGCCGAAGGCAGGCCCGAGGAGGTGCGCGCCAATCAGCAGGTCATCGATGCGTATCTTGGGGGCTGAACCATGCTGGAACTGAAAGACCTTTATGGCGGCTACGGCAAGATCACCATCCTCAACGGGGTCAGCTTCGAGATCCCGAAGGCCTCGATCACCACGGTGATCGGCCCCAACGGCGCCGGCAAGTCGACCGTGTTCAAGGCGATCTTCGGCCTGCTGAATATCAGTTCGGGAGAGGTCCTGCTCGACGGGCAGGCCGTGACGGGGCTCAAGCCGCGCGAGATGATCGCGCGCGGCGTCACCTATGTGCCGCAGGGACGCAACATCGTCCCCCAGCTCTCGGTCTATCACAACCTCGAACTCGGCGGGATCACGGCCCGCGACCA
Source organism: Breoghania sp. L-A4 (assembly GCF_003432385.1). NCBI lineage: Bacteria > Pseudomonadati > Pseudomonadota > Alphaproteobacteria > Hyphomicrobiales > Stappiaceae > Breoghania > Breoghania sp. L-A4. The sequence continues at coordinate 3,936,314 of NZ_CP031841.1, read as the reverse complement.
GACGAAGCTGCGCGACCGGATCGGGATCGTCATGGACCAGTTCCCGATGCTCAAGGAGCACAAGGACCGCAAGGCGATCGAACTGTCGGGCGGCCAGCAGAAGCAGCTCGAGGTCGCCCGCGCGCTGCTGCTCGATCCGAAGCTGATCCTGATCGACGAACCGTCGATCGGCCTGTCGCCGAACCTGGTGCAGGAAGTGTTCCGGACCTTGATCAGGCTGCGCGACCAGGGCGTCACCATCCTGATGGTCGAGCAGAACGCCAAGGCTGCGCTTGCGATGTCCGACTACGGGCTGGTGCTTGAGCTGGGCCAGACGCGCATGCACGACCGCGCCGACAAGCTCCTGGCGGATCCGCGTGTCGGACGCCTGTTCCTCGGCGGCCACATTGAGGAGGAGGTGGTGGAGTGATTCCGGATTTCCAAGTGTTCGCGAGTCGCACCTTGGCTGCGGACGCCTGAACCAGGTGCCATCCGAATTTGGCGCCGATCCTTCGAGACGGCCCTTCGGGCCTCCTCAGGATGACGTTATCGTGTTGATATTTTTATGAAATCACTACTCGCTCAACGTCGTCCTGAGGAGCCGCCGAAGACGGCGTCTCGAAGGATCGGCCCCTTGTTCGCAAGGGCCGCCGTCTCTTGAGGCGCGCGCCTCAGCTGCAGGCCGCGAGCATCTTCTGGCGAAGCCACATGTGTTTCGGGTCGGTGTCGAACCGCCGGTGCCAGATGAGGTCGTGCGAGATCGCTTCCATTTCCATCGGCACCGGATAGGTCGCCAGACCGAAATGGGAGGCGAAATAGTCGGCCGTGCGTTTCGTAAACACGCCGATCATGTCGCTGCGCTGGAGCAGGTTGGGTGCCATCGTGAAATTGGTCAGCGACATGGCCGACCGGCGCGTCAGGCCCTCGCGTTTCAGGATTGCGTCGAAGGCCGCCTGGCGGTCGCCGCTCGAGCTGACGACCAGATGCGGGAACGACAGGATCATCTCGATACTTGCGGGCTCCGACTGGTTGAGGATCGGATGATCCCTGCGGCACAGGCAGGTGAAGGCTTCGGTGTTGGCGTAGTGGCGGTTGATCGTTGGCGGCAGCTGGTCGAACCAGCCCAGCGCGACGTCGATCTCCTGATCCTCGATCAACTGGATGGCGTGGCCGCGGTCCGTTGTTCTCAGATCAATCGATATGCCGGGGGCGGTGTTCCGAATATCCTCGAGAAACGGCAGGATGACCGGGAGGCTCAGGCGGTCGGGAGCGCCGATCACGAAGCGGACGTTGGCGGTTTCCGGCGAGAAATCGGCTTCCTGGTAGAGGCAGTCCTGGGAAAGCCGGATGATCTCGGCGACCGACTTGTGCAGCTCGAGTGCCCGCGGTGTCGGCGCCAGTCCGTGCGGCGTGCGTACATAGAGCGGATCGTGGAACAATTCGCGCAGCCGTTTCAACGAGTTGGAAATGGCGGACTGGGTTCTGCCAAGGCGCTCGCCCGTTCGTGTCACACTGCGTTCGGCCATGAGCGTGTGGAAGACAACAAAGAGGTTCATGTCGAATGTGTGCAGGTTCATGCTTGAAACGTCCCAACATCATCTCTGATGATGTTTTAGAACACGAACATGAATTTGCATAATGTAATTCGTCTGATTAACGTTCGAGCGTCTCTTGCCGCCAGGAGGAGGATCGATGTCCGCATCGATCTCGGGCGGCGAGACGGGGAAGGCTGCCGAACAGCAAAAAGCCAAGAACAATCGGCGAGCGAGGGTGGAAATGCGCGGCTCTGCACACAATGGTTCACTGGTGAACGGCCTTGTCGCCGTTCTGGCGACGCTCATGTCCGTCGCCTGTATTCTCTGGAACATCGAGACTCCCACCCGGCTCGGTTTCGCGATTCTCGTTGAACAATATCTGGCGCTGCAACTCGGCCTCGCCCTGACGATCTGCTTCCTGCGTTTCGGCTGGAAGGGACAGGAAAAGACACAGCTCGGGCTGCTCGATGCGGCCATCGCCCTGACGTGTTTCGTGGTGCTGATGTATGCGGCCTGGGATTTCTCGTGGCTGTTGACCGAGCAATTCTACCGGCCCTGGCAGATCACCGTGATCGGCAGCGTCGTGACCATCGGGGTGATGGAGGGAATCCGCCGTCGCGCCGGATTGACGCTCTTCATCATCGTCGCGGTGTTCCTCGTCTACTCGCTTTTCGCCGACAAGATTCCCGGCGCCCTGATCGGCAAGGAACTGAGCCCGGTCCGGCTGGTGCAATATGTGGGCTTTGATCCGTCCGCGGTCTTCTCGACGCCGCTGCGGGTCGGCACCGTCATCGTCCTGCTGTTCGTCTTCTTCGGCAAGCTTCTCTTCGCCGCCGGCGGCGGCACGTTCTTCACCGATCTGGCGATGGCCGCGACCGGCCGCACGCGCGGCGGCAGCGCCAAGATCGCGGTGATGGGCTCCGCGCTCTTTGGCTCGATTTCAGGCTCCGCCGTCTCCAACGTGGTGACCACCGGCGTGGTGACGATCCCGCTCATGCAGCGCGGCGGCTATTCCAAAACCGATGCGGGCGCGGTGGAAGCGGTCGCCTCGACCGGCGGGCAGCTCATGCCGCCGATCATGGGCGCGGCCGCGTTCCTGATGGCCGAATTTCTCGATATCTCCTACATGACGGTGGCGGGCGCTGCGCTTGTTCCGGCGCTGCTCTACTACGTGTCGGTGTTCGTGCAGGTCGATCTGATCGCCGGCCGGGACAATGTTGCGCAGCCCGACGAAGAGCTGATGAGCGTCGGCGAGGTCATGCTGGCGGGCTGGCATTTCCTCATTCCGTTCGGTGTGCTGCTCGGCGCGCTGTTCTGGTGGCGCCTTGATCCCGAGGACTCCGCTCTTCTGGCGTCCATCGCCATCGTGGTCGTTGGTTTTGCGCGCGGCTATCGCGGCGACAGGCTGTCGTTCAAGACCCTGCGTCACGTGTTCGTGGACACGGGCATATCGATGGTCGATTTGATCCTCATTGTGGCGGCCGCGGGCTTTGTGATCGGAATTCTCAACATCACCGGTCTCGGCTTCGCCCTGACGCTGATGCTGGTCAATTCGATTGGTGAGAACGTGTTCCTGCTGCTGGCGACCTCGGCGATCATCTGCACCATTCTGGGCATGGGAATGCCGACGTCAGGCGTCTATGTGCTGCTCGCCGCGCTGGTCGCCCCGTCGCTCGTGCAAGCCGGGATCCCTCCTATCGCCGCGCATCTCTTCATTCTGTATTTCGGCATGATGTCGATGATCACCCCGCCGGTGGCGCTCGCCGCCTTTGCCGCGGCGACGATCACCAAGGCCGATCCTCTGGGAACGGGGCTCGCGGCGATGCGGATCGGCTGGGCCGCCTACATCATTCCGTTCATTTTCGTGGGCTCGCCGGCGCTCCTGCTGGAGGGAAGCCTTGTCGAGATCATCGCCGCCGCGGCGATGTCCGCTGTCGGAATCGCGGCGATCAGCGCGGCCATGGTGGGGTATCTGCACGAGCGGCTCGGCCTTGGGCTGCGCGTTGTCGTCGGCGTTCTGGGTTTCGGCGCCCTGCCGATCAGCTATCTGCCCGAAGAGCTCGAGTTGTTGCATCCCGCCTGCACGGTCGCGGTCGTGATGCTGACGATCGGATTGTTCGTTCTCAAGCGCGGTAGCGCACACAAGAAACAAGTCAACTAACGAAAACCAAGGGAGGAATTCTCATGAAACATGTCACGAAACTACTGATCGGCGGCCTGCTCGGCGGCCTGATGACAACCGGCATGGCCTCGGCGCAGGTCGTCTCCATCGCGACCGGCGCGCAGGGATCGCTTGCCTACAACTCCGGACAGGCCATTGCCAAGGTGGCCAATGACCACGGGATTACGGCCCGCACGCAGCCGCTCGTCGGCTATCTGCCGCTGATCGACAACGGCGAGGTCGATTTCGGCTTCTCCAACGGCGTCGAGGCGGAATTCGCGCTGACCGGCACCGGCAACTATGACCGCGCGCACCCGAACCTGCGGCTCGTTGGCGTGATGTTCCCGTTGACGACCGGCATCATGGTGCGTGCCGACAGCGGGATCCTGACCGTCGCGGACCTCAAGGCAAAGGCCTCGGAACTCAAGATAGCTTCGGAATACACCAAGTCCACGATCATTCCCTATTACATCGGCGGCGGCCTGGCCAACGGCGGCATGACCTATGACGACTTCCAGAAGGTCCCTGTGTCGAGCTTTGTCGCCGGCATCAACGCGCTCGGTGACGGGCTTGTGGACGTCGCGCTCGTCAGCCTCAACAATGGCGCAGGCAAGCAGGTCGAGGCCAAGCTCTCCGGCAGCGGTGGTCTGCAGTATGTCTCGCTGGACGACTCGCCCGAAGGCGTGGCTGCGTTCAAGAAGTTTCTGCCCGCCGGCAACATCATTGCCATGAAGGCCAACGAAAAGATTCCGGGCCTGAAGCAGCCCGCCAACATCATGCAGGTTCCGTGGATGATGCTGACGAGCGTCAATGCCTCGGATGAGCTGGTTTACAAGATGACCAAGATCGTTGCCGAGAACAATGATGCGCTGAAGGCGAGCTTTGGCGCTTTCGGAAACGCCAAGCCCGAGAAGATGGCGCCGGCCAACGGTGTGCCCTATCACCCCGGCGCGCTGAAGTACTACGAAGAGGCCGGAATCACCGTCGGCGAATGATCCACCGGGGCTGCCCGCGGTCGCGGGCAGCCCGATACCGTGCAACAAAGACAGGTAGCCTCATGAACGACACGCCCAAGGGAGACATGATCCGGATCACCGCCTCCGACGGCCATGAGTTTGATTGCTGGCTGGAGCCCGCGCGCGGCGAGCGCCGCGGCGGCATCGTGATCCTCCAGGAAATCTTCGGGGTCACCAATCAGCTCAAGGGCGTGGCCGCGCGTTACGCCGCCAAGGGCTATGACGTTGCGATTCCCGCGCTGTTCGACCGGCAAGCGCCGGGTACCGTGGTGCCTTTCGACAAGGGACTGATCGGCCGCGACCTGATGCTGACCGCTGATCTCGACAAGACGATGATGGACGTGGACGCCGCCGCGAAGATGCTCGCCTCCAGGGGCGGCAAGGTCGGCGTGATCGGATTCTGCTGGGGGGGCGGTCTCGCGCTGCGCGCAGCCCAGAAGCTCGACATCGGCGCGGCCGTGGCGTTCTACGGCACCCGGCTGCCGCAGTATCTCGACAGCCCGCTCAAGGCGCCGCTGCAGGGCCACTTCGGCATCAACGACAGCCATGTTACGCCCGAGATGCTGGCGGAAGCCCAGGCCTATCTTCCCGATTTCGAGGTCTACACCTACAAGGCCGGGCATGCCTTCGCCAATGACGCGCGTGCGGCTGAATATGTAGCCGATGTCGCGGAGCAGGCGCATGCGCGCACGGAAGAATTCTTCGCCAAGCACCTGGCCTGACCGCACGAGGCGGCCGGTCCCGCATGGGGGGCTCTGGCTGCTGCCCGGAAACACAACGGCGGACGATGAGATCCTCATCGTCCGCCGTATTGCGTTGCGATGTGGACGGGCAACCGCTCCCGCGCCGTGCTTCGTGCGCTCAGGCGAGGTCCGCGGCAAACGTCTGAAGAAGCGCGTGCTTGAGGATCTTCCCGGTCGAGGCGGCGGGAAGCGACGTGGTGAGGATGATGCGCGAAGGGCGCTTGTAGCTGGTCAGCCGTTGGTTGGCGAAGGCGCGGATGTCATCCAGATCGACCGCGTCCGGGTCCGCGCATTGCACAAACGCCAGGACCTCCTCGTTGCCGTCGTCCGTGCGGCGGCCGACAACCGCGCATTGCACCACATCGGGGTGGTCGTTGAAGGCGGCTTCGACTTCCGGCGGATAGACGTTGAAGCCCGAGCGGATGATCAGCTCCTTCGCGCGGCCGACGATGTGCAGGTTGCCGTCCTCGTCCAGGCGGCCGAGATCGCCTGTCCGCAGGAACCCGTCTTTGTCGAGCGCGCGGGCGGTCTCTTCCGGGTTGCGGAAATAACCGGCCATCACATGGGGGCCGCGGGTGAGCACCTCGCCCACGCCGTCCTGATTGCCGGCGGGCGTATCGATGCGCACCTCGACGCCGGGAAGCGGCTTGCCGACGCTGGTGTCCGGGGAGCCGATGGGATTCCTGGTGCTGCTGACGCCGGCCGTGGATTCGGTCATGCCGTAGCCGTTCTGCAGCGGCAGACCATAGAAGAGCTCCGCCTTGCGTTTCCATGCCGGGTCGAGCGGCGCGGCGCCGGAGGAGACGTAGCGCAGTTTCGATCCCGTCAGCCGGTCCTCGCCAAGGCTTGCCGTGTGCTGCATCAACAGCGCGTGCATCTGCGGAACGGCGGGGAACAGGGTCACGTCATGCTTGAGCGCGCTCAGCAGCTTGTCGGCCTTGAAGCGCGGCGCCAGTCGAACCGCCGTGCCCACGTGAGCGCTTGCCATCAGCATGGAGGCGAGGCCGAAAACATGGGTGAGCGGCAGCGCGCCGTAGATCACGTCATCGGGCAGCATGCCGCGCAGCCGGGCGGACGCGGCGCCGGCGAACAACAGGTTGCCGTGGGTCAGCATGACGCCTTTCGGCGTGCCCGTGGTGCCGGTGGTGTAGAGCAGTACCGCCACGTCGTCCGGGACGGTGTCGTCACTGTCCGCCGGGACGTCCCGCGCCAGGGCGATCCGGCCAAAACTGCACTCGACGGGCCTTGCTCCGGCATCATGCGCGCGTGCCTGAGCGTCGGCGGAGACATCGGTGGTCCAGATGGTCAACCGCGGCTCGGCGTGGCTTGAAATCCGCGCCAGTTCGGGCCCGCTCATGCGGGCGTTGACCGGGATCGCGACGGCTTTCACCGTGGTTGCAGCAAAGACGAAGGCCGCAAGTGCCGTGCAGTTCTCGCCGATGAGCATCACCCGGTCGCCGGGAAGAATGCCGTTTGAAGACAGGATGTCGGCTGCTTCGCGCACCGCGGTGGCATACTCCGTCCACGAAAACCCGCGCCCGTTGTGATCGACGATCGCGAGGCTGCCGCCGCGATCCTTCGCCGCCACCTGAACCAGGTCATGGATCCGCGCGATCGTCATGCCCTTACGTCTCCCTGTTCACCGTGAGTTGTTTGTAACTGGCGCAAGCGCTCGAGCGCGTGTTGCATCTCGTCTTCCAGAGCGCGGACGATCTCCGCGAGCGGGGCTATGGCATCCGTGAAGCCGAGCGCCTGGCCTGCGGAGAGCAGCCCATGCGACACGTCTCCCGTCTCATAAGCCTTGCGTCCAATCTTGCCGGACACAAGTGGCAGCAGGTCGTCGATCCCGATGTCGGGAGACGAAGCTTCCAGCTCCGTCACCAGACGCGTCGTTTCGTTGCGCAGGGTGCGAACGGTGTTGCGCACGCTCGCCATGGTCAGTTCCGTATCCGTCTCGCCGGCGGATATCAGCGCCTGTTTGTAACCGTCATGGGCCTGGATTTCCTCCGCCACGAGGAAGCGGGTTCCGATGACCACGCCGCTGGCGCCCGAGGCCAGCGCGCCGATGATCTGGCTGCCGCAGCCGATGCCGCCGCCGATCAGATAGGGAATGTCGAGGCGCCGCCCGGCCAAGGCCTGATTGACCATGCTGCCGATCAGCTCAAGCCCGGGATGGCCTCCGCATTCCGCGCCGACGATCGAGACCATATCGACGCCGGCTGTCTGCGCGCTCACGGCGTAGCGCACGCCGGGAACCTTGTGCAGCACGGTGATGCCGGCGTCTTTGAGTTGGTCCAGATAGGGCGCCGGATTGCGTCCCGATGTCTCCACGAAACGGATGCCTTCGTCGGCGATCAGCGCGAATGTGTCCGCGACCTTGTCGCCGGGCACGAGCTTGGGCAGCATCGACACATTGACGCCAAACGGATGTCCGTCGGCCAATGCGCGGCATTTTGCGATTTCGGCGCGCAAGGCGCGCGGTTCGGGAAAACTGGCGGCGGTGAGATACGACATGATGCCGGCGCGGGCGCCGGCCGCCACATAGGTGGCCTCCGACAGCCACATCAACCCGCCGGCGACGATCGGCAGGCGGGTGCCGAACATTCGGGTCACGGCGGTGTCAAACATTGGATCCGGACGCTTCGGCATCAGTCGTCCTGCGGGTTCTTGAAGTGGGGTCGGCGCTTTTCCAGAAACGCCTGTATGCCCTCGTGGGCTTCGGGTGCAGCAAATGCTGCGGCCATCGCATCGCGCTCCCGGTCAAGCTGGCTGGCGAAGTCCGCGTCCTGAGCGGCGTTCATCAGCGCCTTGATGCTGGCTTGCGCGGCGCGGGGGCCGGCGGCGAGGCGCCTGGCCAGACCTTCGGCGTGTGCGAGCGTTTCCCCGGTGCCACGCAATCGTTGATCAGCCCGAAACGGGCGAGCTCCCGCGCGTCGATGGGATCGCCGAAAAGCACGATCCGGCGGGCCGTCGCGGGCGGCAGGGATTTCGACAGGCTGTAGGTGAGGCCGCCGTCCGGCACCAGCCCCGCCTTCACGTAGGCGGCTGAAAACGTTGCCGTGTCGCTCGCGATCGCCAGATCGCAGGCAAGCGCCAGCGACAGGCCCGCGCCGGCGGCCCCGCCTTCAATCGCCGCGATGACGGGGCAGGGGCAGGCCTTGATGGCGCGCATGACGTCGTGCAGCGCCTCGATGCGGGCGCGCCGTTCGGCCTCCGGCAGATCGCGCCTATGGGCCAACTGGCCCAGGTCTCCGCCGGAACAGAAATAGCCGTCCGCCCCCCACAGGATCACCGCTGCGCAATCGCGGTTCGCGGCGGCCCGGGACAAGGCGCCCAGCAGGGTCTCGTAATACAGCGGAGAGAGGGCGTTGCGGCGGCCGGGATTGCGGTTGACGACGACGAGGTGATCGCCTGCGTCGCGCACATGCGGTCCGCGCGCGTCGCCCGCAATGATCGGATCTGACGGATCGGTCATTCCGTGCGGCCTTCCGGTTGCGTGCCGGGCAGGTGCTCCGCGGGGACGCGCTTGAAGACCCCTTGCGCTGTGGCGATCAGCCGGTCCTCGTTGTCGGTCAATCGGCCGTCCACAAACAGCAGAGACCTGCCGCCGCCGGTGATCCGTCCCGTCGCGGTGACGCGGCTGCCCTCGCGCGCGGGCGCGAGAAACTGCGTCGCCATCGAGATGGTCAGAAACGGACATTTTCCGGTCGCATCCACGCTCAAGCTGGCGGTCGCGCCCATGGCGTTGTCCAGCAACACCGCGCAGAAGCCGCCATGCAGAACGCCGTGCCGGTTGGTGTGCCGCGCATCGATATCCAGCGTGCAGCGCGCCGAGCCATCGGACCCGCTCACATCCAGCACGTAGCCGACCAGCCGTTGCGCGCCGGTCTCGCCTTCGATGATCCCGGTCTTGTCCAGCATGGTCAGGCCACCGCCTTGGCGATAAACCGGCCGAGGTGATACAGGCCGTCGCCGAAGCGGTGATCGACCATGGTCAGGCGCTTGGCGAGATGCCCGAGTTCGTACTCCATCGTCATGCCGATGCCGCCGTGCATCTGGATGCTCTCCTCCACGACGAGCTTGCCGGCGCGGGAGATAAGGTTTTTCGTCGCCGACACGTGAATGTCGCGCCGGGCGGCGGTACCATCCACGTGTCCGGCGAGGTTGATGACGGCAGAGCGGGCCTGTTCGATTTCGATCAGCATGTCCGCCATGCGGTGCTGCAGCGCCTGGAACTTGCCGATCGGCTGGCCGAACTGCTTGCGCGTCTTGAGGTACTCGGACGTCAGGTCGCGGATGGCGTCCATCAGTCCCACGGCCTCCGCGCAGATGGCGGTCGTCGCGCGCGCATGGGCGTGCACGAGCGCCTCGTAGGACTCGCCTTCCGCGCCGATGCGGCGGTCAGCCGCAACGGACATGTTCTCCAGGATCAGTTCCGCGCCGCGCCCGCCTCCCGACAGCGGATAGTCGCGCAGCTCGAGACCTTGCGTGGTGCGGTCCAGCCTGAACAGAGATATGCCGTCCGTATCGGCAGGCCCGCCGCCGGTTCTTGCGCTCACAAGGATGAAGTCCGCGGCGGCGGCATTGACGACGACGGATTTGCGGCCGTCGAGAACGTAGCCTTCGCCGGAACGCTTCGCGCGGGTTTCGATGCGGGCGAGGTCATAGCGGCTCGCGGGCTCCCCATGCGCCAGGGCGAGCTGGATGGAGCCTTCGATCACTTGTTCGATGAGGCTGCAGTGCTGCGCATCTCCCGCGAGAAGACCGCCCGCCAGCACGCCGGTGTCGAGAAGCGGCTCCGTGGCGCCGGCCCGGCCGAGTTCCTCGAACACCGTGGCAATATCGAACCCCGCGCCGCCGTATCCGCCCTGGTTCTCGCCAAACAGCGCGCCGATGACGCCGAGCTCCGCCAGCCCGGTCCAGATCCCGGGGAGAAGCCTGTCTCGGTCTGTTCGGCGGCTTCCCGGCTTGCGGGCGTGATGGAGTCGGCGAGGAAGCGGCGCAGCGAGTCCTGCATCATCCGCCGTTCTTCGGTGAGCTCGAAATTCATGATGCGCCTCAAAGACCCAGGATTGACTTGCTGATGATCGTGCGCTGGACCTCATTGGATCCGCCGTAGATCGACAGCTTGCGATTGTTGAAGTAGTTCGCGGTGGCCGGCATGGCGTATTCGGGGCCGATCGGCTCCTCGTTCCAGCCATCCTCCAGCGCCTCGGAAACAAACGGCATGGCGTAGCTGCCCACGGCCACGCGGGTGAGCGCGTTGATCTCCTGGCGGATCTGCGTGCCCTTGACCTTCAGCATGGAGCTTTCCGCGCCTGGCGCCTGTCCCGCGGCCGCTTGGGAGAGCACACGCAGGTTGGTCGTCGCCATGGCCATCAGATCGATCTCGACCTGGGCGATGCGGGCGGCGAAATGCGGGTTCTCGATGAGCGGACGGCCGTTGTCGAGTTCGCAGCGCGCGACATGCTTCAGGTGCTCCAGTCCGGCCTGCGCGAAGCCGACGCCGGCGATGTTGGTGCGTTCGTGGGTGAGCAGGTACTTGGCGTAGGTCCAGCCCTTGTTCTCCTCGCCGACGAGGTTGCCCACCGGCACGCGCACGTCGTCGAAGAAGACTTCGTTCACTTCCGGCTGGCCGTCGATGAGCACGACCGGGCGCACAGTGATGCCGGGCGACTGCATGTCCACCAGCAGGAAGGAAATGCCTTCCTGCGGCTTGCCGCCGGTCGCGGTGCGCACCAGGCAGAAGATCATGGTGGCGTGCTGGCCGAGCGTGGTCCAGGCCTTCTGCCCGTTGACCACATAGTGGTCGCCGTCGCGCACGGCCGAGGTGCGCACCGAGGCGAGATCGGATCCCGCGCCGGGCTCGGAATATCCCTGGCACCACCAGTCCTGGCCGTTGAGAATGCGCGGCAGATAGGTGTCCTTCTGGTCCTGGCTGCCGAAGGCCTGCAGGACGGGACCCAGCATGGCGACGCCGAAGGGCACGATCCGCGGCGCGTTGGCCCGGGTCATCTCTTCTTCGAAGATGTGTCGCTGCACGGCGTTCCATCCCGCCCCGCCGTATTCCTTGGGCCAGTTGCCAGCGAGCCAGCCCCTGTCGTTGAGAATGGCGTGCCATTCCTCGTGATCGGCCTTGGTCAGCGTCTTGCCGAGGCGGACCTTGTCCGAAAGGCGTTTGGGCAGGCGCTCATCCAGGAACGCGCGGACGTCGCTGCGGAACGCCTCCTGCTCGGGCGTGAAGGTCAGGTCCATCGGAAGTCTCCTCAGAATATCTCGAACAGGCCGGCGGCACCCTGGCCGCCACCGATGCACATGGTGACAACGCCCAGCTTGGCGCCGCGGCGGCGACCCTCAATCAGCAGGTGCCCTGTCATGCGGACCCCGGTCATGCCGAACGGGTGGCCCAGCGCAATCGAGCCGCCGTTGACGTTGCATTTCTCCGGGTCGATGCCCAGCTGGTCGCGGCAATAGAGCGCCTGGCTGGCGAAGGCCTCGTTCAGCTCCCACAGGTCGATGTCGTCGACCGTGAGCCCCTGCCGCTGCAGCAGCCGGGGAACCGCGAGAACGGGGCCGATGCCCATTTCGTCCGGCGCGCAACCGGCGACTGAAAATCCGCGAAAGCAGCCCAGCGGCTCCAGTCCGCGCCTTTCGGCCTCGCGCTCGCTCATGACGACCATCGCAGCCGCGCCGTCGCTGAGCTGCGAGGCATTGCCGGCGGTCACAGTTTCGCCCTCACCGCGCACCGGGGTGAGGGCCGCCAGCGCCTCAAGGGTGGTGGACGGCCTGTTGCATTCGTCGTTGGCGCAATGCGTCTCGAGCTGATGGATCTCGCCTGACGCATTGTCCTTGGAGGCCATGATCACGTCCAGGGGCACGATTTCCGCATCGAACAGCCCTTCGGACTGTGCCCTGGCGGTGCGCTGCTGGCTTTGAAGCGCCAGCGCGTCCTGCGCGTCGCGGCTGACGCCGTAACGCTTCGCCACGATGTCGGCGGTCTCGATCATCGTCATGTAGAGCGCGGGATTGTTCGCCTCGATCCATGCGTTGCGGGCGGGGCGGACCGGGGGTTGGACCATCGAGATGCTTTCGACGCCGCCCGCGATCGCGGCCAGAGCACCTTCGCTCGCCACCATGTGGCTGCTCATTGCGATGGCTTGAAGACCGGAGGCGCAGAAGCGGTTGACGGTCGTCCCCGCGATGCTGGCCGGCAATCCGGCGCGGATCACCGCCTGGCGCGCGATGTTGCCGCCGGTGACATATTCGGGATAGCCGCAGCCGAAAATGCTGTCCTCGATCAGATCCGGATCGATGCCCGCGCGCTTGACCGCATGCGAGACCACATGACCGGCCATGTCGGCGCCATGGGTCAGGTTCAGCGCGCCGCGATGCGCCTTGCCGACGGGGGTTCTCGCAACGGAGACGATGACGGCGCGGTTCATGCGGAGGCCTTTTCTTGAGCGACGGCGGTCTCGATGTCCGCGTCGAAGCGGGCGAAGCCGCGGCCTTCGTCGACGAGTTTTTCGAGCAGCGGCGCGGGGGACCAGTAATGGTCGTCCTCGCGCGCGAATTCGTTGATGTCGGCCAGCACCTTGTCGAGACCGTAGCTGTCGGCGAAATGCAGCGGGCCGCCGCGCCAGCGCGGAAATCCGTAACCCGAGAGGAACACGACGTCGATGTCGGAGGCGCGCTGGGCGATGCCGTCGTCGAGCACCCGCGCCGCCTCGTTGATCATCGCCGCCATGTAGCGGCGCTGGATCTCCTCGGCGGAGAAGGCGCGCGGGGTGATGCCGGCCCTGGTTCGTGCCTCCGACAGCAGCGCCAGTACCTCCGGATCCGGGCGGCCCTTCGGGCTGTCGGGATCGTAAATGTAGAAGCCGCGTCCGGTTTTCTGGCCGAGCCAGCCGTTGTGATAGAGCGTGTCGGCGACATCCACGACGCGCTCGCGCGGATGCCGCGAGGATGCCTTGCGCTGCCGGGCCGCATAGCCGATGTCGATGCCCGCGAGATCGGAAACCTGGAACGGTCCCATGGCGAAGCCGAAGTCGACCAGCGCCGCATCGATCTCGTAGGGGCTGGCGCCGTCCATCATCATGTAGTCGGCGGCGAGCTTGTAGTGGGCGAGGATGCGGTTGCCGATGAAGCCGTCGCAGACGCCGGCGGGCACCGCGATCTTGCCAAGCTTGCGCGCGAGCGAGAAGGCCCGGGCGACATGAATGGTGTCCGTCTTCTCCGCGATCACGACCTCGAGCAGGCGCATGACATGGGCGGGGGAGAAGAAGTGCAGGCCGATCACGTCCTGGGGACGGCCGGTGGCCCGTGCGATCTCGTTGATGTCGAGATACGATGTGTTGGTCGCGAGTGTCGCGCCCGGCTTGGCGATCCGGTCAAGCGTTTCGAAGACCTCCTTCTTGACGTCCATGCTCTCGAAAACGGCCTCGATGATCAGGTCGGCCTGCGCCAGGGACTCGTATCCGACGACAGTCGACAGGTTCTTCGCGAGAATGGCGTCGCGGTCGTCCGCGCTCAGTTTGCCGCGTTTGACGGCGCCCGCAAGATTGCGGGCAATCGTTTCCCACGCCTTTTCGGCGAAGGTTTCTTCCCGCTCCACCAGGGTGACCTTGAAGCCGGCCAGCAGCGCCGCGGTGGCGATGCCCGCGCCCATGGTGCCGCCGCCGATCACGCCGATCTCCTCGGTTGCCGGCGGTGTCACGCCCTTGATCTGCGGCAGGTGGCTGGCCTTGCGTTCGGCGAAAAACGCGTGGATGAGCGCCGCGCGCTGCGGCGTTTCCATCAGCGACAGGAACCCGTGGCGTTCCAGGACAAGACCCTCCGCCCGGTCGAGCCGGGTCGCGGCTTCCACCGTGTCGATGGCGCGAAGACGAGCGACGTCGCCGCGATGGCGGGCCTGAACCGTTGCGCGGGCGGTCTCGAACACCGCGGCATCGGCGTCCGGGCGCGGGCGCAGGCCGAGACGGTCCGGTGTGCCTCCGGCTTCCGCGAGCGCCCTGGCGCGGCTGATCGCCGTGGCGCGCAGGTCTTCGGGCGCGGTGATCCCGTCCATAATGCCAAGCTGGCGGGCTTCGTCGGCGGACAGGCGGCGCGCGCTGGTGATGATGTCGAGGGCTGCGGGTACACCGATGAGCCGCGGCAGCCGCTGCGTGCCGCCGGCGCCGGGCATCAGTCCCAGGGTGACCTCGGGAAGGCTCACGCTGGCGTTTGCCGAGGCAATCCGGGCATGCGCGCCAAGCGCGATCTCGAAGCCTCCGCCGATGGCCGCGCCGTTGACGGCGGCGACGACCGGTTTGTCGCAATCCTCGATGTGGTTGATCACATCCGGCAGCGACGGCGTCTGGGGCGGCTTGCCGAATTCCGTGATGTCCGCGCCTCCGACAAAGATCTTGCCGGCGCCGATGATCACGCCGGCGCGCGCGTCGGCGTCATCGGAAAGCCGGTCGACGGCCGCCTGCAGTCCGGCGCGGATGCTCTGCGAGAGCGCGTTGACGGGGGATTGTCGATGGTGATGACGGCCACGCCATCGCGAAGATCATAGCTCACGGATCCGGTCATCGGCCTGCTCCTCAGTTCCTGGCCGCACTGTGCAATGGGCCCTTGCATATTTCAATATGCAAAATTTAATTCCATTATGCGGAAATACGGCGCGCGCTATAGGCCGATCTGGCCGCGTCCCGGGCTTTGGCCCATGATCCGCTCCAGTTCCCTCACGGTGCTCTTCAACTGTGGTCCAACCTGCTCGATCATGCGCTCCATCGTGAGGTCGGCCGGGGTCGCGCCGCAGGTGAACATCACCGGCTCGCCCAGATCGCGTGAGTGGAAGGGCACCGATACGGCGTGGATATTGGGCGCGAAATAGGTGGCGGGATCCGCGATGACGAAACCGCGCGACATCAACTGGCTGTTGGCTTGCTTGCGGATCTCAAGGGCGCGGTCGTGCGCAAGTACGTCCTCTCCGGTTTCCGCGAGCAGCCGTTCGAAGGCTTCTTCCGACAGCGCCGCGAGAAGGGCGTGGCCGGAGGAGGAGCTTTCGAACGGCAGCCGGTGACCGACTTCCAGCCAGATCGAGGCGACGGTGCGCGGGCGCCAGGTTTTCACCAGCATCATCTTGTTCTGGTCTCTTACCGCTAGCAGCGCCAGGGTGCCCGTCTCATCGGCGAGCCGTTGCATCAGGGGCTCGGACAGATCCACGAAGGTGATCGCCGCGCTGGCGATGTTTCCAAGTGCCAGCAGGGCGGGGCCGGGGCGATAGCGGTCGTGGCGGCGGGTGTGGCTGAGGTAGCCGAGCGCCTGGAGCGTGAAGGTCAGCCGCGAGACGGTCGATTTCGGCAGGCCGGTGCGTTCCGAAATCTCCGCATTGCCCAGCCCGTCGTCGGAAACGCGGAACGCCCGCAGCACGCTGAGACCTCTGGAAAGGGTTGTGGCAAACCGGCGGTCGGTCTCGAATTCGCTCATTCTTCGATCCTCATGACAGACGACTCTCCTCTAGCGCATCGTTGCTGGAATGAGGATCGAAATGATCGGAAACAGAATAAGAAGCAGAAGGACGATCACATCCACCGCGAGAAACCGCATCACGCCCGCGAAGATCTTGTCGATGGACACTTCCTTGCCGACAACATTGCCGATGACGAAGACGTTGAGACCCACCGGCGGGGTTATCAGGCCGATCTCAAGCAGCTTGATCACCACGACGCCGAACCAGATCAGGTCGAATCCATAGCTCTCGACCAGCGGAATCATCAGCGGAAGCGTGAGCACCATGATGCCGATCGGGTCGAGGAACATGCCGAGCGCCAGATAGACCAGCGCGATCACCAGCAGCAGCACGCCGGGCGACAGGTTGGCAGCGGTGACGGTTTCGCCGATCGAGCCCGCGACACCGGTCAGCGCAACGAAGGCGACAAAGATCTTCGCGGACGCGGCGATGATGAAGATGGCGGCCGTCTGAAGCGCTGTTTCGCGCAGGCTGTCGATCAGGCCCTGGAGCGTCAGTTTCTTCTGCGCGAAGCCGAAAATCGTGGCCACGGCGACGCAGATGGCGGCGGCTTCCGTCGCGGTGAAGATGCCGCCGTAGATGCCGCCGATGATGATGGCGAAGAGGGCGAGGGCCGGCCATGCCTTGAACGCGGCGCGGCGCCTGTCGCCCCGGGCAAGCGTTCCCTTGAAGACGGGCGCCGCGGACGGATCGCGCTTCACCCAGACGAAGACCACGAACAGAAATCCAGCCAGGGTCAAAAGCCCCGGCAGGATGCCGGCGAGGAACAGCTTGCTGATCGAGGTCTCGGTGAAGATGCCATAGATGATGAACAGCACGGAGGGCGGGATCAGCGATCCCAGCGTGCCGCCGGCGGCGACGCTGGCCGTGGCCAGCCGCTTGTCGTAGCCCATGCGCAGCATTTCCGGCGAACAGATGCGTCCCATGGTCGAGGCGCAGGCGATCGAGGATCCGGTGATCGCCGAGAAGCCGCCGCAGCCGAGAATGGACGCCATGGCGACGCCACCGGGGACGTTCACCAGCCACACCCGGGCCGCGTCATAGATGCGGGTCGTGATCTCGGAGCGGTAGGCGATGTGTCCCAGAGCGACGAACAGCGGGATCATCGACAGATCGTAGGAATGGACCAGGTCGTAGAAGTTCGAAAACACCAGCGATGTGGTGGGATTGATGGCCCGCTCGGGGGTGAAGCTTCCCGTCCTGAACGCGAAGATCACGAAGGTGCCCACGGCGGCGACGCCCGCGAGCGCGAAGGCGATCGGCACCCGCAAGGCGAGAAGGCCCAGGACCGAGGCGAAAGCCACCAGGCCGACAGTGGTTCCGTCCATCAGTGCTCTCCCGAAGCGCCGGCCGCGCGGACGATATCGGCGAGGTTTTCTCCCCGGCGCAACCGGATGGCGTCGGTGATCACGAGATGGAGAAGCCGCAGCCAGCACACGGTGAGGCCGATGAAGAAGATGACGCGCCCGGGCCATTTCGGCAGTGAGAGCTGTCCGAAGTAGAAGGCGCCGTTGGTCAGCGTATGGGTCATCTCCCGCCAGCCGGAATAAAGCAGCGGAATCAGCGCCAGCAGACCGGCGATGCTGCCCAGCACGATCAACGCGCCCTGGGCCCGGGGAGACAGCATGTTGGCGACAAATTCAACGGCGATATGGCTGCGCGCGGCGGTTGCGGCGGCCAGCGGCAGGATGATCGCGAAGACCATGAGCTCGCGAACGATCACGACCGTGTCGGGGATGCCGGAGTTGAGGGTGGCCCTCAGGATCACGCTCGCGGTGATCAACAGGCACAGCCCGGCGATCGCGCAGACGGACAGGTCCAGCAGCAAACGTTCGATCCGTTGCAGCATCTGAAGCTCCGGAAAGTGAAGAAGAATATCTGGGAAAGGGCGTGGCGTCCCGGCCGGATGAACCGGCCGGAACGTTTCGGCGTCAGTGGCGGACGAAGACCGTCCGCGAAACCGTGCCTAGTTGCGCGTCCAGGGGTAGCCCTGTTCGGCTCTTTCGGTCTCGTACTTCTTCAAGAGTGCCCTGTACTGGTCCAGAAGCATCTTGCCATCGAGACCGGCCGCATCGGCGCGTTCGATCCAGGCGCTGACATACTTCTCACCGGCGGTGACGAGCTTGTCGCGTTCCTGCGCGGGAAGGGAGATGACCTCCACGCCGGCGGCCTTCATCTTCTCGATGGCCGCTTCGTTGTCGGCAGTGATCAGCTCGCCGAGCTTGTCGGCCATGGAGACGCCGGCCTTCGCCAGCGCTTCCTTCGCCGCGTCGTCGAGCGCGTCGTAGCTGTCCTTGTTCATGAACAGTCCAAGGCCGCCGACCTGACCCCAGTTCAACAGGGTGTAGCTGGTCATCACTTCCTGCTGCTTCAGGGCGGCAACCGCATAGGAATAGCCCTGCGAACAGTCGATGAGGCCCGTGTCGAGGCCCTGATAGGCGTCGTAGATCGACATGCTGACCAGATTTGCGTCGAAATCCTGGAAGGTCTTTCCGTAGGCGCCGACGCCGCGCACCTTGAGCCCGGCAATGTCGTCGACGGAGCGGATGGCCTTGCCCTTGCAGCCGATGTTGACCTGCGAGGTGGTGAACGTGCCCACGTAGACCAGGTTCTTGGCGGCGAGATCGGCCTGAATGGCGGGCGCGGTGCGCATGAGTTCGTCGGTGGCGCGCATGCCGACCCAGGGGTTCTCATTGAGAAGCGGCAGATCCGCGATGCCGTAGCCCAGCATTTCCTGCGGGAAGTAGACCGCGATCACCGTGCCGATGTCCGCGACACCGTCCGCGACGCCCTGAACCGCGCCGCCGGCCTTGAAGAGCGCGCCGCCCCACTGGACGTCGATCTTCAGCTCGCCTTTCGACTGGGTCTCGACTTCGCTGACAAAATGTTCGAGCGACTTGGCGCGGGCGCCGCGATTGGGGCCGGCTTCGCCGAGAATAAGCGTGGTTTCAGCGAAGGCTGCGCTGGCGGACAGGCTCAGCATCAGGGCTGTTGTAGCTGCGAGTATCTTTTTCATCGGGCCTCCCTTCCCATAATTCTACTATGCGGAACTATCGACCGCATGGCGAAATATATGCGAACGCACGCGGGCTGACAATCCCTCGCGTCCAAGTTTTCCGGGAGATCTGGCGCGGCCGGGCGATGACCGGGCCATGACCAAGGGGCATTCCCGCGGATATCGTCGGGTGGCGTCGCATGTGTCGCGGAACCGGGCGCGCGCCTTCACGGGTCTCGCTGTGGTGACCGGTCGTTGCAAGGGTGGCGTGTCGGGGGACCGCGTGACGCAGCAGCAATCCGCCCGGGTGGTGTGACCAGCGCGTGGCGGTCTTGGGTTATCGGAGGCGGGGCGCCCGCATCAATCCCGGATCATGTCACCATGAGGCGGGACACCGGCCCGGCGGACCCGAAGCCAGTTCTGTCCATCGAAGGCCGCACCGGGCACGAATGTCACACTGAGCGCGCGGCGCTCACACTGTTGCGAAATCCAGTCAAGGCTGTGGCGGATGACGCCGGCCTCTGACGATCTGTGGCTGGTGCCCACCCAGGTGTCGCCCTGGTAGTCATCCTCGGGCCCCGTCGCTGCCAGATAGGACGCGAGAAACGTGGCGTTTGGCGAAGCGTTGTCGACAAAGCCGTCAAGCATGGTTTCAATGTGCGCCTTGCTGCAGTGGGTCCAGATGGACCCGGCAAGAAACATGTCGAAGGTGGCTTGAAACACCGATGTGTCGAAGTCCTCGTTGAAGTCGAACCGCGGCGCCTTCTCCGCAAGCAGTTCTTTTGAGAACAGCGTTTCCAGGCCCCACTCGACGCGGCTGCGGAAGGGTTCGATCCCGCAATAGCCGTCCGCATCGAGGAACCGCACGAGCCAATACGCCGTGCGCAGGCAGCCGGATCCGATCTCGCAGACTTTCGTCTCGGGCGCCAGGCCTTCGCGCAACAGGGCGATGAATTGCCGCCGGCCGCCTTCATCAAAGGTCCCGGTCGGAACGCCCAGGAAGCCATGGGCCTCCGCCATCGCTTCGCCGAGGCTCTGTACCTTTGACATGGAATACGTCCCGAACTTCAATCATGCGGCAGTCCGCGCCGGGTCAGGCGCCGTTGTTGCCTTTATGGCCGCCCGGGACCGGGGATTGCAAGGTGCCACGCAACGCGCGCTGCTGGCGCAGTGGGGCTGGACCGGTCCATGCGCGGCTGCCGTGCGCGAGAGACATGGCCAGCGCCCGCTTTTCTCGCGCATCCGGGATCGAGGAATGGCGCGTTATGTCAGTGGCGCCGCGCAAGGCTTGATGATAGCTGCTATTGAAACGGGAAAATCGTTTCGACGCGCTGATTTGCCGATAGGGTGGGCGCGCGGTTCGCAATGCAAGGCGAGGATTTGATAATGCGGCTCGGCTTGACGGATCGGTTCCCCGACGTCGTGTTCTACAATCCCGACCTCACGGAGGTTCAGGACGACGTCGTGATCGGAGCGGGAGCCAGGGTCGGGTCGATGACGCTGATCCACGCCACGGCCCGCATCGGGTCCGGCACCACGATCGGCTCCCACTGCAACATCTGCGCCTGCGTCATTGGAAACAACGTCTCCATTCAGACCGGATGCCACATTACCCGTGGCGTCGTCGTGGAGGACGATGTGTTCATCGGACCGCACGTGGTGACCTTGAACGACAAGCTGAAGGGCGGTCCGCTGACCTTTCCCCACATCGGGAAGGGCGCGAAGATCGGTGGCGGCAGCCGCATCCTGCCCGGCGTGCGCATTGGCGCGGGCGCGGTCGTCGGCGCGGGCAGCGTGGTGGTCCGGGACGTTCCTCCCGGAGCGCTCGTCATGGGAAATCCGGCGCGGGTTCGCATGCCCGAGGACGCAGAGTAGGCCTGTCACATTGATGAAAGCAGTTTTGTTCTCCTATCGCGCAGTGCGGCCCCATAGTTTGCGACGAATACATGTCTGTGCCGCCGCCCTGGGGAGAATGCGGGCGATCTTGGTCCAAGCCGGTCCGGGAGCGCAAATTCATGGCTGATGCCGGGCGTCCACTGCGGATCCTGATGACCAACAATACGCTGGCATCGCGTGCCGGCTCCGAGCTTTACCTGCTCGATCTCGCGGTCGCGCTGATGAAAAAGGGTCATTTCCCGGTGGCCTATAGCCCCGAACTCGGCGAGGTGGCGGAGGAGCTGAGCAAACGCACCATCCCGGTGATTGACGATCTCCGCGAGATGACGGTCGCGCCTGACGTCATTCATGGCCAGCACCATCACGAAACCATGACCGCAGCGCTGCGCTATCCGCACGTCCCGGTTGTCTACATCTGTCATGGCTGGGCGCCATGGCAGGAAGCTCCGCCGGCCTATCCCACCATCATGAGCTACGTGGCGGTTGACGACCTGTGCCGCGAACGGCTGCTCACCACCCACGGTATTTCGCCTCAACGCATCACGACGCTCTACAACTTCGTCGATCTGCAGAAATTCCAGCGGATACGGACGCTGCCCGACAGGCCGAAATCGGCGTTGGTCTTCAGCAATCATGCATCGGAGGTTTCGGACGCGATCCGCTCCGCCTGTGAGCGATGCGGGATCGAGCGCATCGATGTCGTCGGCATCCGGTCCGGAAACCGGGTCGCCCACCCTGAGAAAATACTCGCTGACTACGACATTGTCTTCGCGAAGGCGCGGGCCGCGATCGAGGCCATGGCATCAGGTTGCGCGGTGATTGTGACGGACTATGCGGGTCTTGCCGGCATGGTGACGACAGACAACGTGGACCGGCTGCGCGGATTGAATTTTGGCGTGCGATCCATGCAGGCGAACGTATTGACGTCCGAAACCGTTCAGCGCGAGCTCGAGAGGTACGACGCGCGCGACGCGCGCCATGTCACGGACCGGATTCGCAAGGATGCTGATCTGGATCCGGTGGTCGATCGCTGGATCTCGATCTACCATCAGGTCGAAAGGACCTGGGCCGAGACGGGCGAATCCGTGACTGACGTCCGCAAGCTGCAGGCCGCCTCGGAGTATCTGCGTTCTCTCTCGCCGAGATTGAAATCGGCCATTCAGAATGAGCAGCTTCGGAACGCTCTGGAGAGCGAACGCAATTCCTTGACCCGTGAAGTGAAAGACTATCGCGCACGATCCGAGGCCCTCGCCGCCGAGATGCAGGCGTCGGCGCGGGGCGTTGTTGCCAGCATCAAGTCCTCCGCGCTTCGGGCGCCCGCCCGTTTTGTTCAAAGGTATAATCAGTGGTTTCGGAAGCAGTAGCCGGCAACAGCCAGCCGCGCAAAAGGGCGCTTGTGATCGGTCTGGGCAAAATGGGGCGGTTGCACTTGCGCACGCTCCTCGCCATGCCGTCGGTTCTGGTCACCGGGGTCGTGGATGTCGACGCAGCGGGGAAAGCCCTTGCGACTGCCCTGGGGCTTGATTTCGCCCATGCGGCGCGGGATTTCGCCACGCCGGTTGACTTCGCGATCGTCGCGACGCCGCCGGAAACCCATCGCGACGTCGCCGTGCCGCTCCTGGAGGCGGGCGTGCACTGCCTTGTCGAGAAACCCCTGGCGCTCCGGGCCCGCGATATCGAGGCGATGATCGCCGCGGCCGCATCCGGAGGGGCGGCGCTCGCGATTGGTCAGAACGAACGCTTCAACGCGAATATCGAACGCTGTGTTGCGATTCTCGATGGAGGCGCGGGCCATGTCGCCACCGAACGCGTGTCGCCGCTTTGGCCGGATGCCAATCAGCCCGACGCCATCGCGGATCTCATGGTCCATGATCTTGACTGGATCGTTCGAATGGAAGGACGCGCGGATTGCGACATCCGCATCCTTGAAAGCGAGTGGGTCGGGGAGAGGCTGCGCCACGTCACATGCCGCCTCGACTTCGGCGCGCGGCGCTTCGACCTCACGGCAAGCCAGTCCGGCCATGCGCGCAAGAGGACCATCGAAGTGGCCCCCCTTGGCGACGCGCTTCAGGCGTTCGACCTGACCGAAATGCCGACGGCTCCTGATGCCGATCCGTTGTCCCGCCAGGCGCAGTCCTTTCTGAACCTCTGCGACGGGCAGCCAGCCGGGGTATCGACCGGAGCCGAGGCGCTTCCGGTGTTTTGGCTGGCCGAGCGCATTCGCGGCTTCTGCATGCGTCCCGCGCTCGCCGCCCAAGGCGCCACATGACCAGGCCTGTGCCCTTTGTTGATCTGAAGGCCGAATGGGAGCCGTTGAAGCATAACGCACTGACGCGCATCGCGGCCGTGTTCGAACACGGGCAATTCGTGATGGGACCGGAGATCGCGGAGCTCGAAAGCCGGCTGGCGCGTGAAACGGGCGCCGCGCATGCCGTCTCCTGCGCCTCGGGAACGACCGCGCTGCTCATGGCCATGATCGCATTGGATATCGGTCCGGGCGACGAGGTTATCGTGCCGGCCTACACATTCGCCGCCCCCGTTGAATGCGCATTGCTCCTGGGCGCCGCGCCGGTCTTCGTGGATGTGTGCTGTCCCTCGGGGCTTGTCGATTCCCGGGCGCTGGACGCGGCGATATCGGCAAAGACCAAGGCCGTCGTCGCGGTGTCTCTCTACGGGCATCCTGCCGATTTCGCGGCGATCAATGCCTGCGCGTCACGCCATGGCGTTTCGGTCATCGAAGATGCGGCGCAGAGTTTCGGCGCGGAACGGAGCGGCAGGCGCAGCGGCTCCCTGGCGCGGATCGGGTGTACCAGCTTCTTTCCGACCAAGGTTCTGGGGGCGCGGGCGATGGCGGGGCGGTGTTCACCGATGACGCCGAACTGGCCCGCAGGTTGGCCGAAGTCCGCGACCACGGGCAAAGCGGCAAGTACCGGCACGAACGGCTGGGGCTGAACGGTCGCCTGAACTCCATTGCGGCGGCGGCCCTGCTGGCCCGTCTTGACGGACTGGACGCAGCGCTGTCGCAACGCCGTCGCATCGGCGCGACGTACGATGCGCTCCTGGAGGGCGCGCGGAGCGCCGGGCTGCTCGACTTTGCGACGGTTGTGGCGGACACGAAGAGCGCCCGCTCGCAATACGCCGTTCTCATTGAGGATCGCGATCGCGTCGCCGCGGATCTTCAACGCGCCGGCATTCATACCGCCGTTCACTATCCGGCCCCGCTGCATCTTCAGCCGGCCTATGCGCATCTCGCGAGATCGGGGCCGCTGTCGGGCGCGGTGGCGATGGCGGAGAAGGTTTTGTGCCTGCCGATCTATCCCCGCCTTGCGGACACGGACGTCCGGCGCGTGGCCGCGACGCTGTGCGATCGTCTGCGGCGCGCATGACGGCGATCGGGTCCGGAATCACGCAGCACCCCGCGACACCGCTGTTCGATGCGGAGGATAGGCAGCGCTCGGCGCCGTTTGCGCGCGCGGTTGCGAGCGGTGATTTCGCGGTGGCGATACGGATGCTTGGCAAACCGGTGCGAATTTGGTTTGGTGGATCAAGTCCCTTCCTCTTTTTCGCTTGTCCTGCATGAACCGGTCCGAAAAAATCTGCGCGGCCCTGCGCACCGCCATTCTCGAGCGGGCGCTGTCGCCGGGTATGAAGTTGCCCGAGGACTCGCTTGGCGAGCGCTTCGGCGCGAGCCGGACGATTGTGCGCCAGGCTCTGGAACGGCTGGCGGCGGAAGGGCTGGTGGAACTCCGGCGCAATCGCGGCGCGGTGGTGGCGACTCCCAGCCTGGAGGAGGCGCGGGACCTCTTCGAGCTGCGGTGTCAGATTGAGGATCTGGTGGTCAGCCGCCTGATCGCGGACTTCACGCCCGCGCATTTGAAGGCTCTGAACGCCCATCTGGACAAGGAAATCGCGGCGGAGGACGGCCCGGAGCCGGTGTCCATTCGGCTGGCCACCGAATTCCACATTCTGCTGGCGCAACTGACCGAGAGCCCTGTTCTGGCGCGCTATGTGGTGGAGGTGGGCTACCGGTGCGGCCTGACGCTGGCGCTTTATTCGCGGCCACATTCCGCCAATTGCGGCATCCAGGAACATCGCGAGATTATCGACGCCCTGTCCTCGGGAGACGAGACGCGGGCGCGGGATCTGATGCGCGGCCATCTTGGCGCGGTCGCGGACCGCGCCTTGATCAAGTCCGAAACCAAGGGCCAGTCGATCTATCTCGACGCGCTGGAGCCCTATGCCCGCTCGGTCCGCGAAGGCAAATAGCGCTCTACGCCTCGATATCCATGCGGATCAGAATGCGCTCGGCGCTGTCGTTCCACACGTCCATCTTGGTGATCTTGCCGTTCTCGACCTCGAAGCGGTCGACATAGCGGTTGCCTTCGAAGGGCGTTCCGTCCGGCCATTCGCCATAGAGTGTTCCCACGGAATAGACCACGGTGCCGTTCGGCCCTTCTGCCACGTCGAACGTGTCCATCCGTTTCTTCACCCACTTGTAGCGCTTGGCATTGAAGCCCGTCGGCCCGGACGGGTGGTCGAACGTGCGGCCGCCGGTGAAGGTGATCGTCACCGTGTCGGCGACATACGTGGCGGCCAGATCCGGGTCCGGCTTCATCGATGCTTCCAGATAGTCATAGACGATGCGCGCTTCCGGGCTGAGACGGTCGGTGGTGTTCGTCGCGGTCATGTAATCGGTGCCCCGTTCGTGATGAGATCGCTTTTGGCCATGATAGATGCCTGCCGGCAATTTTGTATGCAAATTTTGTATGCAATAATTGCATGCAATTTGGGCGAGGCAGGTGTTAAAGCGCCGGTGTGAGGCAGGCATTTTCATACAACGATTTGTTATTAAACGATTTTATGACTCTGGCATCCCGCTTGCTTTGACAAGGGTATCGGATCGATCGAGCTGAAATCCAGAGGAGCACAGCATGCAGTCTTCCCGTTCTTTTCCTAAAATGACGCGTCGCGTCCTGATGTCGGGCGTGGTCAGCCTCGCGGTTGCCACCGGCTTCCCCGCGCTGGCCGCGGACACCGTCAAGATCGGCCTGGTCGCGGCGCTGTCCGGCCAGTCCGCGAAGTCCGGCCAGGCGATCACCCGCGGCCTGACCATCGCCATCAATGAGATTAACGCAAAGGGCGGCGTGCTGGGCAAGCCGATCGAACTCGTCAGCCGCGACGACGAAAGCAATCCGGGCAAGGGCCTAGTCGCCGCGCGCGAGCTGGTGCAGCGCGAAGGCGTCGCGGCCCTGATCGGCGGTCTCGACACGCCTGTGTCCTTCGCCATCGTGCCGTTCGCCAACCAGTCGAAAGTGCCCTTCGTCGGTCCTTGGGCGGCAGGCACCGGCATCACCAAGAACGGTGCGGAGGAAAACTACATCTTCCGCGTCTCCGCGGTGGACGAATACGTGGATGAGGCGATCACCGAGTATCTGGTCTCCAACTACGGCTCCAAGAAGCCGGGCATGATCCTCATCAACAACCCTTGGGGCGAGTCCAACGAAAAGGGTCTGATCAAGGCGCTGGAGAAGCGCGGCATGGAACACGCCGGCATCGAGAAGTTCGAATCCAACGATGTGGACGTGGTGCCGCAGCTGACCCGGCTGAAGGAAAACGGCGCGGACGGCCTGTTCGTCGTCGCGAATGTGGCGCCCACCGCCCAGGTGGTGAAGTCGCTCGACCGCATGGCCTGGGACGTGCCGATGGCGTCGCACTGGGGTCCGGCCGGCGGCCGCTTCACCGAGCTGGCGGGCAAGAGCGGCGAGAAGCTGCATTTCATCCAGACCTATCTCTTCACGGAAGGCGACGCGAAGGGCCAGGCCATGTTCGCCAAGCTCCAGGAGACGTTTCCGGAAATCGAGACCACGGCCGATGTGACCCCGGCCACCGGCATCGCCAACGCCTATGACGCCATGCTGCTGCTGGCCGCGGCCATCGAGAAGGCCGGTTCGACCGACGGCCCGGCGATCCGTCAGGCCATGTACGACATCGAGAATGTCGAGGGCCTGATCAAGACCTACACGGACCCGTTCTCGCCGGAAGACCAGGACGCGATCGGCCCGGAAGACTATGTCTTCGCGCATTTCGTCGAAGGCGAAATCATTCCGTTGAAGGACTGATGACCTGCGGCCTCCCGCGCGCCGCCGGCGCGCGGGAGGCCCTTTCCCAAAAGCGGGCTCCGGACCCGAAAAACACCAATCGCACTTGAACGGGAAACGCGCATGACCCTCTTGATCGCCGCGCTTGTCACTGGCATCGGGCTTGGAAGCATGTACGGGCTCATCGCCCTGGGCTTTCAGATCACCTATTCGGTCTCCTCGACCGTCAATTTCGCGCAAGGGTCCGTGGTCATGCTCGGCGCCGTGCTGGGCTATGTGTTCGTCGAACGCGTCGGTCTGCCCTGGTTCGTGGCCTATCCGTTGGCGATCCTGTGCTGCGGGTTGTTCGGCTGCGTGGTCGAAATCCTGCTTGTGCGCCCCTTCGT
This sequence comes from Breoghania sp. L-A4, assembly GCF_003432385.1. NCBI lineage: Bacteria > Pseudomonadati > Pseudomonadota > Alphaproteobacteria > Hyphomicrobiales > Stappiaceae > Breoghania > Breoghania sp. L-A4. The sequence goes on along the minus strand of NZ_CP031841.1, from coordinate 3,908,992 downwards.
GATCCGCAATTCCGAGGCCTGGCTGATGGCCACGGTGGCCGGCGGCATCTTTCTCGACAACGCGGTGCTGTTCACCTTCGGCAATGAGCCGCGCGCGCTGTCATCCGCGCTGACCCAATCCACCTGGCAATTCGCCGGCACCGGAATCTATCCGCAACAGATCCTCATTCCCTTCGCCGCCATCGGCGTGGCGCTCGCTTTGCATTTCCTGTTCCGCAAGACGCTGCAGGGCCGCGCGCTGCTGGCCGTGGTGCAGAACCTCCAGGCGGCGCGGCTTATGGGCATCAACACCACGGCGATGGTCACCGGCTCCTTCGCCATGTCCTCCATGCTGGCGGGCTTCGCCGGTCTGCTGATCGCGCCGCTGTTCTCGGTCCATTCGGAAATGGGAACCCTGTTCGGGCTCAAGGCTTTCGCCGTGGCGATCCTCGGCGGCATGACATCCGCCTCGGGCGTCATGCTCGCGGGCTTCCTCTACGGTCTGGTCGAGGCGTTGGTGACCACCTACCTCGGCTCGTCCTCCACGCATATCGTCGTTTTCGCCCTGGTGATCCTGGCGCTCATCTGGAAGCCGGACGGGCTGTTCGGCCGTCCGGCTGTGAAGAAGGTCTGAGGGTCCACACCAATGCAAACATTCATGTCCCGGGCGGCGCTCGATCTTCTCATTCTGGCTTTGACCATCGGCGGCGCGGCGGTCGCCGCAACGGCCGGAGGCTACATCCAGTTCATCATGGGCCTTGTGGCGCTGACGACCATTCTCGGCGTCGGTCTCAATGTCCTGTACGGCCTGACGGGCCTCGTCTCGCTCGGTCAGGTCGGCTTCTTCGCCATCGGCGCCTATGCCAGCGGCGTCCTGACGCTTGCGGGCGTCAGCTTCTGGCTGGCGCTGCCCTCGGCGGCGCTTCTGGCGGGGCCGCGGGATGTCTTCTCGCCATTCCCGCCGCCCGCATGGCGGGTCCGTTTCTCGCCATGGTGACCATCGCGTTCGCCTTCATCGTCGAGCACGGCGCGGTGGAGTGGCGCTCCATGACGGGCGGCCAGAACGGTCTCATGGGCTTTCCGATGCCGCAGATCGGCGGTTACGTTTTTGCGGAACGCGATCTGGTGCTTCTCGGCATTTTCCTGGCCGGTCTGTCGCTCTATCTGTACCGGCGGCTGGCCGATAGCGGCTGGGGCATGGCGATGACGGGCATCCGCGACGCCGAGATCGCCGCGAGTTCTCTTGGCTACAAGCCGTTTGTCGTCAAATCCGCCGCCTTCGCCATTGCCGCGGCGATGGCCGGTCTGGCCGGCGGGCTATTCACGCCGCTGATGATGTTCATCGCGCCGAGCAATTTCCCGTTCTCCCAGTCGATCCTGTATCTCTTCGCCATCCTGATCGGCGGCGCGGGAACGGTGCTGGGGCCGCTGGCTGGCGCGCTGGTGACGGTTCTGCTGCCGGAGTTTCTCTCCGCTCTCGCCGAATACCGGCTGCTGTTCTTCGGCGCGCTTCTGGTGGTCGTGCTGCTGATCGCCCCGCGCGGGCTGGTGGGCACGGTGACCGCCTTTCTGCCGCGCCCGAAACGCGCCATCACGCCGATCGATGCGGATGATGTCGAGGCGTTCATCGCCGCCGCCAGGCCGCAGGTTCTCGAGATTGCCGATCTGGGGATTTCCTTCGGCGGTGTGCGGGCGGTGGAAGACGTCTCGCTTGCGTTCCAGCCGGGGCAGGTGACCTCCATCATCGGCCCCAATGGCGCGGGAAAGACGACGATCCTCAACATGGTCAGCGGCTTCTACAAGCCGACGGACGGGACCATTACGCTTGGCGCGGTGGATCTGACCGGATTGCCGGCGCATGAGGCCGCGCGCCACGGCATCGCGCGCACCTACCAGACCACCAAACTGTTCGAGAAAATGTCGGTCGTGGCCAATGTGGTGTCGGGCATGCCGCGCGGCGCGCTGCTGGCGCCGTTCCGGGCCATCGAGTCCGCTCAGAACCTTTCGCGGGCCGCGGGGTTTCTTCGCTACTGCGGCTATACCGGCGATCTGGACAAGCGGGCGGGTGATCTGCCGCATGTGGACAGGCGTCTGGTGGAGATCGCCCGCGCGCTCGCCCTGCAGCCGGGGATCCTTCTGCTGGACGAGCCGGCGGCCGGTCTCATGCGCGCCGACAAGGATCAGCTCTCGGTCCTGCTGCGCAAGATCGCGGATCTCGGCATCGCGGTCGTTCTTGTCGAGCATGACATGGAGCTTGTCATGGGCATCTCCGACCGCATCCAGGCCGTGGACGCGGGCAAGCCCATCGCCTTCGGCACGCCCGCCGAGATCCAGTCCGACAAGACGGTGATCGCCGCCTATCTCGGCGACGGCTCCGCCCCGGCGCTGCCGCGGGCCGAACCGCTGGCGAAGGAGGAAACGCCGGTGCTCTCCACCCTGAAGCTGACGGCCGGCTACGGCGCGGCGCCGGTGCTGCAGGATGTCTCCATGAAGGTGCGCCCCGGCGCCATGGTGGCGCTTCTGGGCGCGAACGGTGCCGGCAAATCAACGTTTCTGTCTGCCGTTTCCGGCCTGCACCGCCCGGTTTCCGGCAGCATCATCCTGAACGACGAGCCCGTGCAGGAACTGCCGCCGCATGCGCTCGTCAGCCGCGGCCTGGTGCTTGTGCCCGAGGGGCGTCAGGTGTTTCCGGAACTGACCGTTCTGGAGAACATTGAACTGGGCGCCTACAAGCGCCGCGGGACCTCGGACCCCTCGGAGATCCCTGCGCTGCTGGACCGGTTCCCGCGCCTGAAGGACCGGCTGACCAGCCGCGCCGGGCTTCTGTCGGGTGGTGAGCAGCAGATGATGGCGATCGCCCGCGGGCTGATGGCCCGGCCGAAGGTGCTGCTGCTGGACGAGCCGTCGCTCGGTCTGGCGCCGGCCATGATCAATGAGCTTTACGCCATTCTGGCCGAGCTTCGCGACGAGGGTACCACGATCCTGCTGGTCGACCAGATGGCCTCCCTGGCCCTGGGCGTGGCCGATTACGGCTACGTGCTGGAGCAGGGACGGATCGTCATGGAAGGCCCCGCCAAGACGCTGGCGTCAGACCCCCGCCTCACCGCCGCCTATCTGGGCGGTGACGCCCGGGACGACCGTTCGGAGGTGGCTCGATGAGCGGCTTTCTCATCAGGCAGGTGCGCGTCGCCGGCTCCGAGGGGCTTGTGGATGTGGCTGTGCGCGACGGCGCGATCGCGGAAATCGGGCCGGGACTCTCGGCGCCGGGCGAGGAGATCGACGGGGCGGGCGCCCTGCTCATTCCCGGGTTTGTGGAAAGCCATATCCATCTGGACAAGGCCTGTATCCTCGACCGGTGCCGCAACGAGACCGGCACGCTTGAGGGCGCCATCGCGTCCGTCGTCCAGGCGAAAGCCGGCTTCACCGAGGCGGATGTCTACGCGCGCGGCAAGGGGGTGCTGGAGAAGGCCATCGTGCAGGGCACCAACGCGCTGCGCACCCATGTGGAGATCGACCCCGTCATCGGGCTGAAAGGCTTTGAGGCGGTGCTGCGTCTGAAACGTGACTTCGCCTGGGCGCTGGATCTGCAGATGTGCGTCTTCCCGCAGGACGGTCTGACCAATCTGGCGGGCACGCGCGAGCTTCTGGAACAGGCGCTGGACATGGGGGCGGATCTCCTCGGAGGCTGTCCCTACACCGATGCCGATCCGCAGGCGCAGATCCGTATACTGTTCGAGATGGCCCGCGCCCACGACGTGGATCTGGATTTTCATCTGGATTTCGATCTGGACCCGAGCTGGCGGCATCTCGATGAAATCGCCCGCCAGACGATCGCCTTCGGATGGCAGGGGCGGGTGGCCATCGGCCATGTGACCAAGCTCTCCGCCCTGCCGCCCGATGACCTGGCCCAGGCGATCGGGCTGATGCGTGAGGCGGGTGTCGCGCTCACCGTGCTGCCCGCGACGGATCTGTTTCTGATGGGACGCGGATCGGATCATCTGGTGCCGCGCGGCGTGGCCCCTGCGCACCTGTTTCACGCGCAGGGCGTGTGCTGCACCGTGGCCACCAACAACGTGCTCAACCCGTTCACGCCCTATGGCGATCTGTCGCTGCCGCGCATGGCCAATCTCTATGCCAACGTGCACCAGCTCAGCACGAAGGCGGAACTGGAGGCCTGTTTCGACATGGTGACCGATGCTCCGCGCCGGCTGATCGACATGGCCCGCCGGATCGCCGTCGGCGAGGAGGCGACCTTCGTGGCGCTGCCCGCGACCAGCGGCGGCCAGGTGGTGGCGGAGATCGTGCGCCCGCTGTGGGGCATGAAGCGCGGCCGGATGACCTTCGAGCAGGCGCCGGCGCGGCTTTTCGCGCCGTGAACAAACCCGCCGGATGAAGTCCTGAATTCGGGGGCGCACCAGCACTGCAATTCGGTTAGGAATGATCGGGTGTTCCGCGAAGCGGTCTGGGGATAGCGCCCGATATGGCCTTCAAGCTACGGCAGTTGCAGTTCTTCATCGCGGTGGCCGACGCCAAGTCGATCTCCGGCGCGGCGCAGCAGCTTGCCGTCTCGCAATCCACGGTGACCACCGCCGTGCAGGATTTGGAGGCCGACCTCGGATTGCAGCTCATCGAGCGCACCCGGCGCGGCGTCATGCTGACCCACAAGGGGCAGCTTTTCCTGCGCCATGCCAGCCGCATTTTGGAGACCGTCGCCGACGCGCGCCGGTCGCTGGCGGTGGAAGGCGAGGGCGCCACCGGCGAGCTGCATGTCGGCGTCACCTCGCTTGTTGCGGGCTATGTGTTTTCCGATCTGCTGGCGCGATACCGGCGCGCCAATCCGGCGGTTACAGTCTCCGCCGTTGAGGACAACCGCGAATATCTGGAGCATCTTTTGATCAACGGCGAGCTCGACGTGGCCGTCATGGTGGTGCCCGACCAGCGGGTCGACCAGGCCTTGCGCATGGAACTGCTCGGGCGGATGGAATACCGCGTCTGGCTGCCGCACGGCCATCCACTGACGGCTTCGGACACCGTGTCCCTGTCCGATGTGGCCAAGGAGCCGCATGTCATGCTGTCGCTGGACGAGGTCGAGGAAGCCACCCAGACGTTTTGGTCCGAGCACGGATTCCGGCCCAAGGTGGCCTTCCGCACCCGGTCGGTGGAGGCCGTGCGCGGGCTGGTGGCCACGGGCGCGGGCGTCGCCATCCTGCCGGATCTGGTCTACCGGCCCTGGTCGCTGGAAGGTGACCGCATCGAGTCCCGTCCCGCCACCGAACCGCTGCCGTCGGTGCACGTGGGCATCGTCTGGCGGCGCGGCTCCGGGCTGCCGGCCAACGCCAGCGATTTCATCGGTATCAGCAAGATGCATCGCGCCCGGTAGAGCGTCTGCCGGGCCTGCCGTAACGGTTTCGGGTGGTACTCATCTGTCTGGTATCGGAAAAATCGATATTGGCCTTCTGAATTTTGCATTGGCGAAAGATCGACGCTGCGAGTCATGCTCCTGTCAGAAGTCGCATGGGCCGAGAAAAACCAGGGGGGTCTGTGCCGGACTTCGGGCAACAGGGAGACTTCCATGCGCAGCATTCGACGCACAGCCGCCACGCTTCTCGCGGCCAGCCTTGTCGTGCCCCATGCGGGAACCGCATTCGGCGCGGAGATGAAAACCGAAATCGGCCCCGGCGAAGGGGCCGTCGATATCGTCGCGTGGCCGGGCTACATCGAGCGCGGCGAAACCGACAAGGCCTACGACTGGGTCACCTCCTTCGAGGCGGACACCGGCTGCAAGGTCAACATTAAGACCGCCGGCACCTCCGATGAAATGGTCGCCTTGATGAACGAGGGCGGCTTCGATCTCGTCACCGCATCGGGCGACGCCTCACTGCGGCTGATCTCCGGCAAGCGCGTGCAGCCGATCAACACCGATCTGGTCCCCAGCTGGGGCAAGGTCGACGACCGGCTCAAGGACGCGCCGTGGCACACGGTCGGCGGCACGCACTACGGCGTGCCCTACCAGTGGGGCTCCAACGTGCTGATGTACAACACGGAGACCTTCAAGGAGCCGCCCGCGAGCTGGAACATCGTGTTCGAGGAACAGACGCTTCCCGACGGCAAGTCCAACGTCGGCCGGGTGCAGGCGTTCGACGGGCCGATCTACATCGCGGACGCGGCGCTCTACCTGATGCACAACAATCCCGATCTCGGCATCAAGGATCCCTATGAGCTGAACGAGGATCAGTACAAGGCGGCGCTCGAGCTGTTGCGAGGTCAGCGCAAGGTCGTCGCGCGTTACTGGCACGACGCCTTCGTGCAGATCGATGACTTCACCAACGAGGGCGTCGTCGCCTCCTCCTCGTGGCCGTTCCAGGTCAATATCCTGAAGTCCCAGGACCAGCCCATCGCCAGCACGATTCCCGTGGAAGGCGCCACCGGCTGGGCGGACACCACCATGATGCATGCGGATGCCGCCCATCCCAATTGCGCCTACATGTGGCTCGAGCATTCGATCAGCCCGAAGCTGCAGGGCGACCTCGCCGCCTGGTTCGGTTCGGTGCCGTCCAATCTCGAGGCCTGCAAGGGCAACGCGTTGCTCGGCGACGAAGGCTGCGAGACCAACGGGTTGGGCAATTTCGAGCGCACCCACTTCTGGCGCACGCCGGTTTCCAGTTGCGGCAGCCAGGAGGCTTGCGTGCCCTATTACCGCTGGGTCTCGGACTACATCGCTGTGCTCGGCGGCCGCTGAGGTTGATGTGGGGACGGCCCGTGCGCGGGTCGTCTCCATTTCGCGCACCCGAATACATCAAGCATCAGGATCCGGAATGACCAGTGCGGTGCGTTTCGAAAACATTTCGCGGCACTTCGGCGCGGTGAAGGCCGTGGACGGCGTCAATCTCGATATCGCCGAGGGCGAGTTCTTCGCCATGCTCGGCCCCTCCGGTTCCGGCAAGACCACCTGTCTCAGGCTGATCGCCGGCTTCGAGCAGCCGACGTCCGGGCACATCGAGATCTTCGGCGAGACGGCGGAGGGCGTGCCGCCCTACCGGCGCAGCGTCAACACGGTGTTCCAGGATTATGCGCTGTTCCCGCACATGAACGTGGAGGACAACGTCGCCTACGGGCTGATGATCCGGGGCGAGGCGCGAGCCGCGCGCAGGCGGGCGGCGCAGGAGATGCTGGCGCTCGTCAAGCTGGAGGGGTTCGGCGGCCGCAAGCCCGCGCAGCTCTCGGGCGGCCAGCGCCAGCGCGTGGCGTTGGCGCGCGCGCTGGTCAACCGGCCCAAGGTGCTGCTGCTCGACGAGCCCCTCGGCGCGCTGGATCTGAAGCTGCGCGAACAGATGCAGATCGAACTGAAGGCGCTGCAGCGGACGCTCGGCATCACCTTCGTCTTTGTCACCCACGATCAGGGCGAGGCCCTGTCGATGGCGGACCGTGTCGCCGTGTTCAACGCGGGCGGCATCGTCCAGACCGGCACTCCGGGCGACATCTACGAGCGGCCGCAGAGCGCCTTCGTCGCCGATTTCGTCGGCGGGTCGAACGTGCTCGCTCCCGCGCTGGCGAGGCGTCTCGGCATGCCCGAGGGCTTCTGGAGCCTGCGGCCGGAAAAGATCACTGTTTCGCAGGGCTGCGGGCTGGACGGGCTCCCCGCGGTCGTCGAGAGCGTCCAGTATCAGGGCGCAAGCCACCGTTACGCGCTGGCGCTCGGCGAGGACCGGCTCACCGCGCTCGTGCCGGCGGCCGCCGCGCCCTTCGAGGCCGGCACGTCGGTGGTGCTGAGCTGGCCCGGGAGCGCGCCGCACAGGATGCACGGCTGATGCGCGCGGTGCAGGCCCACACGGAGCACGAGAGCCTGTCGCGGCGGTTGTCCGACGTGCTGCTGCGGCGGCCGAGGCTGCTGCTGGCGCTGTTGCTGGCGCCGCCGCTGGCTTGGCTCGGCGTCGTCTATCTGGGCTCGCTGTTTGCGCTGCTGGCGCAGAGTTTCTTTTCCATCGACGAGTTTTCCGGCGTCATCATCCGCGAGTTCACGCTGAAGACCTACGGCGAGCTGCTGCGCCCGTCCAACATGGACATCATCGTGCGCACGGTGACCATGGCGGCGCTGGTCACCCTGTCTGCGGCGGCCATCGGCTTTCCCATCGCCTATTACGCGGCGCGCTACGCCTCCGGCCGCGTCAAGGCGGCCTTCTACCTCGCCGTGATGCTGCCGCTGTGGTCGAGCTATCTGGTGCGGGTTTACGCGTGGAAGCTGATCCTGGCCAAGGAGGGGGCGCTCACCTGGGTGATCGAGCGGCTGCATCTGTCCTGGGCGCTCGACGCGGTGCTCGGGCTGCCGGTGATCGGCGGGCCGTCGCTGTCGATCAGCTACATCGGCACCTTTCTGGTGTTTCTCTACCTGTGGCTGCCGTTCATGATCCTGCCGGTGCAGGCGGCGCTCGAGCGGGTGCCGGGCTCCTTGATCGACGCCTCGGCCGATCTCGGCGCCGCGCCCGGGCAGACGTTCCGAACGGTGATCTTCCCGCTGGCGCTGCCGGGCATCGTCGCGGGCTCCATCTTCACCTTCTCGCTGACGCTGGGCGACTACATCGCGCCGCAGATCGTCGGCTCGTCACGTCTGTTCCTCGGCCAGGCGGTCTACACGCACCAGGGCACCGCCGGAAACATCCCGCTCGCCGCGGCCTTCTCGGTGGTGCCGATCCTGATCATGGGCGTCTATCTCTGGGCCGCGCGGCGCATGGGAGCCTTCAATGCGCTCTGACCGCGCCCCGCTCAGGCTGAAGATCGCCGCCGCCGCCGGGCTGCTGTTTTTGCACGTGCCGCTGGCGATGATCATCCTCTATGCCTTCACCACCGAGGAGAAGAGCTACCAGTTCCCGCCGCCCGGACTGACGCTGAAATGGTTCTCCGTCGTCTGGGACCGGCAGGACATCTGGGACGCGCTGCTTCTGTCGGTGAAGGTGGCGGCAATCTCCACCGCCATCGCCCTGGTGCTCGGCACGCTCGCCGCCGCCGCCGTCACCCGATCGCGGTTCTTCGGCCGCGAGACCGTGTCGCTGCTGATCATTCTGCCGATCGCGCTGCCGGGCATCGTCACCGGCATCGCCCTGCGCTCGGCGTTTTCCCTGGCTGAGATCCCGTTTTCCTTCTGGACCATCGTGCTCGGCCACGCGACCTTCTGCGTTGTCGTGGTCTACAACAACGCCGCCGCCCGACTGCGCCGCACCTCCGGCTCGCTGGTCGAGGCGTCGATGGATCTCGGCGCCGACGGCTTCCAGACCTTTCGCCACGTGGTGCTGCCCAATCTCGCGACCGCGTTGCTTGCCGGCGGCATGCTGGCCTTCGCGCTGTCCTTCGACGAGGTCATCGTCACCACCTTCACCTCCGGCCAGCAGACGACGCTGCCGATCTGGATGCTCAACGAGCTCGTGCGGCCGCGTCAGCGGCCGGTCACCAATGTTGTCGCCGTTTTCGTGATCGCGGTGACGTTCCTGCCCATCATCGCCGCCTATTACCTGACCCGCGACACCGATGCCGTGTCGGGTCAGGGCAAGTGAGACCCGAGGGAGATCCGCAATGCCCAGCAACGCAACGCATGTGAACGACACGGAAATGTTGATCGGCGGCTCCTTTGTCGCCGGAACCGAACAGGCCGAGCAGGTGCTGGCACCCAGGACCGGCGCCACCATCCTGGAGATGCCGGAGGCGTCGGCCGCGCATATCGACGCAGCCGTCGCGGCGGCCGAAAAGGCCTTCGCCAGCTGGTCGCGCACGACGCCGGGCGAACGCTCCGGCTATCTGCTGAAGCTCGCCGACGCCATCGAGGCGGAGGCGGAGGGGTTCGCGGCGTTGGAGGCGCTCAACTGCGGCAAGCCGTACCACGCGGTGCTGGCCGACGAGATCCCGGCCGTGGTCGATGTGTTCCGCTTTTTCGCCGGCGCCGCGCGCTGCCAGATCGGCAGCGCCGCGGGTGAATACCTGCCGGGCCACACCTCGATGATCCGACGCGATCCCATCGGCGTCGTGGCCCAGATCGCGCCGTGGAACTATCCCCTGATGATGGCGTCGTGGAAGATCGCGCCGGCGCTGGCCGCCGGCAACACCGTGGTGCTGAAGCCGTCCGAGCAGACGCCGCTGACCACCTTGAAGCTGGCGAGACTGGTCGCCGATATCCTGCCCGAGGGCGTGCTCAACGTGATCGTCGGACGCGGCGAGAGCGTCGGCAACACGCTGATCAACCATCCCAGGGTGCAGATGGTGTCGCTGACCGGCGACATTGCCACCGGCAAGAAGGTGCTGACGGCGGCCGCCAAGTCGGTCAAGCGCACCCATCTGGAGCTCGGCGGCAAGGCGCCGGTCATCGTGTTTGACGATGCGGATGTCGATGCGGTGGTGGAGGGTATCCGCACCTTCGGCTACTACAACGCGGGCCAGGATTGCACCGCCGCCTGCCGCATCTACGCGGGCGCGAAAGTCTACGAGAGGCTGGTGGCGGACCTGACCTCCGCCGTCTCCTCCATCGCCTACGACCAGGCGGACGACGCCGCCAACGAGATCGGGCCGCTGATCTCGGCGCGCCAGCGCGACCGGGTCGCGAGTTTCGTCGAGCGCGCCTCCGAGCAGAGCCATATCGACATCACCACCGGCGGTAAGATGGCGGGCGGCTCCGGCTTCTTCTACGAGCCGACGGTCGTCGCGGGCGCGCTGCAGGACGACGAGATCGTGCGCCGCGAAGTGTTCGGCCCCGTGGTCTCCGTCACCCGGTTCTCCGATGTGGACGAGGCGGTCGGCTGGGCGAACGACAGCGACTATGGGCTCGCCTCCTCGGTCTGGACGAAGGACGTCTCCAGGGCGATGGAGACCGCCGCGCGGCTGCAATATGGCTGCACCTGGGTGAACTGCCACTTCATGCTGGCCAACGAGATGCCGCACGGCGGCGTCAAGCAGTCCGGCTATGGCAAGGACCTGTCTGTGTACGCGCTGGAGGATTATTCCGTCGTCCGCCACGTGATGGTGAAATTCGCCTGAGGCCGTCGTCCTCGGGGCGGCGGATGCTGGCTAGTCCGATGCCATGGCCGGCCAGTTCCGCGCCCACGGGGATGCCGCCTCGATCTGCCTGGCGAGCCGCAGGAGCAGCCAGTCGCGGTTGTGGCCGCCGACGAGCTGGACGCCCACCGGCATGCCGTCGGGCGCCGGTGCCGCCGGCAGATTGACCGCCGGATGGCCGATCGCGTTGACCCAGGCGGTGTAGATCGCATGGCCGCGCGGGCCAACGGGCTGGCCGTCGATCTCGGGCGGAAAGTCGGTTCCGATGGCCCAGGGCATGGCGGCGGACGAGGGCGTCAGGATCACGTCGACGGACCGGAATGCCCGGGCGGCCGCCTCGCGCAGGCGGGCGATCAGGTCGACGATGGCGAAGAGGCGGTCCGAGCCGATGGCCCGGCTGCCTTGCGCCATGGCGCGGTATTTCGGGCTCGCCTTGTCGAAGGTGATTTCAGGCGTGTCGAGCAGCGCGCCGAGCCCGGCCGGACCGATGCTGGTCCAGGCGGCGTTCAGCGGTCCGATGTCGAAGGGCATGCCGCCCGGGGTCACCGTGTGGCCGAGAGCCTCCAGGCGTGTGGCGAAGGCGCGGGTGCTCTCCGCGATCACCGGGTCGAGCGGCGCTTCCGCGAAGCGTTCAACGTAGAGTATGCGCAAGGCTGAAGGCGCTGTCTCGAGAGGCGTCTCCCGGCCGGGCTCGGCGGGCAGCCATGATCGCGGGTCGCCGGGATGCGCGCCTTCGATCGCGGCAAGCAGCATCGCGGCGCTTGTCACGTCCCGCGTGATCGGTCCGACGACCTCCATGTCGATGAGCACCTGCGGCAGCGTGTGCGTCCGCGCGACCCGGCCGATCGTCGGCTTCAGGCCAAACAGGCCGGTGTATCCACACGGCCGGCGGATCGAGCCGCCTCCGTCGGTGCCAAGGGCTGCGGGAAACAGCCCGCTCGCGACGCCCGCAACCGAGCCGCCGCTGGATCCGCCCGGCGTAACGCCAAGATTCCACGGATTGCGGGTCGGACCGAAAAGCGGGTTGTCGGTAAAGCCTTCCAGCGTGAACTCCGGCACGTTGGTCTTGCCCAGCACGATCATGCCGGCCGCCTTCAGGCGCTCCACGGGCGTTTCGTCCTCGCCGGGCAGGAAATCCTCATAGACCCGGCTGCCCCAGGTGGTGCGCAGGTCCTTGGTGAGGATGTTGTCCTTGACCGCGAAGGGGATGCCGTCGAGCGGCCCGAGCGGACTACCCGCCGCGCGGCGGGCGTCACTGGCGCGTGCCTGCGCGAGCGCCGTGTCATCGGCGGTGACAAGCGCATTGATGCGCGGGTTGAGCCGCTCGATGCGCTCGAGAAACATCGACACGAGGTCGACCGAGGAGATTCGTCCACTCGACAGCGCGTCGCCGAGCTCAGCCACCGTCTTCTTCCAAGGCTCACTCATCCGTACATCGTCCTTGGCAGCCACAGCACGATTTCAGGGAAGGCGATCAGCAGCAGGGTGAACACCAGCATGATCAGCGCATAGGGAATGGCGCCCCTGACCACATCGGAGAAGGGGCCGCCGTCCAGCCGCACGCCGTGCACCACATAGAGGTTCATGCCCACCGGCGGCGTGATCAGGCCGAGCTCGCACATCAGCACCACGAAGATGCCGAACCAGACCGGATCGATGCCCACGGCGGTGACCACGGGGACCGCGATGGGGATCGTCAGCACCTGCATCGACAGCACGTCCATGAACATGCCGAGCACCAGATAGAAGACGATCAGCGCCAGCAGCAGGCCCGTGGGGCTCAGGCCGAGCGAGGTGATCCAGCCGGTCATCGCCTGGGCGACGCCGGTCAGCGACAGGGTGACGTTGAGCACAAACGCGGTGGTGACGATCAGCAGCACCATGCCGGTGGTCTTCGCGGTCTGGGTGAAGCAGCGTTCGAGGAAGTCCAGCGACAGGCGCTTGTGGAGGATCACAAAGACCAGCGCGGTCATCACGCCGAGGGCCGCGGACTCCGTCGGCGTGGCGATGCCCATGTAGATGCTGCCGATGACGATCACGAAGATCACGATGGGCGGGATCAGCGCCTCGAGCGCCGCAATCTTGACGCGCAGGGGCACGGCCTCCGCGGGCTTCTCGTAGCTGCGCCAGTGGCTGAGCGCGATGTAGATCATGAACAGCCCGGTGAGCAGGGCACCGGGCACGATGCCGGCGACGAAGAGCTGGCCGATCGACTGCTCCGCCATCGAGCCGTAGATCAGCAGGTTGACGCTGGGCGGAATGAGGATGCCGAGCGTGCCGCCGGCGGCGAGGCTGCCGAGCGATCTGGCGCTGTCGTAGCCGCGCGCGCGAAGCGTCGGCATGGCCACCGTGCCGACCGTCGCGGCGGTGGCGACCGAGGAGCCGGAGGTGGCGGAAAACAGGGCGCAGCAGCCGATGTTGGTGTGCAGCAGGCCTCCGGGCAGCCCGCCGAACCACAGTGACAGGGCGCCGTACATCCGGTCGGCGATGCCCGAGCGCAGCAGCAACTCGCCGAGCAGGATGAACAGCGGGATGGCGGTCAGCAGGTTGGCGTTCTGCACGCCCCAGACCACGGGGCCCATGCTCTGGACCAGCGGCCAGCCGAAGGCCAGCACGCCGCCGACGATGCCCGCGAGCGCCATGACCACGGCGATCGGCATGCCGATCAGCATGATCGCCAGCATGAGCGAAAAGGCGATGAAGATGGTGGATACAGCCATGGTGCGCCTACCGGTTGCGGAAGTCGCTGAGTTCCTCGCTCAGCTCTTCCATGGCGCCCTTGGGGCCGTTGAGGCGGTTCACGACGCCGAAGCGTCCGCGCGCGATATTCCAGGTGGCGCCGGCAAGCAGCCCGAGGCTCACGAGGAAGAAGATCACCAGCGCCGCGTACCACAGCGATTGCGGATAGATCAGCGGCGTCGCCCAGGGCGTGGGCGCGGTGCTGCCGTAGTCCAGCGTGTCGCGGATGACGCCGTAGCCGTAGCGCGCGAAGAACAGCCCGAGCAGCGCCATGAACAGGGCGGAGAACCAGTTCAGCACTGCCTGAAAGGGTTCGGGCAGGCGGTCGTGCAGAAAGTCGATGCGCACGTGGCCGCGCTCGATCAGCGCCACGGTGAAGGCGAGCGATCCGCAGATGGCGAGGATGTAGCCGCCCAGCTCATCCGCCCCCTGGAAGGAGAAGTTGAACAGCTTGCGGCTGACGGTTTCCAGGGAGACGAAAATCGAAAGGCCGATCAGCAGAAGCCCGAAGGCCCAGCTCACCGCCCGCGTGAACAGGTTCATGGGTGTGGTCCGGTGGATCGTTGACGCGGCGAGGCCCCGGCGCGTGCTGTGCCGGGGCCGATGGTTCTACATGCCCAGGCGCTTGCCGACGGTGGCTTTCCAGTCGGCGGAGCAGCTCGGGTTGGTCTTGTCGCAGGTCTCGGCCCAGGACGGGTAGGAGAGTTCCTTGACCGCGTTCTGCACCAGCGCCAGGTCGCCTTCGGAGATCGGCACCTCGACCAGCTCGTAGGGCTTGTTCAGCTCACACGGCGTCTTGCCGACGTTGCAGCGCATGGCGTCGTCGAAGAGTTCCTCGGAATAGGTCCAGATCTCGTCGATCAACCCGTCGAAGGCGGCCTGGATCTTGGCCTGGTCCTCGGCGGAGAACTTGTTCCATGTGTCGAGGTTGATGCCGTAGCCGTTGACCGCGACCTGGAAGGCGAGCGGCAGCACATGGGTGGTGACTTCCGGCCAGGCGGCGGAGTTGGCCGAGCTCGGACCGGTCACGGCGCAATCGACCACGCCGCGCGCCAGCGACTGCTGCACTTCGGAGAAGCCGAGCGGAACGGGGATGCCGCCGACGGAGGCGATGAAGTTGGCCAGGTTCTGATCGTAGACGCGGACCTTGTAGCCCTTCAGGTCGGTGAGGGTCTTGATCTCGGGCTTGCAGAACAGCACCTGCGGGCCGAAGGGCCAGACGCCGAGCAGCTTGGTGTTGAACTTCTCCTGCAGGCGTTTGTCGACGATCGGCTCGAACGCGCTGATCGACTTCTTGGCATCGGCATAGGTCGGGTTCAGGCCGACGAGATCGAGGCCGAGGATGGTGGGCTCGTCGCGGCTGATCTGCGACAGGCGCAGCGAGACGACGTTGAACAGCCCGCCCTTGATGACGCGCAGCTCCTCCTCGCCCTTGATGCCGGTGACGTCGAGCGGCTGGAAGTTGACCTTGACGTCCAGCCCGGTCTTCTCGGCAAAGGTTTCGAAAAACGGCTGTTCCTTGTTCTTCTGGATCAGGCCGGTGCTGCCGGGCTGGCCGAGCACGTTGAATTCGATCGTCTCGGCCTGGGCTGTGCCGGCGAGCAGGGCGGCCAGGGTGATGGCTGCGAGTGAGGTGCGCATGAAGCTCTCCACGGTGGTTGACGGACCCTTCATGAGCAAGGGGCGTGCCACGTGGCCGGTCAGAGCGTCAGGATGGAGGCCTCGACCACCGCGGCGGTGCGTGCGACGTGGTCCTTCAAAAGCCTGCCGGCCAGCTCGCTGTCGCCGCTCTCCAGGGCTTGCATGATCGCCTCGTGCTCAGCCATGGCCTCGTTCCAGCGATCCTGACCGGCGAGCGCCTGATAGCGGAAATGCCGCGCCCGGATCATCAGCGCGGCATGGGTTTCGATCAGGATCGGATTGCCCGACAGCTCGACGATCTTCAGGTGGATCTGGTGGTTTCGGGCGAAATACTCGCGCCGCTCGCCCGCCTGGAAATGTTGCGCCATGCGGTCGTGCAGGGCGCGCAGGCGCTTGATCTCAATGGGCTTTGCGTCTTTGGCGACGATTTCCGCTGCGAGCCGCTCGAGGCTTGAGATGACTTCGAAGAGCTGGCGCATCTCCGCCGCGCTCACCTTCGCCACCTTTGCTCCGCGGTGCGGCAGCAGCTCCACCAGCCCCTCGCGCGCCAGCATGCGGATCGCCTCGCGCAAGGGGGTTCTGGAGACGTTGAGCTGCTCGCTCAGATCGGCCTCGATGATGCGTTCGCCCTCGGCCAGATCGCCATCGATGATCAGCTGGCGCAGGTGCTCGGCGACCTCCGTGTGCATCGGCGCGCGGCGGATGCCGGGGCTGCGGATTTTTCTCGTGTGCTCGCTCATGGCGCCGATTCTATCTGTTCCGGAGACAATTCTATCGGGAAACTTTGCCTAAAAATCAATCTCCTATGCTCAAATTGGATACAAAATACAGTATTTCATATCGAATGAACACCGCATGGCGCCGCCATGCCGCCGGCAGCGGTCCGGAAAACGTAGGAATTTCAAACGGTTGGAGTTGCGCTCTTGCCGCCGCAACTGCTTGGCACGGCCATTGCGATGGCAATGCGCACAGCCGGAATTCGGCGCGTGCGTCGGCGCACGGAGGGTGGAATGCACGGATCGCAGGGGACATTGTCAATCGCGCAAGGCGCATCGGCGCACGCCGCGCCTGCGCCGTCAGGTGTGTGTCTGACCCGTGACGGACGCGAAGACGGCGTCCAGATCGCTGGACGGGCTGTCGTGCGACACCAGCCGCATGCGCTGTTCGATATGTTCGAAATGATGCCGCGACAGATCGATGGCATGGGCCGCGTCGCGCGCGCGCAGCGCCTCGACGATGGCGCGGTGTTCCTCCACCGCGCAGATCGACTGGCTCGCCGGCTCGTAGACGGAGACCATCACCGAGGAGCGGCTGAGCAGGTCTCTGAGAAAGCGCGACAATTCGGGATTGTCGAGCGCGTCGACGACGTGGAGATGGAAGGCGCCCGACAGGCGCACGGAGGCCGCCCGGTCGCCGCTTTCCGCCGCCGCGCGCTCCTCCAGAAGGTGGGCGTCCAGGCGCGCCAGCATGGCGTCGTCGAGGACCCGCACGAGCTGCACCAGCGCGCCGGCCTCGAGGACCCGGTGCGCCTCGTAGACGGCGCGGATTTCGTCGAGCGAGGGGCGGGGAACCCGCGCGCCGCGATTGGGAATCATCTCGATGCGGCGTTCTGCTCCGAGCCGGTGCAGCACCTTGCGGATGCGCTCCCGCGAGACACCGAAGATCGCCGCCAGCCGATGCTCGGCCAGCTTTGTGCCAGCCTTCAGCCGCCCGTCCATGATCGCCTCGGAGATCGCCAGATACACCGCCTCGTCCGTTTCCGGGTCGGCCTTGCCGGCGCGTGGTTTGCGTTCGCTCACGGTGAATCCTGCAAGGTTGGCGAAATAATGTGCACATTACTGCAAAAAAATGTGCACAAAAAATCGGAATCAGCGTTGCAACGAGTATCGGCCAGCTCCCCAACGCATTGCAATGAAGCCGAATTCATAAATGTGCACATTATGGCCCGCGCATTGCATTGATCCTCCCAAGTCCGTCCACGAAGTAGAGAGAGCAAAGAGCAGATGACCCAGAAAACGCTTATCACACGCCGCAACGCCATCAAGCTTGGCGCCGGCGCCGTCGCCGGCACGCTCGCCATGCCGTCCATCCTGCGTGCCGCGCCCAGGGAAATGGTTGTCGGCTGCGCCGGCGGCCATGTCGGCTGGATGGAAAAGGCCGTGCTGCCACTGTTTGAAGCCAAATACGACTGCAAGATCATTCTCGAGGGCACCAAATCCTCGGTGAACCTGGAGAAGATGCGGTCGAACAAGGACAAGCCGTATCTCTCCGTCGTGATGATGGACGATCCGGTGCTCATTCTCGCGGTCGAGGAAAATCTCATCGAGAAGCTGGAGCCGGGCAAGATCGCCAACATGTCCGCGATCAAGGGCGGTGCCGTTCACATGGACGGCATGTGGGCGAACTACCAGCAGCCGTGGTGCGGCATCGCCTTCAACACCGGCGCCGCCTCGGACGTCCCCTCGTGGGAAGCGCTCTGGGATCCCGCCTACAAGGGCAAGGTGATCATTCCGTCGCTGCAGAACACGGAAGGCCTCTGGACGCTGTTCTTCGCGGCCCACCTGGCGACCGGCAAGCCCTTGGAAGAGGCGCAGTACGACATCGACGCCGCCTTCGGCAAACTGGCCGAGCTCAAGGACAATCTTCTCACGATCTACACGAAGATGCCGCCGAGCTTCAATCTGCTGGAGCAGGGCGAGGCATCGCTGCTGGCCGGGTCGTTCTCGTCCATCGCGATCCCGCGCAAGCTCGAGGGCGCGCCGGTCGATCTGGCGGCGCCCAAGGAAGGCATCGGCGCGATGCCGTCGGGCATCGCCCGCGTGCTGGGCGGACCGGAAGAGGAGCTGGCCGCGGCGTTCATCAACGAGATGCTCGGCCCTGATCTCCAGG
The DNA here is from genome assembly GCF_003432385.1 of Breoghania sp. L-A4. NCBI lineage: Bacteria > Pseudomonadati > Pseudomonadota > Alphaproteobacteria > Hyphomicrobiales > Stappiaceae > Breoghania > Breoghania sp. L-A4. Next base: position 3,890,710 of record NZ_CP031841.1, on the reverse strand, counting down.
CGGCGATGATCAAGGAAACCTTCGCGCTGCCGACCAACACATCGGTTGTCGCCGGTGAGGGCGTGCCGACCGACGTCAAGGCGTTCTCGCCCGACTGGGCGGCCGTGTCGAAGAACCGTCGCGAATGGATCGAGCGGTTCGACCGCGAGATCGCGGCCTAGATCCTGACTGCGCCCCTTCTGATTTTGGATATGCTGCATGACATCCTTGCGTGACGAGCCGGATTATCTAATCGCGAAATCGGTCTCCAAGAGTTTTGGGGGCACCCGTGTCCTGGAAAATCTGGATCTGCACATCGGAAGGGGCGAGTTCGTCTCCCTGCTGGGGCCCTCGGGCTGCGGCAAGACGACCCTGTTGCGCATGATCGCCGGGCTTCTGCCCGTCGATGACGGGTCGATCACCCTGGGCGGCAAGGTGATCTCCGGATTGCCGCCGCATCAGCGCAACGTCGGCGTGGTGTTCCAGAACTACGCCCTGTTTCCGCATCTCACGGTGCGCGACAACATCGCCTTCGGCCTGCGCGCGCGCGGCGGCAAGAGCGCCGACGTGGAGAAGACCGTCAGCCGGTTCCTCGACCTGATCAAGCTGCCGGACATTGCCGATCGCTACCCCTCGGGGCTCTCCGGCGGCCAGCAGCAGCGCGTCGCCGTGGCGCGCGCGCTGGCGCCGCATCCCGACATCCTGCTGCTCGACGAGCCGTTCAGCGCGCTCGACCGCAAGCTGCGCGAGGGCATGCAGATCGAGCTCAAGGCGCTGCTGCGCGACCTCGGCATCACCTCCGTGTTCGTCACGCACGACCAGGACGAGGCGCTGGTCATGTCCGACCGCATCGCGGTGATGAACGCCGGCGTCATCGAACAGTTCGGAACGCCCTCGGAGATCTACCGCACGCCGCGCTCGCGCTTCGTTCTCGACTTCATCGGCGCCTCGTCCCAGCTCGCAGGCACCGTGTCGCGCGGCGAAGGCGGCAGGCTCGCCGTCTCGGTCGGGGACGCGATGGTAACGGCACCGGGCCATTTCCGCACCGGCGCGGATGTCGTCGTCGCGGTGCGGCCCGAGGACATTTCGATCCGCGCCGCCGGAGATACGCCCGACGGTCTCAATGCCGTGCCCGTCGTGCTCAAGGACCGGATCTACGTCGGCGCGCGGACGCTGGCGCATTTTTCAACCAGCCGCGGCGAGCGCCTGTCGATCGAGCTGGCGCCGGATCAGGCCGACGGTCTTGAGCCGGGCGGCACCTTCGCGGCGGTGTGGAACACGGACAAGACGTTTGTGTTTCCCGGAGAGCGTCCATGAGCGCGCCGAAGACCGATCGTGCGGACCGGACCTGGCTGCTCGCCTTGCCGGGCGTCGGCTATCTCGTCGTCCTCTACGCCGTGCCGCTGGGGCTGTTGCTGCTCGCCAGCTTCCGGATCCCGGAAGCCTTTACGGTTTCCGCCTATGTCGAGTTCTTCTCCGACTCCTTCAACTGGTACGTCATCTGGAACACCCTGCGCTCGGCGCTGCTGACCACCGGCTTCTGCCTGCTGATCGGCTATCCCGCCGCCTTCGCGCTCGCCTGGGCCAAGGGGTGGGTTCAGGGCGTGTTGCTGATCTCGCTCATCCTGCCGCTGTCCGTCGGCATCGTGGTCAAGGCCTTCGCCTGGACGATCGTGTTGCGTAGCGACGGGGTGCTGAACCAGGCGCTGATGGCCATCGGCCTGACGGATGAGCCGATCCGGCTGATCTTCACCGAAACGGGCCTGATCTTCGGCGCGGTCAACGTCTTCGTGCCCTTCATGATCATGCCGATCTATTCGGTGATCCGGCTGATGGACCCGCGTCTGCCCGAGGCCGCCCGCACGCTCGGCGCGGGGCCGTTCTATGTGTTCTGGAAGGTGGTGGTGCCGCTGACCATCCCGGCGTGATCGCCGGTATCGCCTTCGTCTTCTCGATGGCGCTGGCCATGTACGTCATCCCGACGCTGCTGGTGGGCGAGCGCTTCATGACGCTGTCGCAGCAGATCGCGCGATCCTATCTCTACCTGCGCAACGAGACGCTGGGCTCGACCGTCGCCGTCGTCCTGCTGGTCTTCTCGCTGTTCGTCATCATCGCCAGCCAATGGCTGGCAAGAAAGGTGAGGGCGAACACATGACCTGGACCGAACGCATCGCCAGGGCGCTGGTCTGGGTGATCGGGGTGGCCGTGTCCATCTATCTGATGGCGCCGCTGTTCGTGACCATCGCCGTGTCCTTCTCCGACTCGTCCGTGTTCAACCTGCCGCCGCCAAGCTGGTCGCTGCGGTGGTACGAGGCGCTGGCGCACAAGCGCGGATTCCTGCCCGCGCTCGGTCTCTCGGTGCAGATTGCGCTGATCTCAACGGGCATCTCCCTGGTCTTCGGCACGCTCGCGGCCATCGCAGTGGTGCGCGGCCGGTTTCCCGGCAGGGAGGCGATCTCCACCTTTGTCGTCTCGCCGCTGATGATGCCCGGGCTCGTCATCGGCATCGCGCTTCTGCAGTTCCTGCGCGAGATCGGCTTCCGCGATGCCTACACCGGGCTCATCCTCGGGCACGTGATCGTGACGCTGCCGTTTGTGATGCGCACTGTGCAGGCCAGCCTGAGCCTCTTCGACTTCACGCTGATCGACGCGGCGCGAACGCTCGGGCTCAGCTATCCCAGGGCGCTCATCAAGGTCCTCGTACCGGTTCTCAGCCCGGCCTACCTGAGCTCCGGCCTGTTCGCCTTCCTGGCATCGATGGACAATTACCCGATTTCCATCTTCCTCACGGATGCGCGCAACAAGACCCTGCCGATCCAGATCCTCGAGTATCTGGAGGTGCGGCCCGATCCCACCATCGCGGCGATCTCCTCGCTGCTGATCCTGCTCACCATCATCGTTCTTCTCATCTCCGACCGGCTGGTCGGATTGCGCCGTATGGCGGACTTTTGACCTGAAAGCGAACCCTCAATGACATCCAAGAAACGCCACCTCCTGGGAATGTTGACGCCGTCGTCGAATACGATTCTCGAGCCCGTGACATCCGCCATGCTCTCGGGAGTGGAGGACACCAGCGCGCATTTCGGCCGCTTCCGCGTGACCGAGATCTCGCTCGGCGACGCAGCGCTCGGGCAATTTGAGAACGAGCCGATGCTGGCGGCCGCCGATCTTCTCGCCGATGCCCTTGTGGGCTGCATCTGCTGGAACGGCACGTCGGCCGGCTGGCTCGGGTTCGAGCGGGACGAGGAACTCTGCGCGGCCATCACCGGGCGCACGGGCATTCCCGCCTGTTCCTCGGTCCTGGCGATCAACGAGATTTTCGAGCGCACCGGCGTCAAGACGTTCGGCATGGTGACGCCCTATCTCGATGACGTGCAGCAGAAGATCGTCGAGAACTACGGCCGCGCTGGATACACCTGCACCGCCGAACGCCACGAGGGGCTCAAGGTCAACTACGCCTTCTCCGACGTCTCCGAGGAGCGGATCGCCGAGATGGTCCGGGAAGTGGCGGCCGAGGGCAAGCCGGACGCCATCATCATCTTCTGCACCAACCTGATCGGGGCGCCGGTGCTCGCGGAGCTGGAGCGCGAACTGGGCATTCCGATCTATGACACCGTGCAGACGGCGGTGTGGAAATCCATGAAGGTCTGCGGGGCCGATCCGTCCCGTGTCACGGGCTGGGGCCGCCTCTTCCAGGATCTGGACTGAGGGCCCGGCAATGACAAGCTACAAACGGGACTATCTCGGCTACGGCGCGACGCCGCCCAGGGTCGTGTGGCCGGGGGATGCCCGTGTCGCCGTTTCCTTCGTGATCAACGTGGAGGAAGGCTCGGAATATTCGGTCCGCCGCGGCGACGCGGTCAACGACCGCATCTTCGACATGACGGCGGACCCCTTTCCCCATCCCGATGTGGCCATGGAAAGCCATTTCGACTTCGGGCCGCGCGTAGGTTACTGGCGGATCGCGCGTCTTCTGGAAAAGCATGGCGTTCCGGCGACCCTCAGCGCCACCGGCGAGACGGCGGGCTTCTATCCGTGGCTGTTCCGCGATGCGGTGGATCGCGGCCATGAGATCGCCGCGCACGGCTGGCGCTGGGAAGGGCATCAGGGCCTGACCGAGGCGGAGGAACGCGAGCGCATCGCGCGCACCGTCGACGCGCTGGGCGCCGTTGCCGGTGTGCCGCCGGTCGGCTGGCACACCCGCACGGCCGCCAGCCCCCGCACCCGCGATCTGCTCATCGAGCATGGCGGGTTTCTCTACGACAGCGACGCCTATGATGACGAATTGCCGCGGATCGTCGAGGCCGGGGCGACGCCGCATGTGATCATGCCCTATGCGCTCGACACCAACGACATGCGCTTCCAGTTGCCGAACGGCTTTCGCGACGGCGCGGAGTTCGGCCGCTACCTGATCGCCGCCTACGACTGGCTGCACGAGGAGGGTACGGAGACGCCGCGCATGATGAGCGTTGGCCTGCATCTGCGGATCATCGCGCGGCCCGCGCGCATTGGCGGGCTGGCAATGTTCCTCGAGCACATCGCCGCCAGGCAGGGCGCATGGGTCGCGACGAGGCGGGACATCGCGCGGCATTGGCTTGAGACGGTTGGACAGCAGGAAGACGCCTTATGAGCACCTTCGACACCATCGTGAAAGGCGGCACGGTCGTCACCGCCTCCGACACCTATCGCGCCGACGTGGGCATTGGCGGCGGCAGAATCGTCGCCATCGCCGACGCCCTGTCGGATGCGCGTGAGGTCATCGACGCGGCCGGTAAGCTCGTCATGCCCGGCGGCATCGACAGCCATGTGCACATCGCCCAGCCCTCGGCGAGGGCGTCGTCATGGCGGATGATTTCGACAGCGCCACGCGCTCGGCCGCCTTTGGCGGCAACACCACCGTGATGCCCTTTTGCTTTCAGGAGCGCGGTCAGAGCCTGCGCGACGCGCTGAGCTGGTATCACGGGCTGGCCGACGGCCAGTGCCACATCGATGTCAGCTTTCATCTGATCGTCTCCGATCCCACGCCGCAGGTGCTGGGGCAGGAGCTGCCGGCGCTCGCGGAAGAGGGCTACACGTCGTTCAAGATGTTCATGACCTACGAGGGCCTGAAGCTGAGCGACCGCGAGATCCTCGACACCATGACGGCGGCGAAGCTCTCTGGCGCGCGCGCCATGATCCACGCGGAAAACGACGATGCGATCAGCTTCCTGCGCGATCGCGCGGAGCTGGCCGGCGACACCGCGCCGAAATTCCACGCTTCCACCCGTCCGATCCCGGTCGAACGCGAGGCGACGCACCGCGCCATCAGCCTTGCGGAAATCGCGGGCGTGCCGCTGGTCATCGTGCATGTTTCCAACCGGGAGGCGATGGAGGAGATCGCGCGGGCGAGAGCCCGGGGCTGAAGATCTTCGGCGAGACCTGTCCGCAGTATCTGGTGCTCACCGCCGAGGACCTCGACATCCCGCAAGGCGCCAAGAACGTCTGTTCACCGCCGCCGCGCGACACCGCCAGCCAGGCCGCCTGCTGGGAGGGCATCGAGCAGGGGATTTTCGACGTGTTCTCCTCCGACCACTGCCCCTTCCGCTTTGATGACACCGCGGGCAAGAAGCACCCCAAGGGCGAGACGAGCTTCCGCTGGATTCCAAACGGCATTCCCGGCGTCGAGACGCGCCTGCCGATCCTGTTCTCCGAAGGGGTCAAAAAGGGCCGCATCGATCTGCAGCGCTTCGTGGCGCTCACGTCCACCAACCACGCCAGGCTTTACGGGCTTTATCCGCGCAAGGGCACGATCGCCATCGGGTCGGACGCCGATATCGCCCTGTGGGACCCGGAGAAATCCGTCACCATCTCCCAGTCATGCTTGCATCATGGCGCGGACTATACGCCCTACGAGGGGATCGAGGTCACCGGCTGGCCGGTCCTGACCATGGTGCGCGGCCGCACGGTCGTGCGTGACGGCGCAATGGTGAGTGCCGCAGCATCCGGCCGTCACGTGCCGCGCGCCAAGCCGGTCGCCTGAGCCCCTTCTCAGCCGGCGTCGCGGGTGCTCTGCCAGCCGCGCCACGACTGGCTGACCGGCACGATCACAAGCGAATTGATGTTGAGGTGCTTGGGCGGCCTCAAACCCGGCGCCCCTCGGTGGCGCATCCGGCTCGGGGAGCTTCGGTCCCAGGACCGATTGGCTCTGTAATGCGCGCCTCTTCGCTTTCCTGTATCGGCCGGCCCGGATATGCATGGGGCGGTCCGGCGATGGCGCTGGCGGGAAGGGTGTCGCGCGATGCGGGGTTTTGCCGAATACGAGACGTTTGACGCCATCGGCCTTGCCGGGCTTGTCGCCAGGCGCGAGGTCAGCGCGGCGGAACTGCTCGACGCCGCGCTGGCACGCGCCCATGCGCTGAACCCGCAGCTCAACGCGTTGACCATGCTGCAAGAGGACGCGGCGCGGCGTCTCGCGGTTTCCGGTGCGCCGGAAGGACCGCTGTCCGGGGTGCCGTTCCTGTTGAAGGATCTCGGCGGCGAGGCAGTCGATTTTCCCGCAAACAACGGCTCCGTCCTGCTGAAAGGTATCCGGTATCCGCGAAACTCCACCCTGATCGACCGGCTTCTGGCCTCCGGCCTGGTTGTCTTCGGTCGCACCACGGCGCCGGAAGGCGGCGTGGGGGCTGCAACCGAGGCGGCTGTCTATGGCGGCCCGACACGCAACCCGTGGAATCTCGACCGCACGCCGGGCGGCTCGTCAGGCGGTTCGGGCGCTGTGGTGGCGGCCGGGATCGTTCCGGCTGCGCATGGATCCGATGGCGGCGGCTCGGTCCGCATTCCGGCCTCCTGCTGCGGGCTGTTCGGTTTCAAGCCGACCCGCGCGCGGCTGCCCGAGGGGCCCTATGCCGGCGAAGGCTGGGCCGGAATGGCGACGGAAGGCTTTCTCACCCGCAGCGTCCGTGACACCGCGTTGCTGCTCGATCTCACCGCTGGCGGCGATCTCGGCGCGCCCTATTGCGCGCCGCCGATGCGCGACAGCTTCATGTCCGCCGCCAAGACATCCTGCGCGCCGCTCAGGATCGCGCTGTGCACGACGACGCTGACCGGCGATCCGATCGATCCCGAGTGCCGCGCGGCGGTCGAGGATGCGGCGCGCCTGCTGGAAAGCCTGGGGCACCATGTGGAGTCGGCCCGTCCGCTCAACGCGAACACCAATGGTATGATGCGTGCATGGACCGACATCGTCGCCTGCGGCACCACGCTTTGGGTGCGTCAGGCGCTGGCCGCCAAGGGCCGCGCGTTGCTGCCGGGCGATCTCGAGAATGTGGCGCTGAGCGCCTGCGAGCACGCGAAGACGATCTCGGGCGACGCCTATCTCGAGGCGATTGAGAAGATCCACATGTACGGCCGGGAGATGGCGGAGTTCTTTGTCGATTACGACGCGCTGCTCACCGCGACGCTTGCCGAGCCGCCGGCCCGGATCGGCCGGTTTGCCCACACCCGCGAGAGCTATCTCGATTACCGGCTGGGTCCGGACGGCATCTTCAACTATTCGCCCTTCACCGCCTCGTTCAACGCCACCGGTCAGCCGGCGGCGTCCGTGCCGCTGCACTGGAGCGCGGAAGGGCTGCCGGTGGGTGCGCATCTGGCGGGGCGTTTCGGCGAGGACGAGATGCTGATGTCGCTCTGCGCCGATCTCGAGCGCGCGCGCCCCTGGTTCGGCCGGCGTCCGCCGGTGCCGGTCCGCACTGATGCGCGTTAGGCCGAGCCGCGCCGGATGATCTGAAAGCCGAGGTCGACCATCGCCGCGGGGGCTTCTCCGCCTTCGATGCGCTCCAGCAAGGCGTCCGCCGCCGCGTGCCCCAGCCGCTCGCGGTCGACGAGAACCGTGGTCAGCGGCGGCTCCAGATGGGCGGCGAATTCCTGGTCGCCGAAGCCGATGAGCGCGATCTCGGAGGGAACCGCGATGCCGCGGGCCTGGGCCTCGATCAGTACGCCGTGCGCCAGCGCGTCGGAGCTGCAGAAGATGACGCCGGAGGCAAACCCCTTCTCATCGACGAGCGCCTTCAGCGCGCCGCGCCCCGCCGCGATGCTGGCCGGCCCGTCGCAATCATACGCCTCAACACTCTGTCCTCCGGCCTGCAGGAAACGCTGGGCGAAGGCGTCGCGCCGCCGCGCCGCCCGTTCGTCGTTGGCGGTGACCGTGGCGGCGCGCTCGACTCCGAGCTCGCGTGCGAAATCCGCCACGGCCCGGCCGGCCTCGACATGGGAGAAGCCGACGCACATGTCGATGGGCGTGCTTGTCATGTCCCAGACCTCGACCACGGGAATGTCGGCGCCCAGCAGCATCTGGCGCGAGCGCGCGGAGTGGTGAATGCCGGTCAGCAGCATGGCGTCCGGCCGCCGGGACAGGTGGGCGGCGATCAGAGTTTCCTCGTCGCGCGGATCGAAGCCGGTTTCCGACAGCAGGATCTGATAGCCGAATTCGCGCATGCGCTCGCTGAACGTCTTCACGAAGGACGAGTAGACGATGTTGGTCAGCGAGGGCACCAGCGCCGTCACCAGGTGGCTGCGTTTGGAGGCCAGGGCTCCGGCGATCGCGTTGGGCACGAAGCCCGTCGCCTCGATCGCCTGTTGGATCTTCTTAAGCGTCGCGGGCGACACCTTGTCGGGTTCGCTCAGCGCGCGTGAAACCGTGACCTGCGAGACACCCGCGATGCGGCCGACGGTCGCCATGGTGACCCGGCCGCTGGTGCGCCCGCCTTTCGCCCGCCGTGGTTTCACTTGTTCCATGCGCACTACCGGTTGTGGATCGGACTTCCCTTACAGGCGGGTATCGGGTTTGGCCAGCCCGACTATTCGGCACCCTTCGTCTTGCTGGAGATGAAGGCGGAGCCGGCGACAGAGCCGATGATCAGGACCCACAGCACACCTGCGATCCAGCTCTTGGTGAAAAAGACCGTCAGGTCGCCGAAGGATTCCAGGCTCTTGACGAAATAGACCTCGGCGGAAGGTCCCAGGATGAAGCCGATGATGAAGGGCGCGACCTCGAGCCTCAGCTTCATGGCCAGCCAGCCGAATAGGCCGAAGATGGCCAGCGTCCAGACATCGAACATGATGCCGTAGTTGATCGTGTAGGCGCCGATCACGCACATCATCAGGATGACCGGAAACAGGATGTACTTGGGGACGGTGACGATCAGCGCCACATAGCGGATGGCGTAGAACATCATGACGAACATGGCCACATTGGCGACGATCATCGCGAAGATCATCGCGTTCCAGGTTCCGGGGTTGTTGCCGATGAAAAGCGGCCCGACCTGCACGCCCTGCAGGGTGAAGGCGCCGATCAGCAGCGCCGTCGTCGAGTCGCCGGGAATGCCCAGCGACAGCAGCGGCACCAGCGCGCCGCCGGTCAGTCCGTTGTTGCCCGATTCCGACGCGATGATGCCCGCCGGCTCGCCCTTGCCGAAGGCTTCCGGGGTTTTCGAGAAGGTCTTCGCGCTTGTGTAGGCCAGGATCGACGCCGCCGATCCGCCCACGCCGGGCAGGATGCCCACGAACGTGCCGATGCCCGACGAGCGGATCAGGTTGACGATCTGTCCCTTGAAGACCGAAAGCGAAAACCGCGAGCTCTTGCCGATGCGCACCTCGTCGCGCGACAGACCCTTGGGCACGCCGAGCTCCGCCTCGCACAGGATCGCGGTGAGGCCGAACAGGCCGATCAGCACCGGCAGCAGCGAAAAACCGCTGTCGAGCCAGTAGTCGAGGCCGGGCGGGATCAGCCGGTGCTTGCCATTGCCGCCGGACGATACGTCATAGGCGCCGATCAGGCTGATGAAGATGCCGAGAAAGCCCGAGAAAATGCCGATCAGCATGTTCGAGGACAATGCCCCCATGACGCTGAGCGCGAACAGGATGATCAGGAATTTCTCGACATAGGAGAAACGGATGGCGAAATCGGCGAGCGCCGGGGCAAAGAGATAAAGCGCGATCAGCGACAGGATGCCGCCGACAAACGACGAGCATATGCCGATCTTGAGTGCCCGCTCTCCCTCGCCCCTTTGTGTCATCGGGTAACCGTCGAATGTCGTGGTGATCGACGAGGGGGTGCCGGGAATGTTCAGCAGGATCGCCGGAACCAGACCGCCGGAAATGCCGCCCACATAAAGACCCAGAAGCAGCGCCAGCCCGTTTTCGAGGCCGAGGGGATAGGTCAGCGGCAGGCAGACCGCCACCGCCATGGTCGCCGTCATGCCGGGAATGGCGCCGAAGACGATGCCGACCAGGGTTCCGCCGATGGCCAGGGACAGGAAAAGCGGGGAGATGAATTCGAAGAATTCCATCAGCGTGGACCTCAGGGGAGCGTGAGGAAGAAGATTTCGGTGAACAGCCACCAGACGAAGCTCGGGACGATCAGGGCCACGGCCGCAATGGAGGCCAGCTCGCGCACGCTGCGCTCATGAAGAAACAGGACGCCGGTCAGGAAGACGAAGGGAACCGAGCACAGCAGGAAACCGAGCCCGGTGTTCGGCCAGACGTCGCCGACCGGCACCATGAGCGAGAAATACGCGAGCGTCAGGCCGATCGTTCCGAAGAAGCGCGCCTTGTCCATGTCCGCGAAGATGCGCCCCCAGTAGGGCGCTGCGCCGGCGATGCGCACCTGCTCGCGCAGCACAATGGCGGCGCCGAGGGCCACGAGTATGCAGGCGATGATGATCGGAAAAAGCAGATGTGACGTTTCGAAATCGATTGTCACTTTCGTGAAGTCGCCCATTGATCCCTCCCTGACATTTGGGCCTCCCTGAGATCAGGGCAGAAGGCGCGGCCCCTGGGAGCCGCGCCCGATAGGGTCGTTGCCGTCAGTTTCCCGAGGTGATGTCGCTGATCACCTTCTTGTAGGTGTCGGCCTTGGCTTCAAGGTGCGCCTTCGCCTCGCCTGAGGGGAGGAAGTTCGGAATGAAGAACGAGGCCTTCTGGCGCTTCTGGATGTCGCCTGCGGCAAAGACGTCTGCCAGGGCACCGTCGATCTGCGCGACGATCGCGTCGTCCATGTCCTTGTTGTAGAGAAAGAAGAACTCCTTGTCGAAAGTGAAGCTCTCGGATCCGTCGAGCGTCACGTCGACGGCAGGGGCCGCGTATTTCAGCATGTCGTCGCGCGTCGTGTTGCCCATGCCTTGCTCGGGGGCCTGCTCCAGCGTGGCCGGCCGCGCGGTGATCCAGATGAAGCGCATCGCCTTGAGGTCGTCGGCCGGCAGTTGCGTGAACTGCTCGTTGGCCTGGATGGAGCCGTTGATCACATCGGCGAGGCCGTCCCACATGGCCTGGTTCTTGTCGGACTGCGAGCCGGTGTTGACCGCGACGATGTTCTCCTCCGATCCCGGGGATCGCACCTTGGCGGCATTCTTCATCGCCGAGAAGCCGATTTCGGAAACTCCGCCGGGCTGGATCGCGACGCGCACCTTCTCGCCGGCCGCCGCAGCGGCGAAAATGTCTTCCATTGACTGGTATTTGGAGCTTTTCGGAACGAGATAGGCGTTGCCCGGATTGATGGCGACGGTCGGGCCGATCTTGTAGGTGGCGAAGGGATCGTCATAGCCCTCGCGGCCATACAGGACGCCCAGGTAGGACTGGTCGTGGAAGATCATCAGTGTGTTGCCGCGGCTGTCGCGCTGCAGCGCCTTGAAGGCCGCCGTGGCGCCGACGGCATCCACCTTTATGTTGATGCCGAGCTTGTCCGCCAGAGCCTCCGCGACGATCGCCGAGTTCTGGTAGGTGTCGCCGCCGGTCGACTTCGAGCCGATCACGAGGCGAACATTGCGCGGCAGTTCCTGCGCCATTGTGGCGAAGCTTGTTGCCGTCAGCGCGGCCGCGCCGACCACGGCGACAATGAGCTTGCTGGTCAAATTCATGGTTTCTCTCCCGATTGGGCCGGCAGCGCGCCGGCCAGCCGTCTCCCACGGCCGTGTTCCGGCCGCCCAATTAATGTATGCGCATACATTTAATGACATGCAGAGAGAGTTGCTGTCAACAGGGCTTGTTGCGGCGAAATTCGTCCACGAAACAATTTCGATCCTAGGATTGACAGAAATTTATGAATACGCATACATGAATGAAAGTTTGCATCAGTCAGAGAGACACTCATGGAACGAGACCGAATGAAGGCGCCCACCGACTTACGCAGCGCACGCTGGTTTGCCCCGGACGATCTTCGCTCCTTCGGTCACCGGTCTCGCATGATGCAGCTCGGCTATTCGGAAGAGGAGTTTCGCGACAAGCCGCTGATCGGCATTCTCAATACATGGTCGGAGCTCAATTCCTGCCACGGCCATTTTCCCGAGCGCGTGGAAAACGTCCGCCGCGGCGTGTTGCAGGCCGGCGGCTTCGCGGTCGAGATGCCGGCTTTGTCGGTCGACGAGAGCTTCACCAAGCCCACCTCCATGCTCTACCGCAACATGCTGGCCATGGAGACGGAGGAGATGATCCGCGCCCATCCGCTGGACGGCGTGGTCCTGATGGGCGGCTGCGACAAGACCACGCCGGGCCTCATCATGGGCGCGATCACCGCCGGCGTCCCGTTCATCTTCATGCCCGCCGGCCCGATGCTGCGCGGCCACTACGCCGGCCGGGTTCTCGGATCCGGGTCGGACGCCTGGAAATTCTGGGACGAGCGCCGTGCTGGAAACATCTCCGACGAGGAGTGGCTCGGAATCCAGGGTGGCATCGCGCGTTCGGTCGGCACCTGCATGACCATGGGCACCGCCTCGACCATGACCGCCATCGCCGATGCCATGGGGCTGACGCTTCCCGGCGCCTCGTCGATACCCGCGCCCGATTCCGGCCATCAGCGCATGGCGAGCGATTGCGGCCGGCGGATCGTCGAGATGGTCTGGGAAGATCTGACCCCGGATCGGATCCTCAACGACGCGTCTGTCCGCAATGCGGCCATCGTCGCCATGGCGACCGGCTGCTCCACAAACGCGGTGGTGCATTTGATCGCGATGGCGCGCCGCGCCGGCGTCGACTTCACGCTGGACGATCTCGACGAGCTCGGCCGAACCACGCCGCTGATCGCCAACATCCGCCCGGCGGGCAAGGACTACCTGATGGAGGACTTCTACTACGCCGGCGGCCTCCGCGCCCTGATGAAGCAGATCGAGGAACGACTGGACACCTCGGTGATCACGGTCACCGGCAGGACGCTGGGCGAAACGCTCGAGGGCGCCGAGGTCTTCAACGACGACGTCATACGGCCGCTGTCCAACCCGGTTTATCGCGAAGGCTCACTGGCGCTGCTGCGCGGCAACCTGTGCCCCGACGGCGCGGTCATCAAGCCCGCCGCCTGCGACCCGAAATATCATGTCCACGAAGGCCCGGCGCTCGTGTTCGACAGCTATCCGGAGATGAAGAAGGCGATCGACGACGAGAACCTCGACGTGACGCCGGATCATGTGCTCGTGCTGCGCAATGCCGGTCCGAAAGGCGGGCCCGGGTTTCCCGAATGGGGCATGCTGCCGATCCCCAAGGCGCTGATCAAGCAGGGGCACCGGGACATGCTGCGGATCTCCGACGCGCGCATGTCCGGGACCTCTTATGGCGCCTGCGTGCTGCACGTGGCGCCGGAGAGCTACATCGGCGGGCCGCTGGCGCTGCTTCGGACCGGCGACATCATCCGCCTCGACCTGCCCAACCGCCGGCTCGACATGCTGGTGGACGACGACGAGCTTGCGCGCCGCAAGGCGGCATGGACGGAGCCCGCGCCTCGGTTCGAGCGCGGCTGGGGCTACATGTTCTCGCGTCACGTCACCCAGGCCGACAAGGGCTGCGATTTCGATTTCCTTGAACGCGGCTTCGGACAGGCCGCCGGTGAACCGGATATCTTCTGATGACACATGATCTCGACACGGCGCTGGCCGGCATCTCCGGCATTCTCGTCACCCCTATGATGCCCACGGCGAGATCGCGCCGCAGCGGCTGGCGCCGGTCATCGACCGGGCGCTGGGGGCGGGGGTTCACATCCCGGTGGTGAACGGCAACACGGGCGAATTCTACGCGCTGACCACCGATGAGGCCTGCACGATGGTGCGCGCCGTCGCCGAGCTGGTCGACGGCCGCGCGCCGCTGCTGGCCGGCGTCGGCCGCGGTGTCCGCGATGCCTGCCGGCTGGCGAAGGCCTCGGCGGAGGCGGGCGCCGCCGCCCTGATGATCCACCAGCCGCCGGATCCCTTCGTCTCGCCGCGCGGCACGGTGGACTACGTCAAGGCCGTGAGCGACGCCGGCGGCGGCCTGCCGATCATGCTCTATCTGCGCAACGACGCGATCGGCACCGGCTGGATCGCGGAACTCTGCGCCCTGCCGGGGGTAAAGGGCGTGAAATGGGCGACGCCCAATCCCCTGAAGCTGGCGGCGGCGATCGCCGCCTGCGATCCGTCGATCGTCTGGGTCGGCGGCCTCGCGGAGGTCTGGGCGCCGCCGCTCTACGCGGTGGGCGCGCGCGGCTTCACCTCCGGTCTCATCAACGTCTGGCCGGAGCGCTCCGTGGCGATCCACGCCGCGCTGGAGGCGGGCGATTACGCGGCGGCCAACACGCTGATCGAGGGCATGCGCGCGTTCGAGGATATCCGCGCCGAGGAGATGAACGGCGCCAACGTGACGGGCGTGAAGGCGGCGCTGCAGGCGCTCGGCATCGATTGCGGCCCGACGCGCCCGCCCTCCGCCTGGCCCCTGACCGCTCCCCAACAGGCCAAGCTGGACCAGTTCCTCAACCAGATCATGCCCGGCGCCGTTCAGCGTGCGGGAAAGAAGTAGGGAAGAAATCGATGAACACCGAAACGCATGACAAACTGATGGGCGTCTCCGTGGCGACGCTCGCCACCGCGCTGTTCAAGCGCGGCCTGCGCCATCAGGTCATCCAGGGCGTCAATCCGATCGCCCGCAAGGGCCGCAACATGGTTGGCCCGGCCTACACGCTGCGCTACATGCCGGCGCGCGAGGACCGCAACCAGCTCGTCGAGTTCCGTAACCCGAAGCACCCGCAGCGCGTCGCCATCGAGGAATGCCCCGAAGGCCACGTGCTGGTGATGGACAGCCGCAAGAGTGCTGCGGCCGCCTCCGCCGGCGACATCCTGGTCACCCGGCTGATGATACGCGGCGGCGCGGGCATCGTGACGGATGGGGGCTTTCGCGACGCGGCGACCATCGCCACCCTCGACATGCCCGCCTACCACACCCGCCCGTCGAGCCCGACCAACCTCACCACCAATGAGGCCATCGATCTCAATGTGCCGATCGGCTGCGGCGACGCGCCGGTGTTCCCCGGCGACATCATCGTCGGCGACGACGACTGCGTGATCGTCATCCCTGCGGAGATCGCGGACGAAGTGGCCGACGAGGCGGTGGAAATGACGGCCTACGAGAACTTCGTGCTTGAGCAGGTCAAGGGCGGTGCGACGATCATCGGTCTGTATCCCTGCACCAAGGACGAGAACCAGGCGCTGTTTCAGCAGTGGCGCAAGCAGAATAGCCGCTAGGCGCGCGGGACTCTGAGAGAACCAGGCCAACGCTCGGGACCACGGCGGTCATCCGCCGTGGTGTCGGTCCGGTCAGGAGCGCGGTTTGAGGTTCTCCGGATCGTAGAGCGGCTGATAGCCGACGCCGGCGACTTCGACGGGATAGATCTCGTCGAAATACGATACGTTCAGCGTCCGTCCGAGCTGGCAGTAGTCCCAGGGAAGGTAGGCCAGCGCGATGTTCTTGCCGATGCTGGGGCCGTAGGCGATCGAGGTTGTGTAGGAGCGGCGGCCCAGGGCGTCGACCAGGGTCTCGCCGGTCCCGCGATCGAGCACGGGCAGGGTGCCGACGGGGTATCGCGCGACGCCCTTGCTGTCGGTGTGCTCACGCATCACCAGCGTGCAGAGCATGGCGGCCTGGTGCTCCATTGCGCGATATTCCAGGTGCTTGTCCTTGCCGCGGAAATCTGCCTCCTTGACCTTCGGCCGGGCGAGCGCCGCCTCGTAGAGGTTGTACTGGGTGTGCAGGTCGGCATTCTGCAAGCGGAGGGATTTTTCCAGCCGCCGCGAGTTGGCGTAGGTCTCCACACCGACGGCGATCGCGCCGGTCGAGCGCAGCGCGTCCCACACGGCCAGCCCGTCCTCATAGGACATGTGCAGCTCCCAACCCTGCTCGCCGACATAGGAGATGCGGAAGGCCGCGACCCGCTTGCCCGCAATCGTGATCGGGCGGATGGCCGCGAAGGGGAAGGCGTCGGGCGCGAGCGCCTCCGGGTCCTCGACCACCTTCTGCAGGTTCTCTCGCGCGTCGGGCCCCAGATGCCGATGGTCACGTATTTTTCCGAAACGTCCGTGAGGGTGACGTCGAGGCCCTTGTCCTGGGCCACGCGGCGCATGTAGTGGAAGTCGCGCGGCCCGGCATCCGCGCCGTTGATCAGGCGGCAGCGGTCCGCCATCCGCAGCACGGTGAAGTCGGCCCGCACCATGCCCTCGTCATCAAGGAAATGGGTATAGATGCCCTTGCCGATGTTGGCGTCGCCGCCGATCCTCGCCGCGCACAGCCATTCCAGCAGGGCGACGTGATCGGGCCCCTCGATCTCGGTCATGTGGAAATGCGAGAGGTTGATGATGCCGCAGGTCTCGCTCATCTCCAGTTGTTCGGCGTTGGATACGCGCCAGAAATGCCGGCTGTCCCACTCGTTTTCGCGCAGCGGCACGCGGTCGGCGAATTTCTCCAGAAGAGCTTCGTTGGCGGCGTAGCCATGGGCGCGCTCCCAGCCGCCAAGCTCCATGAAATATCCGCCGAGCTCGGCCTCGCGCTCATAGAACGGCGAGCGCCGCAGGCCGCGGCCGTTGGCGAAGGGTTCGCGCGGATGCACCGGGGGATTGTAGATTTTCGCCGCCGTCTCCTCGCAGCGGCCATGGATGTAATCTTCATCGAGCTGGAACGTGTTGAAGCGCGCGAAATCGACCCCGTGGTGGTCGACCTCCGTGCGCCCGTCGGTCATCCAGTCGGCGATC
The DNA here is from genome assembly GCF_003432385.1 of Breoghania sp. L-A4. Lineage (NCBI taxonomy): Bacteria > Pseudomonadati > Pseudomonadota > Alphaproteobacteria > Hyphomicrobiales > Stappiaceae > Breoghania > Breoghania sp. L-A4. Next base: position 3,873,722 of record NZ_CP031841.1, on the reverse strand, counting down.
AGCTTGCCCATGCCCGGGCCGTCCTTGACCCAGATGCCGACCGCGTACCACAGCCCGCGCACATTCTGGCTTTCGCCCATCGCCGGGCCGCCGTCGATCGACGTCTGCAGCAGGCCGTTGAAGGAATGGCTTTCATTGAAGCCGAGCTCGGCGAGGATCGGGGTCAATTCCATGGCGCGCTCGAGCGGTTCGATCACGTCTTCCAGTTCCAGATCCCGCTGCGAGGGCGACAGCCGGGCCTGTTCCTTTTCCAGAATGTCACGCGGATGCACCAGGCGCGGGTTGGTCTCGTAGTAGTAGCCCCATTCGATCTGGCCGCCCTCGGTGCTCTTGGGGTCGCCGGTGTCGCGCATGTAGGCGGAGTTGCCCTGGTCGCGCAGCAAAGGCCGGCCGATTTCAAGGCCGGTGCCGGCGAACTCGTCGTAGGGGCCGAAGAAGGTCAGCGGATGGTCCACCGGCATGACGGGCAGGTCCTCGCCGGCCATTCCGGCGATGAGCCGGCCCCAGAGACCCGCGCAGACCACCACGTGATCGGCATGGATCGTGCCGCGTCCGGTCACCACCCCGGTAATCCGGCCGCCCTCGATGATCAGCGACAGGGCGGAGGTGTTGGCGAACATCTTCAGCTTGCCCGAGGCCTCGGCCGTGTCGACGAGCTTGCCCACGACGGTCTGCGAGCGCGGGGTGACGAGGCCCGCGTCCGGATCCCAAAGCGCGCCCTGGATCAGCTCTTCCTCCAGCAGCGGGAACTTTTCCTTGGCCTCCGCCGCCGAGATGATCGTGGCGCGGGTGCCGAAGGCCTTGCCGGAGTCGACCCGGCGCTTGAGCTCCTCCATGCGCATGTCGTCGCCGACCCGCGCCACCTCGATCCCGCCGATACGCGAGTAGTGTCCGAGCTTTTCGTAGAAATCGATGGAATACATCGTGGTCCAGCACGAGAGCAGATCGTGGCTGGTGGCGAAGCAGAAATCGGAGGCGTGCGCCGTCGAGCCGATGTCTGTGGGAATGCCGGACTTGTCGATGCCGACGATGTCGTCCCAGCCGCGCTCGATCAGGTGGTGCGCCACCGACGCGCCGACGATGCCGCCCAGACCCACGATGACCACTTTCGCCCTGTCAGGAAATGCTGACATCGATCATTCCTTTTCAGATACCGGAAGCGCCGGTCGCGCTCCCTGCGTCGCACATCCGGTGCGCCAGCGCGGATATTCGGGATTCGTGCCGGCCAGTATGGCGGCAGTCGGCAGGTCGAAATAGTATGATTGCGCCATCTCGCCGGTACCACCCCGACACGGCACGGCAAAATCTGTCGTTCGGGAACCGGGGGCTCGGGGCTTTCGGCGGCGCCGGGCCGAAAGCCTCCTTGCAGATCCGGACAGCAATGCCCACCGCTTGACCCCGCCTCTTGGCTCAGAGGTTCATCGCCTGGATGCGCGAATAGAGCGTGGTGGGCTTCATGCCGAGCAATTGAGCCGCGCCCGCCTTCCCGGAAACCTTGCCGCCGCAGGCGTCCAGCGCCTTGCGGATGTTGGCTTTTTCAAGCTCGTTCAACTCGTCCATCGTCAGGATGCGCTGCGCTGCCTCCGGCAAGGCGGGCGGCGGAATGTCGCGCCTTTCCGCCCGGAGGCTCCCGTCCACGCTCGGTAGGTTGAAGCTCAGCTTGCCGTTGCGCGCCAGGATGGCCGCGCGCTCGATGATGTTCTGCAACTCGCGTGCGTTGCCGGGCCACGGATAGCCGCTCAGTGCCGCGATATTGGCCTTCGTCAGCTCCAGTTTCTTCAAGTTGAGCCGCGAGCAGCAGGTCTCCAGGAAATGATCGGCCAGGATCGGAATGTCCGAGGCGCGGTCGCGCAGGGGCTGGCATTCGATCGGAAACACGTTGAGGCGGAAATACAGATCCTCGCGGAACTTGCCTGCCGTCACCTCCTTCTTCAGATCGCGGTTGGTGGCGGCGATCAGCCGGATGTCGACCTCGCGGGTGCGTTCCTCGCCGACGCGCTCGAACTTGCGCTCCTGCAGCACGCGCAACAGTTTCGACTGCAGATCGAGCGGAATTTCGCCCACCTCGTCGAGAAAGATCGTGCCGCCGTTCGCCAGTTCGAACCGGCCGATGCGGTCGCGCAGCGCGCCGGTGAAGGCGCCTTTGACATGACCGAAGAACTCGCTTTCGAACAGTTCGCGCGGGATCGCGGCGCAGTTGACGCGGATCAGCGGCCGGTCGCGCCGGTCCGACGCCTGATGGATGGCGCGCGCCACCAGTTCCTTGCCGGTGCCGCTTTCGCCCGAAATCAGCACATTGGCGCCGGTCGGTGCGACCAGTTCGATCTGTTTCAGGGTGTTGATGATCGCGTCCGACGTGCCGAGGATGTCGTAGTGGTTGGCGTGGCTGCGGATTTCTTCCTGCAGATAGGCGTTCTCCATCTCCAGCCGCTCGCGCAGCCGCGCGTTGTCCTCCAGCGCCGCCTTCAGCCGCTCCTCGTTTCGCTTGCGCTCGGTGATGTCGCGAAACACGATCACCGCGCCGACCACCGCGCCGGAATCGCGGATCGGCGTGGAGGTGTATTCCACGCGGATCGGCTTGCCCTGCTTGGTCCAGAACACCTCGTCGTCGACGGTCTTCACCGTACCCTGGCGGAAGGCGTTGTAGATCGGGCAGTCCGAGTTGGCGTAGGGCGTGCCGTCGGGCTTGTGGTGATGAATGACGGAATGCATGTCCTTGCCGACAAGATCCGATGCCGCATAGCCCAGCATCGTTTCGGCCGCCGGATTGAGAAACGTGGTGACGCCGTCGACATTGACGCCGTAGATGCCCTCGCCGGCGGCCGCCAGGATCAGCTGGTTTTCGCGCTCGATCTCGCGGAAGTAGCGCTCAGCCCGCCGCCACTCCTCCAGGCCCTTGCGATGGTAGCTGTTGGCCTCCTCGTCCACGGCACGGCGGCTGGTCTGGTCAAGGTCGACCACGCTCAGCACGACGCAGGCGCGGCCCTGCCATGAGGCGAGGACGGCGGCATGTTCGAGCCGCAGGGGTTTGCCGTTGGCGCCCGAGAGCATCAGGTCCCGTGTCCAGGCGTGGCCGCGTTCCAGCGTTTCCTCGGTGAACACATGCAGCAGGCCGCGCGCGTCGGGATAGAGCTGGTCGATGGTCTGCCCGGCGATCTTCACGCCGCTTCCGGTGTACAGGCCATTCGCCGCACGGTTGGCGTGCAGGACCTGGCCAGAATAGGGATCGATGATCAGGCCTGGGTCCGGTGACCGGTCGAAGGCGGCGTGCAACAGCTCGGCCATGAACGCACGCCCCACAGGCACTCCCGATCCCTCGGCGACGACGTGTTTCATGGTGACGCAAGCCCTTTGTTTACGAAATCTCGTGAAGGAACGTTACGAAAAATAGTCATTTTTGAAAACTCGTAAATTTCAGATTGAGCGAGAAAAGTCACAAGATATTGAAGGGAAAAGAGAATTTAAAATTATCTCCCCTGGCACGGCCTTTGCGATGTGAAAGACGAGCGCGACAGCCGCTACCGCAGAACGCGAAACCAGGACAGGGGATGAGGATATGGCGTCAAAGAGCCTAGGCAATCCATACGACGGAGACAGTGACCTTCGGCACGGAGCGGCGTGCGCCTGCGCGACCTGCCAGTCCGCCGGCACGTTTCAGGCGCGGGCCGTCGACAGCGGTCCGCAGACAAGCGACGAGGCGATGGAACGGGCTATCGAAAGCGCCATCGTGCGGTCCGTATTCGGCCACAACGAACTCTCCCGCCGGTCCTTCGCCAAGATGCTCGGCAGCACCACGCTGGCGGCCGCGCTGGCCTCCGTCTTCCCGATGGACAAGGCCAAGGCGGCGATCCTCGACAATCTGGGCACGCCGGAAAAGAGCAAGCTGAATGTCGGCTTCGTGCCGATCACCTGCGCCACGCCGATCATCATGGCCAAGCCCATGGGCTTCTATGAGAAATACGGCCTCGATGTGGACGTGATCAAGACCGCAGGCTGGGCGGTCGCGCGCGACAAGTCGCTGAACAAGGAATACGATGCGGCGCACATGCTCACGCCGATGCCGCTCGCCATCACCATGGGCGCCGGCTCGACCGCCGTGCCGTTCCTGATGCCGGCGGTCGAGAACATCAACGGCCAGGCGATCGTCCTGCACGTCGACCACATGGACAAGAACGACGATCCGAAGAAGTGGAAAGGCTTCAAGTTCGGTGTGCCGTTCGAGTACTCCATGCACAATTTCCTGCTGCGCTACTACGTGGCGGAGCATGGCCTGGATCCGGACACCGACATCCAGATCCGCGTCGTCCCGCCGCCGGAGATGGTCGCCAATCTGCGCGCCGGCAACCTGGACGGCTACCTGTCGCCCGATCCGTTCAACCAGCGCGCCGTTTGGGAGAAGGTCGGCTTCATCCACAAGCTCACCAAGGACATCTGGGACGGCCATCCGTGCTGCGCCTTCGCCTGCAGCCAGGAATTTGCCGAGACCCTGCCCAACACCTATGGCGCTCTGCTCAAGTCGCTGGTCGACGCCACGCAGTTCGCGCACAAGGCGGAAAACCGCAAGGAGATCTCCGCGGCCATCGCGCCGGCCAACTATCTCAACCAGCCGGTGCCCGTCATCGAGCAGGTGCTCACGGGCCGCTACGCCGACGGCCTGGGCAACATCAAGGATGTGCCCGACCGCATCGATTTCGATCCGTTCCCCTGGCACTCGATGGGCGTGTGGATCCTCACCCAGATGAAGCGCTGGGGCTATGTCGAGGGTGAGGTCGACTACAAGGCGGTGGCCGAACAGGTGTATCTTGCGGGCGACTGCGCGAAGATCATGAAGGATCTGGGCATCACGCCGCCGGAAGAGACCTACAAGAGCTACACGATCATGGGCAAGACCTTCGATCCGGCCGAGCCGGAAGCGTATGTCGAAAGCTTCGCGATCAAGCGGACCTGACCATGACCGCCTCGCTCAACGTCAGGGCTCTGTTCCTGTCGCTCGTCCTGCTCGTGCTCGGGCTGGGCTTGTGGGAAGTGTCAACGCCGGCGGTCAAACCCGCCGGCGAGATGACCGAATACGAAAAGCTGATGGGCGGCGCGGACCAGGAAGCCCGCGTTCCGCCGCCCTCCGCCGTCATCATCCGCGCTGTCGAGGAACTGTCGCATCCGTTCTACGACAACGGCCCCAACGACAAGGGCATCGGGATCCAGATCGCCTATTCGTTGTATCGGGTTCTGACCGGCTATTTCCTGGCGGCCGCCATCGCCATACCGGTCGGCTTTCTGATCGGCATGTCGCCCTTGGCGTACAAGGCGCTGGATCCATTCATCCAGATCCTGCGGCCGATCTCGCCGCTGGCCTGGATGCCGCTGGCCTTGTTCATCATCAAGGACAGCAACGCCTCGGCGGTCTTCGTGATCTTCATCTGTTCGATCTGGCCGATGCTGATCAACACCGCGTTCGGCGTGGCCGGGGTCCGCAAGGACTGGGTCAACGTCGCGCGCACCCATGAACTCGGCGCCCTGCGCACGGCGCTCACCGTCATCCTGCCGGCCGCCGCCCCCACCATCCTCACGGGCATGCGGATTTCCATCGGCATTGCCTGGCTGGTGATCGTTGCCGCCGAGATGCTCGTGGGCGGTACGGGCATCGGCTACTACGTCTGGAACGAGTGGAACAACCTGGATCTCACCAGCGTCATTTTCTCGATCCTGGTCATCGGCGTGGTCGGCATGCTGCTGGATGCGATCTTCGCCCGCGTGCAGCACGCCGTGCAGTATCAGGAGTAGGACAAGCCCATGACCGAAAAACCGTTTTTGGAAATCGACGGGCTCACCAAACGCTTCCCGCGCCCAAGGGCGGGGAACCCCTGACCGTGTTCGAGGACGTCAACTTCGACATCGAGAAGGGCGAATTCGTCTGCATCATCGGCCATTCCGGCTGCGGCAAGTCGACCATCATGAACGTGCTCGCCGGTCTCGATACCGCCACCGGCGGCGCCGTGACCATGGACGGGACTGAGGTCGCCGGCCCAAGTCTTGATCGCGGCGTGGTGTTTCAGAACTACTCGCTGCTGCCCTGGCTGTCGGCGCTGAAGAACGTCACCTTCGGCGTCGCGGCGCGCCATCCGACGTGGTCAAAGGCGCAGGTGCTCGAGCACTCCAACAAGTATCTGGAGATGGTGGGGCTGACCGGCGGCGCCGAGCACCGCAAGCCCTCGCAGCTTTCCGGCGGCATGCGCCAGCGGGTCTCCATCGCCCGGGCCTTCGCCATCCAGCCCAAGCTGCTGCTGCTGGACGAGCCCTTCGGCGCGCTCGACGCCCTGACCCGCGGCACCATCCAGGACGAGCTGACCCGGGTGTGGTCGGGCTCGGATCAGACGGTGTTCATGATCACTCATGATGTCGACGAGGCCATCCTGCTCGCCGACCGCATCCTGCTGATGACCAACGGGCCCTACGCCCGTGTCGCGGAGAGCGTGGTGGTGGATATCCCGCGTCCCCGGGTGCGGGCCGAGATCATCCATCACGACGGCTACTACAAGATCCGAAACCATCTGGTCGAGTTCCTGGCCCGGCGGTCGCAGGAGATGGCGGGGCAGATTCCGGGCGGGGGCAACGGCCCGACACGGCCGGCGACCATTCGTCCCGCCTTGTCCGAAACCGTGGCGCCGGCCAGTCAGGTCCGGGCCGTGTGATGCACTCAAATCCAGCGCGAATTTGATTCAAATTTGAATCAAATCCGTCTCGAATTTCGTCAAAAACCACTCAACTCCGCACGCCTTTTGTCGCGCGATTTGAACAGACTCTCGAAAGGGAAGCCCATGAAGAAGATCGACGTCACCGAGATGATTTTCGAGAAGAAGAAGACCGCCGGCGTGAGCTGGGCGAGCATGGCCGAGGCCATCGGCATGTCGGAAGTGTTCACCACCTCGGCGTGCCTGGGCATGAACTCGCTGCCGCGGGAAAAGGCTGACCTGCTGGTGGGTTACCTCGGCCTGCCGCAGGAAGCGGCCGTTGTTCTGGCCGAATATCCGACCAAGATATTCCCTCAGACGATCCCCACCGATCCGTGCATCTATCGCTTTTACGAGATCATGGGCGTTTACGGCGACACGCTGAAGGAACTGATCCAGGAGAAGGGCGGCGACGGCATCATGAGCGCCATCGATTTCGACATGAGCGTCGAAAAGATCCCGAATCCGAAGGGCGATCGCATCGAAGTGAAGATGAGCGGCAAGTTCCTGCCCTACAACGCCTGGTAGCACCCCTTACCCGCACGCAAGGCCCCGTGCGGATGCCCAAACTGGCGTCCGCGCGGGGCGCTTTTGTATTATATATTGAAAACACAAGAAAATTTGGCGTCGACCTCGGTGGTGTCGGCAGCGGCATGTCGCGCGCAAAGCTCTCGACTGCAGGTGCTGGTAGGAAGCCGCGCTGGTAAAACAAATTTCGGATGGGAGTGATCCGATCGCCGGCTGACTGCGTACTTGAGCTGAATGCAAAAAGGTGCAGACATGCGGGCGGCCTTACGAGCGATTTTTGATCCGGACTGCGCGGTGCCCGACTTGACGATGGAAGACCACCGAATGCTCATCGCCCGGGTTGCGTCTCATCACGACCGCGACGCATTCCAGTCCCTGTTTCTTCACTTCGGACCGCGCGTGAAATCCGTGATGGTGAAGGCCGGGGCGGATCCGGATCTCGCCGAGGATCTCGTCCAGGACGTGATGATGACGGTCTGGCGTAAGGCGGGCCTCTATGCGCCGGAACGCGGCGCGGTCAGCACCTGGGTCTACACGATCGCCCGAAACGCCCGAGTCGATCGGCTGCGCCGCGCGTCGTCGCAACCCTATCGGGATCTGGAAGGGCTGGACCTGGCCTCCGAGGATGCGGACGGCGAGGACGAGGCTTTTGCCAGTCAGCGCGCCGAACATGTCGCAAAGGTTCTGGATGAGCTGCCCGACGAGCAGCGCCGCATCATCGAATACGCCTTCATTCACGACATGGCGCAAAGCGAAATCGCCGCGAAACTCGACCTGCCGCTGGGAACCGTGAAGTCACGCATGCGCCTTGCCTATATGAAACTGAAGGGAAAGCTGGAGGTCCTGAAATGACCATCCTGCATCATCTCGACCACACCACGCTGCTGCGCCACGCCAGCGGCGATCTCGACGAGCCTTTCGCGGCGATCGTCGCGGCCCATCTCGCCATGTGCGAAGACTGCCGCCGGGGTCTGCGCATTGCCGAGGACCTCGGCGGGAGCTTGCTGGAAGACGGCGAGACGGTTTCGCTTGCCGACGATGCATTGGCGCGGATCATGCGCTGTATCGATGAAGGGGACGGCGCGGGTGAGCCAATCCGGGCGGAGCAATCAGCCGCTCCTGAAGGCAGGGCGCGCGACGTGCCCGTGCCGCTGCGGCGCTACATCGGACCGTCGCTTGCGGACATCCCGTGGAAGACCGTCGCGCCAGGCGTTCGCCGTCACAAGATCGCCTTGACGACGCCGACGCGCTCCGCGTTCTACATGCTGAAGATCGAGCCAGGAAAGGCCGTGCCCGAGCATGGTCACGGCGGTGCGGAGATAACCCTGATCCTCTCGGGGGCCTATCGCGACGAGTTGGGCCGGTTTGGGCCGGGCGATGTCGCGGATCTCGATGAACACGTCGAGCATCAGCCGAAGGTGGACCCCGGCGAACCGTGCATCTGCATCGTCGCGACAGAAGCGCCGACACGATTCAAGGGGCTGTTCAGCCGGTTGCTGCAGCCGCTGGTCGGGATCTGAGACCGGTGACACACCCCCGCCCGCCCTGGAAGACCGTCTGGATCACGGGTGCGAGCTCCGGCATCGGTTTGGAGCTGGCTCGTCTGCTCGACAGTCGTGTCGATCACGTCGCCGCCTCGGCCCGGTCGCAGGACAAGCTGGATGCTCTCGCCGCGCAGGCGGCGACTGTTCACAGCTATCCCCTCGATGTGACGGATGCCACGGCCGTGTCCGCCTGTGTTGCGGAGATCGAGGAACGCGGCGACATCGATCTGGCGGTGCTGAACGCCGGCGCCTGGGCGCTGATGAGCGTCGACGAATTCGACCTTGCCGCCATACGCACCGGCGTGGAGGTCAACGTCATGGGCGTCATGAACGCGCTCGACGTGCTGCTGCCGCGCATGCTTTCGCGGGGGCGCGGCCACATCGCCATCGTTGCGTCGGTCGCCGGTTATCGCGGACTGCCGCGCTCGCTCGCCTATGGGCCGACCAAGGCGGCGCTGATCAATCTGGCGGAAACCCTGAAGACGGAACTGGCGCCGCGCGGCATCACCGTGTCGGTGGTGAACCCCGGGTTCGTCGACACGCCGATGACACGCGACAATCCGTTTCCCATGCCGGGTCTGATGAGCGCGAAAGACGCCGCCGAACGCATGCTGGCGGGGCTTGAGCGCGGATCATTCGAGATTGCCTTCCCGCGCGGGTTCGCCGCGCAGATGAAACTGCTGCGCCTGCTTCCCGACGCGCTCTATTTCTGGCTGATAAGAACGTTTGTCCTGAAAAGCTGACGCGCTGATTGTCTCAGGGCGATTTTCTCAGCCGGTAGAAGCCAACGTCGACAGCCCTTTCCAGGAATCCGGCCTCGCAATAGGCAAGATAGTAGCGCCAGCGCCTGCGGAAGGGCTCGTCAAAACCCAGCTTCGCAATCTCGGGCCATGCGGCCTCGAACCGCCGGGCCCATTCGCGCAGGGTTGCGGCATAGGAAAGCCCGAAGCGCTCGCTCAGATCGAGCGTCAGGCCGGCGCGCGCCGCCTGCTCCTCGATGATGCCGGGCGTGGGCAGCATGCCGCCGGGAAAGATGTAGCGCTGGATGAAATCCGTCGAGCCGCGGTAGTGCTCGAAACGCTGCTCACTGATGGTGATCGCCTGGATCACGGCGGTGCCGCCGGGCGCCAGCCGGTCGCTGAGAACGCGGAAGTACTGCGGCCAATAAGCCTCACCGACGGCCTCGATCATCTCGATCGACACGACCCGGTCGAACGTGCCGGTGACGTCGCGATAGTCCTGAAGCCGGAAGTCGCACGCCGCGTCGAGATTTGTCTCGCGCGCGCGTTCCCGCGCATGAGCGAGCTGTTCGTGCGACAGGGTGAGGCCCGTGACGCGCGCACCATGAGTTGCGGCCGCCTCAAGAGCGAACGCTCCCCAGCCGCATCCCACTTCCAGGATGCTTTCACCGCCGGAGAGGTCGAGGAGATCCAGGATACGGTGCAGTTTCGCTTCCTGGGATGCTTCCAGCGAGGTGACGCCCTGCTGGAAGAGCCCGCTCGAATAGAGCATCGTCGGGTCGAGCCACAACTCGTAGAAGGCGTTTCCGAGATCGTAGTGCTCGGCAATGTTGCGGCGGCTGCCGCGGCGCGAATTGCGGCGCATCAGATGGGACAGGCGATCGGCGATCCGCGCTCTTGAGAGCCGGCGGCCGTTGCGCTCGAAATCAGCCCGGTTGCGCAGGAAGAAGCGGAACAGTCCGGTGAGATCCGTGCAGTCGATATCGCCGTTCATGTAGGCTTCCGCAAAGCCGATCGTTCCGCCGCGGATGATTTTTGCAAACGCGAGATGGTTGCGGAAGCGCAGAAATGGCTCCGCCTCGTCCCCCGGCCGGCCGAACCGCACCGTCTCGCCGGACGGGAAGGCGAGGACAATCGATCCCACAGGGTTCCATCGCAGGAACCGGATGATTCTCCATTTGAGAATGCGGTCGAGTGGGTTGCGAAGCACGTGACGGCGCGCGGCCGTGTCCACGGTCAGGTCTTCAAGCATGTCTTCAGGAGCCTTCCCTTGGAGTCTTGGCGAAGGTTACGGGTGTCTCGGGAGCCGGCGGGCGGGGGACGAGGCGCAGCCCCTTGAACCAGAGCCGGGCTGCCTCGTAGTGGATTCCGATCATGACCTTGATGGTCATCCAGCCTGTGCGAGCCAGGGCGCGCAGCAGGCTGCGGTCGCTCAAGGCGTCTCGGTGCGCGCGGAAATGGGTCTTGAGCACCGGGCCGGATGTATCTCTCAGCGCGACGCCAACGGTGATCGTCTCGGCGGGCGGCGTGACGCGGAAACTGTAGCTGCCCACGGGCGGGTTGAAGGGCGAAACGTGGAGTTCCTTCCGGCACCTCTGGAAGATCAGACTTTTCTCGCCGGCGGCGACCGGGATCACATAGGTCTTTCGCTCGCCGAAGGTGTTGTTGACCTCGTAGACGACGAGGCGCGGATCACCCTCCGCGTCGAGGCCGAAATAGACCGTCAGCGGATTGAAGGCATACCCGAGGATGCGCGGGTAGCAGAGCATCGCAAAGCGGCGAACGTCCCCTCCGTGCCCGGATTGCGCGGCGAGACCGTGCAGGTAGGCGCGGAGCGGCGTTCCGTCGCCGTGGTCGCGATCATACAGCGAGAACAGGTTGAACCGGTTGTAGGAAAACAGACGGAGCCGCCCGCCCAGCGCATCGATGCGGTCGCAGTCAAACAGCAGGGCGAAGACGCTGTAGCGCAGCGTGTGGACACAGGGACGCAGCCGCGTGTGCACCACGGTTCCGCTGTAGAGGGCTTCGGCCGTCATGCTCATTCCGCCGCCTCGATGGTGGCCGGACGCTGGGCGGCAATACGGCCCGAGGCGTTCGGGACCTGCCACGGCCGCTGCAAGCCGCCCAGGTCCTCGGCCACGGCCAGGCCGCTCTGAATGCCGTCTTCATGGAAGCCGAAGCCGAAATAACTTCCGCAGAACCACGTTCGCCGCTGGCCCTGCAAGGCCCACAGGTCCTTTTGCGCCGTCATGGCCGTGGTGTCGAACACCGGATGGTCGTAGGAATACTCGCGTTCCACCGTCTTGGGATGGATCTCGTCATAAGGATTGAGCGTCACGAACAGATTGGTGTGCGCCGGCAGGCCCTGCAGGCGGCTCATCCAGTAGGTGACGCACAGCTCGCTTTCCGCGCCGCTGTCGCGTTTGAGGTAGTTCCAGCTCGACCACAGCCGTTTGCGGCGCGGCATCCAGCGGACGTCGCGGTGCAGAACGGTGCGGTTGGCCTGATAGGAAAACGCTCCGAGAAGATTTTGCTCGAGCGGATCGGGGTTCTCGATCAGCGCCAGCGCCTGATCCGCATGCGTCGCCATCACCACCTGATCAAACGGCCGGATCGCGCCTCGTCCATCCACCACATGCACAAATCCGGGATGCCGGACGATCCGCTTGGCCGCATTGCCGCGCTGGATCTCGAAATCGCCGTCTTCGACCAAGCGCTGCACATAGTTTCTGCTGCCGCCTGCGACAGTTCGCCAGTTCGGGCGATCCTTGAACTGCAGCATGCCGTGGTTGGCATAGAAGTCGACAAAGCTGCGCGCCGGGAAGGCGAGCATCTCCGTCATGGAGGTCGACCATATGGCGGCCCCCATCGGAACGATGTGGTCGTCGACAAAGGTTTCCGAATAACCCTCTGATGCCAGGAAGGCGCCAAGCGTCATGTCGGGGGCGCAGGCCGACACCGCCCGCTGGGCGGTTTCGAAAAAGCGGGAAATGTCGCGCAACAGGCGCCAGTGCGTCGGACGGGCGAGATTACGGCGCTGTCCGAAGAAGCCGCCCAGCCCGGCGCCCGCGTATTCGTAGGCCCCGCCGTTGAACGACAAGGCAAAGCTCATCTCGGTCTCGTTGCTGGCGACGCCGAGGTGCTCGTACAGGGCAACGAGATTGGGATAGTTGCGCTCGTTGAAGACGATGAACCCCGTGTCCACCGCGATGGGGCCTTGCGGTGTGTCCACGTCCACGGTGTTGGCGTGGCCGCCGAGATGGTCTCCGGCCTCGTAAAGCGTCACCTGATGGCGCCTGGAAAGCAGCCATGCGGCTGACAGGCCCGATATTCCCGAACCGATGACGGCGATCTTCTGAGTGCTCATGGCGCTTCCCGCTTGGTGCATGTACGGAATACGCAGGCATGCGCCAAACGGATCACTGCGCAATCATGTCCGATGCGGGGTCCGGGATCTTTTTTGACGCCGCGACCCTGGCCGGGTGATCCGCGGGACATGCCACGGCGTATCCGTCTTGTCTCATCACGGCAGGATCATCATGCTTCAGTATTTCATCGCATACACTCTGACGGCGCTTGTTTTCCTCGGGATCGATTTCCTGTGGTTGTCCCGCGTGGCCAAGACCTTCTATTTCTCACGCCTGGGCGATCTGCTGCTCGACTCGCCGCGGATGGGCGCCGCCGCGGCGTTCTATGCGGTCTATGTGGTGGGCATCGTCATCTTCGCGGTTGCCCCGGCCCTGCGCGCGGAATCGGTTGGCCCGGCTCTGATTTACGGGGCGCTGTTCGGCTTTTTCACCTATGCGACCTATGACATGACCAACTACGCCACGCTCAAAAACTGGCCGGTCTCCATTGTTATCGTCGATATCGTGTGGGGGACCTGCCTGACCGCGGTCTCGGCCACGATCGGCTATTGGGCGACGCGGCTTGTCGTGCACGGCGGATAGGATCCCTCGCAGACCCGCCGGCGAGACCTTGTGAGAGCTCACAGCCAGCCGCCGTCCGCTCACGCCGCACCGGGATCTGGTTGACAAGGCTGATGCCTGCCATGCCCAAGGCAAACCAGCCTGCAATCGCCGGCGCGATCCACGCTCAAAACCGCCAGGAACAGGATGAATACACCATCGAACCGACGACCAGAATGAACAACAGATAGAAGACATCGGAGAAGCGGAAGCTTAGCTGGCCTGGGCTGAACAGCATCTTTCGTGCGCCACCGTGATTGCGCGCACCCTGCAAAAACGGTTTCAGAAAACACTAGGCAAATTTCGCCGAAGAATCCGCGCGCGTTCTGACCCATATCAATACTCCGCGCCTGAAATCGAGGTACGCCAATTGTGCAAGGCAAACGGAATCTGATCCAAAGGAAACGAGAAAGTCATGCCCGACACCTCATCCGAAGCCGTGAAGTCCGACAAGGATCCCGATCCGCAGTCGCGTTTCCCGACGGCCTACACGATCCTCTTCCTGCTGATCATCCTGGTGGCCGCGCTGAGCTGGATCATTCCGGCGGGGCAGTATGAGCGGCGGATGAACCAGGAAATCGGCCGTGAGGTCGCCGTGCCCGGCACCTACCAGACGGTCGAGTCGAATCCGCAAGGCCCGGTCGAGGTGCTTCTGGCGCCCATCGGCGGCTTCTACAATCCCGAGAGCAACATGGCGAACGCCATCGATGTGGCGCTCTTCGTCCTGCTGCTGGGCGGCTTTCTGGGCGTGGTCAACGCCACAGGCTCGATCGACACGGGCATGCGATCGGCGATGCGCGCGATGGGAGGGCGTGAAATCTGGATGATCCCGATCCTGATGGCGCTCTTCGCCATCGGCGGCACGACCTACGGCATGGCGGAGGAGACGCTGGCCTTCTATGCCATTCTTCTGCCCGTGGCGCTGCGCGCGGGTTTCGACGCCGTCACCGGGGTCGCGATCATCCTGATCGGCGCGGGGATCGGCGTGCTCGGCTCCACCATCAACCCCTTCGCCACGATCATCGCCTCCAACGCCGCCTCGATCCCCTTCACCGACGGCATGATCCTGCGCTTCGTGCTGCTGATCGGTGGCCTGGCGATCTGCGTCGCCTACGTGATGCGCTATGCGGCGCGGGTGAAGGCCGACAGCGCGCGCTCCGTCGTCGCCGGCCAGTGGGATGCGCACAAACGGCATTTCCTGAAAGACGGTGAGGGCGGGGAGGGGACGACGCGCTTACCGGCACGCAGAAGGTCATTCTCGTCATCTTCGCTGCAACCTTCGTTGTGATGATCTGGGGTGTTTCCAGTCAAGGCTGGTGGATGGCGAAAATGGGAGCGCTTTTCCTCGGGGCGGCAATCGTGACCGGGCTGGTCGGCCGGCTGGGCGAGAAGCGGCTGACCGGCGCGTTCGTCGACGGGGCGCGGGACCTTCTGGGGGTCGCGCTGATCATCGGCCTGGCCCGCGGCATCGTCGTGGTGATGGAACAGGGGCGGATTGCCGACACGATCCTGCATGCCTCGGAGCAGACGCTCGGCGGGCTCTCGGACGTTGCCTTTATTTCGACGATGTTCGTCATCGAGCTCGGGATGAGTTTCTTCGTGCCCTCATCGTCCGGTCTCGCGGTGCTGTCGATGCCCATCCTCGCGCCGCTCGCGGATTTCGCCGGCGTGGGGCGCGACCTTGTGGTCACGGCCTATCAGTCGGCCAACGGCCTCGTGAACCTGATCAACCCGACCTTTGCGGTGGTGATCGGCGGGCTGGCCATCGGACGCGTGCCCTATGAGCGCTGGATCGTCTTCATCTGGCCGCTGCTGCTGATCCTGACGGTCTTCATCGTGAGCACACTGGCGGTGGGCGCCTGGATGAAGGGAGCCGTGGTATGAGCGACCAGACCCTTGGCGTTCATTCGGAGACCGGGCGATTGCGGCAGGTGATCGTCTGCAGGCCGGGCCGCGCGCACCGGCGGCTCACGCCCCAGAATTGCGAGGCGTTGCTGTTCGACGACGTGTTCTGGGTGCGCCAGGCACAAAAGGACCACGACGTCTTTGCCGAGCTCATGCGCGGCGAGGGGGTGGAGGTGCTGGATACCGGGGTGTTGCTGGGTGAGACACTCGACATCCCCGAGGCTCGTGCATGGGTGCTCGACCACCGGATCACGCCCCAGGCGATCGGGGTCGGGATGTTGGCGGACCTGCGCGCCTGGATGGATGAGATGCCGGGGGTGGAGCTTGCGGATTTCCTGATCGGCGGGCTGACGGTTGACGACTTGCCCTTCGAGGCGGCGGGCATGTTCGGTGCCTATCTGGGGCATCTCGGCTTCGTCCTGCCGCCGCTTCCCAACACGCTCTTCACCCGCGACAACAGCGCGTGGATCTACTCCGGCGTCATCCTCAGTCCGATGTACTGGCAGGCACGGCGGCCCGAAACGCTGCTGACGGCCGCGATCTATCGTTTCCACCCCAAGTTCGCGGGGCGGGTCGAGGTAGTGTGGGGCGATCCAACCCGGGATTTCGGCCTGGCGACGCTGGAGGGCGGCGACGTGATGCCGGTGGGCAACGGCGTCGTTCTCGTAGGCATGGGTGAACGCTCCTCGCCGCAGGGGTGGGACTTCTGGCCGAGGCGCTGTTCGACCAGGGCCGCGCCACGCGGGTGCTTGCCTGTCAGCTGCCGAAGTCGCGGGCGGCGATGCACCTCGACACCGTGTTCACCTTCTGCGGCGGCGAGGTGGTGACCAGCTTCACCGAGGTCGCCGCCGAGATGACCGTCTACGACCTCCACCCCGGCGAGGGACGCGCGCCCCTCGATATCCGCCGGATCGACCGCCCGCTTTTCGACGTCGTGGCCAAGGCGATGGGCTTCAAGAAGCTCACCGTGGTGCCGACCGGCGGCACGGACAGTTTCGAGGCCTCGCGCGAGCAGTGGAATGACGGTAACAACGTGCTCGCGCTGCGCCCCGGCGTGGTGATCGGCTACGACCGCAACGACGACACCAACGCCGCGCTGCGCGCCGAGGGCATCGAAGTGCTCGAGGTGCCGGGCGCCGAGCTCGGCCGCGGCCGCGGAGGTGGCCGCTGCATGAGCTGCCCGACGATCCGCGACCCGGCCTAGGAGGACCGCATGGCCTACAATCTCAAGAACCGTCATTTCCTGAGCCTTCGCGATTTCACGCCCGCGGAGATCGGCTTTCTCCTCAAGCTGTCGGCCGATCTGAAGGCGGCGAAATACGCGGGCACCGAACAGCCCCTGCTGAAGGGCAAGGAGATCGCCCTGATCTTCGAGAAAGACAGTACCCGCACCCGCGCGGGCTTCGAGGTCGCCGCCCACGACCAGGGCGCGAACGTCACCTATCTGGGGCCCTCGGGCTCGCATATCGGCCGGAAGGAGACGGTGAAGGATACCGCGCGCGTGTTGGGCCGGATGTTCGACGGGATCGAATATCGCGGCTTCGGCCAGGCCGTGGTGGAGGAACTGGCCGCCCATGCCGGCGTGCCGGTCTGGAACGGACTCACGGACGAATTTCATCCGACCCAGATCCTGGCGGATTTCCTGACTATGCAGGAACATGCAGGGAAACCCTGGCGCGACATCGCCTACTGCTTTCTTGGTGACGCCGGCAACAACATGGGCGACAGCCTTCTGATCGGCGGCGCCAAGATGGGGATGGACGTGCGGCTGTGCGCCCCGCGCGCCTGCTGGCCCGAGAAGGAGATCGAGGCCGAGGCGCGCGCGATCGCAAAGGAAACCGGCGCGAAGGTGCTGATATCCGAGGACGTGGCGGAGGCGACGCTGGGTGCCGATTTCCTCTACACCGACGTCTGGGTTTCCATGGGCGAGGCGAAGGACCGCTGGGCGGAACGCATCGGGCTGTTGAAGCCCTACCAGGTGACGGCGGATGTCATGGCCAATACCGGCAACCCGCGCACCCGCTTCATGCATTGCCTGCCGGCCTTCCACAACGCCGAGACCGAACTGGGCGCGCAGATTCAGAAGGACTTCGGCATCTCGGAGATGGAGGTGACGGACGAGGTCTTTGAAAGCGCCGCCTCGATCGTCTTCGATCAGGCCGAGAACAGGCTTCATACGATCAAGGCCGTGCTCGTCGCGACGCTGGGAGCGTGAGGCGATGCTGGTGGTGGCAGCCCTTGGTGGCAACGCGCTGCTGGCGCGCGGACAGGCGCTGACGGCCGGGCATCAGCGCGAGAACGCCCGGATCGCCGCAGCAGCCTTGGCCCAGATCGTGGAGGCCGGACACGACCTCGTCATCACCCATGGCAACGGCCCGCAGGTGGGCCTGCTCGCCCTGCAGGGCCTCGCCTACAAGCCCGACGAGATCTATCCGCTCGACGTGATGGGCGCCGAGACGGAAGGCATGATCGGCTACCTGATCGAGCAGGAGCTGGAAAATGCGCTCGCTCACACGCGCCCCGTCGCCACGCTGCTCACACAGATCCGTGTCGACCCCGAGGATCCGGCCTTCGACAAGCCGACGAAGTTCGTCGGCCCCGTTTACGACAAGGCGCAGGCGGAGGAGATGGCGCAGCGCCACGGCTGGAGCATCGCGCGCGACGGCGACCACTGGCGCCGCGTCGTGCCCTCGCCCGCGCCGGTGGAGATTCCCGACCTGAAGGTGATCCGGCTGCTGTTGCGGCACGGCACCATCGTGATCTGCGCCGGCGGCGGGGCATCCCGGTGATGGCGCGCGCCGACGGGAGCCTTACCGGCGTTCAGGCGGTGATCGACAAGGACGCGGCGAGCGCGCTTCTGGCCGAGAACCTGGACGCGGACGCGCTGCTGATGCTGACCGATGTCGAGGGGATCCTGCGCAACTTCGGCACCGAGAAGGTGTCCCGGATCGAGCGGCTCAGCCCCGCCGAGGCCGCCGCGCTGGGCCTGCCGGCGGGCTCGATGGGACCGAAAGCCGAAGCCGCGGCGCGTTTCGCGGCTGGCGGTGAGGGTCGCATGGCCGGGATCGGACGGCTGGGCGAGGCGCTGGCGATCCTCGAGGGGCGCGCGGGAACCGTTGTTGCGTTTGGAGCGGTCGTTTGAGCGTGCTGGTACGCGGACGCTCAGTCTGCCGAACTGACGGCCTCAAAGCCCGAGACCACGTCCAGAAATTTCCGGGTGATCGTGTGGCGCTGGCGGTGCGCAACAGTCGAGACGAGTGCGACCCGGTGCAGGTCATCATCCAGGCTCCCATTGATCTTTCGCGTGACGACGATCTTCTGCGGCGCTGCGACCAGGGCCCGCGTCAGGCCATCTTCGATATGGACGTGCTGGGACGGTTCTCGTCGTGGAGGACTGATGGCGGACGGACTGTTCCGCTGCGGCACACGCACCTTCTATCCGGTATCTTGAAGCGTATCAGCCGAATTGCGCTATGTATTACAGTAATGTTCCGGCTTTTTGTTGTTCTCTTCCGCAGCGCCAACGCGATATCGACTTGTCAACTCTGATCGTACAGATTACTATTCAATATTGATGAGTTTCTACGGTATATTTTGATATTCTGACAGCGCATGGTGACTGGTGACTGTCTAGTTGCATATTCAACCCCGGCGCTGCGGCACGGAGAATTGGAATTTCACGCGCGCCGTTCAGTGGACTTGCTGCAGACTGTTCCAGCCGGCAATGAGGAAAGCGAAAATGGTTCGAGCTAGCCCGGAGCAATGCGCGATCCTGAGAGCGGCAATTGTGCTTATGCTCGGCTTCGTGCTCTCCACCATCGCATCGACCGCGCGCGCCGACTCGCTGCAGATGTGCCTTGATCAATGCGAGGATCAGAAGGCCGACTGCGACAAGACCACCCAGACCAACCACGCGACTTCGGAAAGGTCCTGCAAGGCGGACTTGAGCCGCCGCACTTCCGACTGCTCGGAGTACAAGAAGGGGACCGCCGGCTACAGAAGCTGCATGGCAAGCGCGAACAGCCAATTCGCCAATTGCACGGTCAGCTCCGATCGCCGCTTCGACAAGGACAAAGTCGGCTGCGAAAAATCGAACAACGCATGTGAAGCCGCCTGCCGAAAGAGTTCTGGCAATGGAAACCGGACCGGCGAGGCCGGCTACCGGCTGGAGCCCTGTCCGGACGGCAGCCAGCCCGGGCCGTCCGGCCTGTGCGGGGTCACGTTCACGCTGAAACCGCAGCGCCCCGGCGAGGGCGGGTGCCCTCCGGGCCAGATCCCGGGCAAGGACGACCGGTGCGTGCCGGACATCAAGATCCTGCTCGTCCCGGTTCCTGACGGTTATCTCATCGCATGTCCCAACGGAATGCGGCCAAGTCCGATCGACGGCGGCTGCGTGGCCGGCGATATCGGGCCGGTGACGCCGGAGGTCGAGCCGGGCCGTGGTGGCCGGGTCTGTCCGCCGGGCCAGGAGCCGGGCGAGGACGACGGAATCTGCGTGCCGAAGGGTATCCGCTACGGTACGGACGCATCGCTGGCGAGATTGCTCGGGTCGATTGGGCATATGGTTGCCGTGACGCGGCGTCAGCTCCCCTACGAGCCCACCCTGCTGGACGATCAGTTCCTGCGGACAGACGACATCGACTCTGCGCTGGCGCGAACCGCCGAAGCATTGGAGGCAGACAGGGTGCACACCGAGCCGCGTTGATCGACGCTCTGCGTCACGTCAGTGTGGCGCGGAGCCGAATTGACGGCCATCGCCCTTCAAGCCCCACAGAAGCGGGTGGCGAGTGACATTGGGGAACACGCTGGAGGGGACATGCGTCTGGACAGCGCGCTGGCGATCTTCACGCCGTGGGCGCGCAGAAGATGGTGGCGGCAATGACCAGCGCGGCGCCAAGCGGGCGGTGATGCTCAATCCGCCGAGCTGACGGCCTCAAAGCCCGAGACCACGTCCAGGAGCTCCCGGGTGATCGATTCCTGCCGGCGCTGGCGGTACAGCTGGCGCAGGTCGTCGCGCCGCTCCTCGATGTTGCGCTCGGCGGCCTGCATCGCGGCCAGCCGGGAGGCGTGTTCACTGGCCGACGCCTCGGCCAGGGCGCGGTAGAGCATCACAAACAACCGCTGCTGCACGAGCCATGACATCAGCCGGTCGGGATCCATCCGGAACAGTGGCAGGGACCGTCCGGGCCAGTCGACCTTCGCCAGTTTTTGCAGATAGCCGTCAGGCAATGGCAGCAACCGGTGAGTCTGCGGCTTCGCCGTGCTGCGTCCCTCGCGGCGATTGTGGACGAGCCAGACCTGTCTGACCCCTTCGAGCCGTGTCCAGCGGTCGATCCCGAGGATCACCGATTGGACCAGCCGCGACAGTCCCTCCACCGAGCCGGGCAGGGTATGGACCGTATCCACGCGCCGCCCATCCGCCTCGAGCCTGGCCGCCACGCGCGTCCCGATGACGCCCAGCACCATGGGCTGGTCCCCCATCCGCGAGAGGGCGGCGCGTGTGACCTTGTCGTTGTATCCCCCGCACAGCCCGCGATCGGACCCGATCACGATCAGCGCCTCGCGCCCGGCCGCGCTGTCGGCGCCGGGCAGGAGCAGACCGGCGGATCCTTGTTGGCGCAAAACCGCCATCAGACCCAGTTCGACGGTGCGGGCATAATCCGCCATCGCCGCTTCGGCGTGTTCGTATTGCCGGATGCTGACTGAGGACAGCGCCTTCATCGTCCGCACGATGGATTGAATGTCGCCCGTGGTCTCCAGCGCGTCCGCGAGGCTTTCAAGCGTGTCCATCGTCCGCCTCCGTCTGCGATTCCGACAGCGCGTCGCGCATCACCTTGATCAGCGTTGCACGATCGGCGTCGTCCAGCTTCTCTCCCGCGTCGATCCGGTCGCAGACATCGCCAGCCCGCGCGCGCACGGCTTTGCGCACCGTCTGTTCGGCTCCGGCCACGGCGTCGGGCTCGAGGTCGTCGAACAGGCCTTCCGTCGCGGCGAGCAGCGCCGCGATCTGCTCGGGCACGTCCAGATGATCATGCTCGCGCTGTTTCAGCACCTCGCGCACGCGCAGCCCGCGGGTCAGCTTGCGCCGGGTTTCGGCGTCAAGCTGGGTGCCGAACCGGGCGAAGGTCTCCAGTTCCTCGAACTGCGCATACATCAGCCGCAGGTTGCCCGCGACGGCGCGAAACGCCGGCAACTGCACCTTGCCGCCGACGCGGCTGACGGAGGTGCCGATGTCAATGGCCGGCAAATGTCCCTTTTCGAACAGGGAGGGCGACAGATAGACCTGCCCGTCGGTGATCGAGATCAGGTTGGTCGGGATGTAGGCCGAGATGTTCTGCGCCTGGGTCTCGACCACCGGGAGCGCCGTGAGCGAGCCGCCGCCGTATTCCGGGCGGAGCTGCGTGGCGCGTTCCAGCAGCCTGGAATGGATGTAGAAAATGTCGCCCGGATAGGCCTCGCGCCCCGGCGGGCGCCGCAGCAGCAGTGAAAGCTCGCGGTAGGCGCGGGCATGGCGGGTCAGGTCGTCGTAGACGATCAGCACATCGCGCCCCTCGGCCATGAAATGTTCCGCCATCGAGGTGGCGGCATAGGGCGCGACGAATTGCAGCCCCGGCGCATCCTCGCCGCTGGCTACGACGACGATGGTGCGGTCCATCGCGCCGCCTTCGCGCAGGCTCTGGATGACGCGCGCCACCGCCGAGGCGCGCTGACCGATGGCGCAATAGATCGACAGCACGCCGCTGTCGCGCTGGTTCAGGATCGCATCGACGGCGATGGCGGTCTTGCCGGTTTGCCGGTCGCCGAGGATCAGCTCGCGTTGGCCGCGGCCGATCGGAATGGCCGCGTCGATGGCCTTGATCCCGGTCTGCAGCGGCACCTGCACCGGCGCGCGGTGCATGATGGGTGGCGCGGGCTGCTCGACCGGCAGGAATTCTCGTGCGCCGATGGCGCCGCCGCCGTCGAGCGGGCGGCCAAGCGCATCCACCACCCGGCCGATCAGCCCCGTGCCCACGGGCACATTGACAACGCGGCCGGTGCGGCGCACCGGATCGCCGGGGCGCAAGCGCTCGGTTTCGCCCAGAACAATGACGCCCGCGCGGGCCTCGCTGAGGTTCGAGGCGATCCCCATCACGCCGCCGGCGAAGGTCAGAAGCTCGTCCGCATGCAGGTCGGTAAAACCCGCAACTTCCGCCACGCCGTTGCCGACCGACAGGATGCGGGCGATTTCGGCCCTCTCGAGTGCGGGGCTGACCCGTGCGAGCGCGTCCTCGAGCGGAGCGAAAAGATCGTCGTGCAGATCGCCGAAGGTCATCGTGTCCCCTCAGCCGGTGACCGGCGCGCGGCCGGAACTGCGGTGAGCGCCGTGCTCCATCACCTCGTCAAGCGTTGTCTCGAGCCGGTGCAGGAACCGGGAGGCGGACCATTCGACCGTCTGCTCGCCGATGGTCAGGCGGATGCCCAGCAGCAGATCGTCGTCCTCGCGATACTCGACCTCGATATCCTTGGCGACGCATTCGTGGATCGCGCGGGTAATCTGGCCTCGCACACCCGGCTTGAGCGCGACGCTGCTTTCCACGCGGGCGGGCCCCTGTGCCCGGTTCGCCGCGGCCGACAGCTTTTCGCGCTCGTCGCCGTCAAGGGCGGCGAGGCGATCCGCGAAGGTGCCGGCCACCTGTCCGGCCAGGTCGCTGCCGGTGTAGTCCTCGAGCACGCGCCCGACGATGTCGATCACCTGATGGCCGGCGCGCTGCCGCAGCTTGTCGGCAAAGGCCTCACGCTCCTCCTCCAGATGCGCCTGCCACGTGCTGCGCTTGGCGTCCATCTCCTTGCGGATGTCCTCCTCGAGCCGGGCGCGCAGGGCGTCGGCCTCCTGCCGGGCCTCGTTCAGCATCGCCTCCCGGTCGGCCTCCAGCGCCCGCTGCTGTTCGCGCAGATCGGCTGCCTCTGCGTCGACCGCTTCGCGCGCGGTCTTCGCCTCGTACAGCCGTGTTTCGATGCGCTCCTCCCGCCGCGCCATGGCCTGAGTGATGGGGCGGTAGAGGAACCGTTGCAGCAGCCAGACGAGAACGAGAAAGTTGACGATCTGCGCCGCCACGGTCAGCCAGTCGATCTGCATGCGATCAGCCTCCGGCGGCCTGCGTGGCGGTTTGGGCGGCGAGGTTTGTGAACGGATTGGCGAAGATCAGGATCATCGACACCACGAAGCAGTAGATCGCCGTCGATTCGATCATCGCAAGGCTGACGAACAGCGTCCGGGTGATCGTGTTTGCGGCGTCGGGTTGCTGCGCGATTGCCTGAAGCGCCTGCGACGCGGCGCGCCCTTCGGCCAGCGCCGGACCGATTGAACCGATGGCGATGGTGAGCCCGGCGGTAAAGATCGAGATCACGGCAATCCATGTTGCTGAATCCATGCTCAGTCTCCTTTTGCTTCGGTTTCTTGTGCCGCGGCCGGATTGTCGGACCCGCGGCGGCCGCGGCTTGCAGAGCCGATATAGACCATCGCGAGAATGGCGAAGATGTAGGCCTGGATCAGACCGGTCAGCAGGCCCAGAACCTGCATCACGACCGGAAAGAAGAACGGAGCGACGCTGATCAGGATACCCACGATGACGGTACCACTCATCATGTTGCCATACAGCCGCACGGCCAGCGCAACGGTGCGGGACACTTCGCTCACCAGGTTGAATGGCAGCATGAACGGCGTCGGCTGCAGATAGGTGCGCAGGTAGCCACGCAGCCCGCGCTCGCCGATCGAAAACAGCGGCACCGCCACCAGAACGCAGATCGCCAGCGCCGCGGTGGTGGAAAGCGAGCCGGTGGGCGCCTCGTATCCCGGTACCACCGCCAGCACATTGGCCGTGGCGATGAACAGGAAGAGCGTGCCGATGAAGGGCAGGTAGCGGCCGGGTGTGTCGGCGCCGACCTCAGCGATCTGGTCGCGGATGGTGGAGACGATCACCTCCAGCATCACCTGCCAGCGGGACACGGTTTCCCCCTCGCTCAGCCGTGCGGTGACCGCCCACGAGCCGAGGACGAGGATCGCCATGACGCCCCAGGTGAAGACGATGGTGGCGTTGAGCCGAAGATCCCGCCATTCATAGAGGACCCAGGCGTCGGGGCTTATTTCCATGCGGCGTCTCCGGGTGTTCCGCGACCCGAAAGGCGCGTCGCGGCGAACCGCACGGCGACGAAGCCTGCGAGCGCCGCGACCAGTCCTTCCGCCGGCGTTCCGAGCGTGGCCGCCGCCGCCAGCGCGCCCACCAGCACCGCCATCCGCGCAAGTGCAAGTCCGAGGAAAACGGGGACGCCCCGCTCCCGCGGCAGATGCCGCACGCCCAGCCACAGCAGGCCGAGGTAAAGCCCTCCGATGAGGACGCCCGCCCCGCCGGACAGCAGGATGATGGTAGCGCTCATTGCAGCTCCTCGAGTCGTTGCCGGTCTCCGTCAATCATTGCGTCCCTCCCGCTGGATCCAGTACCAGGCGTTGAGAGCGCCCAGCGCGGCGCCGGCGATCAGCAGCGTCAGCGTCCATGACACCTCTCCCGGCCAGCGCTCGTCGATCCAGACACCCAGCGCGATGCCCGCGACGATGGGAACCGCGACGGACCAGCCCACCAGCCCGAACATGCCCAGGCCGTACCACGCGCTTTCGCGGCGGCGCTTGCGGGCCTCTTCCATTCGCTTTGCCTTGCGCGCGATGGTTTCCGTCTCCGTTTCTGCATTGTGCTCATCGGTCATGGGCCTGGCTTCCCCAGGTCGCGGAAGCGGCGGATCATGCTGGCCTCGAGCCGCGCCAGCGCTGCGCGGCCCGCGCGCTCGTCCTCGTCGCGCCGGCGGAAATCCGCCTCGACCCTTGCGCGCAGCTCGGACAGGTCGTCGCCCTCGATCGCGCCGCGCACCGCCACGCGCACCTCGTCGCCGCATTTCACCAGCGTGCCGGCATTGACCGCGACGAAGCGCTCGGTGCCGTCCTCGGCCTCGTAAAGCAGGATGCCGGGCACCAGTTCACTGACGAAATCGACATGGCCCGGCAACATCCCGAAATGCCCCTCGGGCGCCTCGGCCACGATGCGCCGCACGGTGCGATCCACGCAGATTGCCATGGGCGTGATGATCTCAAGCCGCATCGGTCGCCTCCGCCGGCGCGTCGAGATCCGCGATCGATCCGATCATGTAGAAATCACCCTCATCGCGGTCCGCGAGATCGCCCGACAGGATGCGCTCGCAACTGTCCAGTGTTTCCTCCAGAGGGACGAAGCGCCCCGGATTTCCGGTCATCGCTTCGGTCGAAAAGAACGGCTGGGTCAGAAAGCGCTCCAACTGCCGGGCCTGACGGACGGTCGCGCGGTCGCGCTCCGACAGCTCCTCGAAACCCAGCATGGCGATGATGTCCTTGAGATCCTCGTATTCGGCCAGCGTCGTGCGCACCGCGCGCGCGATGCGGTAATGGTCTGCGCTGACCGTGCCGGGCGTCAGCATCCGCGAGTAGGAGCGCAGCGGGTCGATCGCGGGATACAGCCCCTCGGAGGCCTTCTTGCGCGACAGCACGATCGAGGCCGAGAGATGCGCGAAGGTGTGCGTGGCCGCGGGGTCGGTGAAATCGTCGGCCGGCACATAGACCGCCTGGATCGACGTCATCGTGCCCCGGTCGGTTGAACAGATCCGTTCCTCCAGATCGGCCAGCTCCGTGCCCAGCGTCGGCTGATAGCCCACCCGGCTGGGGATGCGACCCAGAAGGCCCGACACTTCCGATCCCGCCTGCACGAAGCGGAAGATGTTGTCGATCAGCACCAGCACGTTGCGGCGCAGGTCGTCGCGGAAATACTCGGCCATGGTGAGCGCGGCGTGACCCACGCGAAACCGCACGCCGGGGCTTTCGTTCATCTGGCCGAACATCATCACCGTGTTGTCCAGAACGCCAGCCTGACCCATCTCGCGATACAGCTCCTCGGCCTCGCGCGAGCGTTCGCCGATGCCGCAGAACAGGCTGACCCCATCGTATTCGGCGACCATGTTGTGGATCATCTCGGTGATCAGCACCGTCTTGCCCACGCCGGCGCCGCCGAAAAGCCCGGCCTTGCCGCCGCGTTCCAGCGGGCTCAGCAGGTCGATCGCCTTGATCCCGGTCTCGAAGATCGCGCCCTCGACCCTGCGTTCGGACAGGGGAACGGGCGTGCGCAGGATCGAGCGGCGGGGCAGGTCGCCCAGGGGCGGGCCGTTGTCGATGGTCTCGCCGAAAAGGTTGAACATCCGGCCCAGCACCGCCTCGCCCACCGGCACGTCGATAGGGCCGCCGGTATCGCGCACGGCCAGGCCGATGCGCAGGTCGGACGTGGGGTTCATGACGAGCCCGCGGGCCAGGCCCTCGCCTGGCAGGCCGGCGACCTCGATGACGATCTCGGGATCGCTGAGCGTGACGAGCCGGGTCGAAATCGCGGGCACCCCCCATCGAACCGGATGTCGGCGATTCCGCCTCCCAGCCGCACGATATGGCCAATGCGCGTGTCGCGGTCCATCATTCCCTGCTTTCGCTGCCGATATTCTTTATCACCCTACTGCATGTCCGGTAAGCAGGTCTTGATTTGGATCTAACGGCCGGAATGGCGCAGATCGAGGTGCCCTGAAGCGTGCGGAACGATGAACGCACCCTGGCCCAATGCTGATCTCGGCGTGCCGGCAAGGGCCATGATGCGCGCGCCGCTGGTCCATGAGCTTTCAGACCTCCGGACGCGATGTCAATCGGGACCGTTGCGGCGCGAGCTGCCGCTCCAGATGGCGCGTGATGGTTCCGGCCGGGGCGTCGACGGTCTGGGGAGTGAACGATGATCCGCGGGTGCCGCAACGCGCGGTGCGTCCGCTCCGCCGTCGCGCGCTGCTGCGCAAGGCGCAGGTCATGGCGGCCGCCGAACGGGTCCGCGCGATCCGGCTAAGGGGCATCAAAACATTGTCCTGGAAGAATGCTTCCTCACAATCCCGACCCGCGCGCTTCGGAAGAAGGGCGATCCATGCCCGGCAGTGTCACCCCAAAGCAGCTCCGCGCCGAACTGAAGCTCGATCCGCGTGAAGCCCACGAACGCCTGCGCTCGGCCGCCCGCGACCCGAAGAAGCACCCCGAACTGGCGAAGCTGCATAAGCAGCGTACGCCGTGGAGCTGGGTCAAGGGATTGGCTGGCGAGAAGGAGGCGCGAGGCGTACTTGAAAAACAAACCTTGGTGACCGCCACGTGTTTTCAACGTCGGATCGAGAGACGCGCAACGCATTCAGTTTTGCCAAATGTTCCATCGCATTGTGTCGCCAACGTTTGGCGGCACGGCGCGAGATAAGAACCCTCTCTGATTTTTATTGCCCCTTTTCAGCGCAAATTCGACATCTATCTTCCGTAGTTCGGCACGAATGTAACTGATATCTTTATCGCTCAGGGCGCTTTTGTTGACGTCACTCTGGATCGCAAATCCCGCAAAGTCTGGTCGAATTAAATTGGCTACTATGATCAAATCATCGATCTGCCTTTTGTTTATCCCGGCAAAGCTCCGCTTCACCTCGTAGAAGTAAACTTTTCCATCCACACATGCCAGAACATCTAAGTCTGTTCCTTGAGGCAGCGCGATCTTGTCCCTGATGTCCAAGGTCGGTGTGAGCATGAATGAATGGCGCGCCCCGTCTAGCAACAAAGACAGGCACCAAATTATCGAGTCTTGAGCTGATGTGGGAGCGAATGCAGCGCTCACGAACGGATTCAGCTTGAAGTGAAAGTTGGCGTCCCCACCAACTGGCGCATTTTCCGGAAAGTCGCAGATTGCACATTCAAGCGAGTTGGTTATGTCCGTCAAGCCAACCCAGTTGGAATGCTGACACCTTCTACATTTCCAGCCAAATCCTTGAAGCAAAAAATTTTGATTTCTCAAATACTTGAGGCAGTCGTCTAGCTCATTTCGATTTGCCTTGCCTTGAACGTCCTCTTTCAACTGCTGCCACAGTCCCGCATAGTTGGCGTACTCATTTTCCTTCATGTCCTTTTGCAGCCCACGCGCAGCAAGTTCCAGCACACGTCTTGCAGCTCTTTCGAAATCGCTTTCGGTGGGCTGCTGATCCTTCAGGCGCTCGATGAGTTCTCCCTTCAACTTCTGAATTCTGCCCGAATTTTCAGCAGGGTCAGTGGGCGACAATTTCGCGATAAGGGACAGAATAAATGGGTTTGTAAGGAATGTTATGGCTTCGTTGAGATTGCCAAAGAATTTCAGGACACCCAGCAAATCGCGGCCTTTATCAGATAGCTTGACGTCTTCAATTCGCGCATGCGGCATCCCCTCACCACGGGAGCCACGCTCAGCTATTGTATTGGGGTGATGCATGGCAAGCGCTTGACGGAAAGCGGTAACGTCTTGAGGTAAGCTCAAAGTTGGGCGTTGCCATAGAGGACTATCCCAAAGGGACAGACACCCACGCTCTGTGGGCCTGACCGGTGGACGCAGCGCCATACGGCTTTCGCCATAGTTTTCAATTTTTACAGATCTGTGAAGCGCTAACCGCCGCGGAAACATCCAGTGATGGATGATATTTGAATAGCGGCTATGGTCTTCCGCACGCTCGATTTTTAGGTCGTTTAGCCATGCGCCAACTGTTGTAGGCCCAAGCGGGAACTCATTTGTATGCCCAGGCTTTATGCAAGGTAGATCGATCTCACGATTTTCCACTCGGACCATTTCGGCAGTTTTGGTATCGGGCCAAATCCAAGCTGGCCAGAGATTTTGGCTGTGCTCATAATCTCTCCTGGGATCGTTTTCAACAAGCGGATCAAAAACATCTGAAACCGCAAGTTTTCCAAAAGAAGATATTATATGCCTGTCCCCGGCTACTTGTCTTGAGATTTCCCCAAGCCGCTCCGCTTCAACTGAACACGAAACAACGTGGACATTGGGTGCGCCGTTTCCATCAAAACGACGACAATTTCTTACTCCGCCACATAGATGCCTTATCCATGCAGGCAGGCCATCCTTAAAGCGATCTACGCTAAATCGAAATATTTGATTGTTTCTGAAAATATCGAGGCTCGCGTAGCGGTGGATCGCGTTCCAAAATAGCAGCCTATCGTCAGCGTCATCGCCGATTATAACAGTAAGTTGTTCTTCCCAGCTATTTTTATACTCCCTAAGCGCATTTAAATTAGGACAAAACATATCCGACATTTGGGTGGGGAACAGGAGTCTACCGTCTTCTGAAAGGCGGCTTTCGAGTTCGTCGATATCTGAGAGGTAAGAGATCACATTTTCGCCAGTAAAACGCGGCGCATATTTCTCGTGGCCAACCTCCCTGAAGCTTAATCTTCTTGCGTATGGAGTTATGCTACGGTCAACGGTGCAGTTACTCAAAAATCCGAAAGAGTCAGCCAAGTCGCGCTCAACATGACTACCTCTTTCTTTATCTAGAACTTCAAAAATTGGCTCTCGTCGAATTTCCTGAAGTCTGGCCACGCGGGGAAGGACGGATATTGACTTCAATGACCATTCCAAGCCGTCAGACGAAGGCCGGAATGCCCGACTGTTAGCAGGCTCATCAACAGTCTTATGAGTTTCTATCGCGTAGGGACCCAAGCAATATGCGATCCGGTCGTGAAGATCGTCTTGCAATGGTACATAGCTGTAAATTAAGTCAGCATCCCATAGGTCGAGAAACATCCACTCAGCATCGCTGATCGTTGCGCCATCAGTCACAACTATCGGCGTTCGACGGCCGCCCCACCGAGACATCGCCTCGTCGAAAATTGCGTCAAGAAGAGCGTGACTTGGTCTGAGTGGTACAAGGTAAGCGACACGCAACGGGCGAGGAAAAATATGAGCTCGACGAGTTTTCTCGGTAGTCCACATAGGAGAGATTTCCGTATTCCCTTTTCCTTCACAGGAATTGGGCTATGCATTTAGCAGACAGACTCCTGCCGAACGTAGTGAAGTTACACTCTTGAATATCACTCGGCCATACAATAACTCTTAGGTATAAAACAAACCGTCTTATTCCCTCCTATCCATCCCCAGGCTTTTGAAACACAGAATGCCAACCCCGGGCTTTCCACGCGCAGACGCGCTCGGTGCGTGCGAGATCTAACCATCAGCAATTTCAAGGGAAATTTGGTAGCGGAGGAGGGACTCGAACCCCCGACACGCGGATTATGATTCCGCTGCTCTAACCAGCTGAGCTACTCCGCCATCGCGCGCGTGTTCGTGGATCGCGGCTTTGGGGCCGGCGGGCGAACCGTCGGCGTGGGCTGCATATAGGGGAGCGGCGCGCGGCCTGTCAAGCGCGGGCTGCGGGCGCGGCAAAAGTTCTCCACCGCGCGCGGCACCCCGCCCATGGCCGGGGCCGTTCAGGCCTCGGGCTTGCGAAAGCTCAGCAGCGTGAACAGGCCGAACGGCGGCAGGGTTTCCTCTTCCTCGAGCTCCAGGCGGGAGCGGCCCAGGATGCGGCTCTTGGGGAACTCCGGGTTCCATCCAAGGCGGCTGGAGAAGCGCTCCAGCGCCGTTTCCACGCGGGCGCGGATGCCGTGGGTGGCGGAGAAATGGTTGACCAGGATCACCGTGCCGCCGGGCCTGGTCACGCGTTCGAGCTCGTGCAGCACCTTGAGGGGGTCGGGCACCACCGTGATCACATACATGGCCACGGTGACGTCGAAATGGTTGTCGGGAAACCCGAGCGCGCCGGCGTCCATGGCGATCAGCTGGTCGACGCCCGGCAGCTTCTCCGCGCGCCACCGCGCGCGCTCGAGCATTTCCTCCGACAGATCGATGCCGGTGACGGTGAGGTGCGGCTTGTAGTTGGGCAGCGACATGCCGGTGCCGACGCCGGCCTCCAGCACGCGGCCTTCCAGTTCGTTGATGCGTTTGACGGCGGCGCGCCGGCCCCAGTAGAGCGGCGCGCGAAACACCATGTCGTAGAACGGCGCCCAGCGCGCATAGGCCAGGCGCACGGCGTTCTCGTCCAGCCGGGCGGCGTCCCGGGTCAGGGATTCCGCGAAGGACCGCACGCGGCGGGTCAATTTGCGGACGCGATCGGGGATGGGCTCGCTGCGGTTCATGCGTGCGTCACCGCGGCCTTGGGCTCGTCGAGCCGGGCCAGCGCGGCTTCGGCCGAGCCGGAGCGCTCGGTGCGGTCGATCCAGCCGCCGCCGAACACCCGCGCGGCGTCGCCGTCGGTATCATAGAAGACGCAGGCCTGGCCGGGGGCCACCCCGTGCTCGCCGTCGGCAAGCTCGACCACCACGGCGCCGTCTTCCACCTTGAGCAGCGCCTGGCGCGGCGGCCGGGTGGAGCGCACCTTGGCGTAGATCTCCACGCCCTCGGCCGGCAGGTCGGCCAGAGCCGTGTCGCCGAGCCAGTTGACGTCGCGCAGATGCAGCCGGTGGGTCATCAGCGCGTCGCGCGGGCCGACCACGACACGGCCGCCTTCGGCGTCCAGATGCACCACGTAGAGCGGCTCGCTGGCGGTGATGCCGATGCCGCGGCGCTGGCCCACCGTGTAATGGATGATGCCCTCGTGCCGGCCCAGCACCCGGCCGTCCACATGCACGATGTCGCCGGGTTCCGCAGCGCCGGGCTTCAGCCGGGCGATGATGTCGGCGTATTTCCCGGTGGGAACGAAGCAGATGTCCTGGCTGTCGTGCTTGTCGGCGATCTCCAGGCCGAGCTCGCGGGCGATCTCGCGGGTCTCCGGCTTGGTCAGTCCGCCGAGCGGGAAGCGCAGGAAGTCGAGCTGCTCGGGCGTGGTGGCGAAGAGGAAATAGCTCTGGTCGCGGTCCAGGTCCACGGGCCGGAAAAGCTGCTGGGCTCCGCTTTCGCCGCGGCGCGAGCGCACGTAGTGGCCGGTGGCCAGCACGTCGGCGCCCAGGGTCTTGGCGGTTTCCAGAAGGTCGTGGAATTTTACGGTCTGATTGCATGAGACACAGGGGATCGGCGTCTCCCCGGCGATGTAGCTTTCGGCGAACCGGTCGATCACCGCTTCGCGGAAGCGCTCCTCGTAGTCGAGAACGTAATGCGGGATGCCGAGCGTCTCGGCTACGCGGCGGGCGTCGTGAATGTCCTGGCCGGCGCAGCAGGCGCCCTTGCGGTGGACGGCCTCGCCATGGTCGTAGAGCTGCAACGTCACGCCGACCACGTCGTAGCCCTCGCGCTTCAGCAGGCCGGCGACAACGGAGGAGTCGACGCCGCCCGACATGGCGACGACGACGCGCGTGTCTTCCGGCCGGCCGGGCAGATCCAGGCTGTTGAGCATCCCGTGCTACTCCGTGAATGTGCACCGTCTGTCCGGGTCTGTCGCGGCCCGGGCCTGATGGATGTCCGATGCGGTTGTTTGCGCTGGTGTGCGGCCACGCAATGTTTCCCATGCATTTAAGTGAAACAGGGCGGCTTCACAATGGTGCAGGTCGATCCACTGTCACTATAGCCGATGCGGCCGCGCAGGCCAATTGTCCCGCCGCGCCCGCGATCCGCCGGACCAAATGCCTGCCTCGCGGTGACCCGCCGGCCGTGTGATGGGCGGCAAGCTTTGCCGGGTTGGCAATGTTTTCCGGGTCCGGCGGACGGCTCCGATGCGCAGGCCGCGCCGAGATCGTCGGAAAGCCGCCGTTTCCCGCGCGCCGGACGTTTGGCCCCGTGCTTGCACATGTCTTTGTGAATTCGCGTGCCGGATGGTGTCCGCGCTGGACGACTGGAAAGAGCGAGGCGGTTTTGCAGATTTACGACATGAACATCTCGGGAGATGCGGTTGGGCTGGCAGGCGGTGGGCTTGCGGGCGCGGCCGGCGGTACGGTTCGCGCCGGTCTTGCCGTCTCGGGCGCGGCGGGCGTCGCGGCCCCCGCCGGTGGGGCGGGCGGGCTGTCAGGCGTTCCCTCGCTCTTCGCCAGTCATCTCGATGTCGCCACGGGCGCCGCGCCGGCTGCTCCCCTTGCGCCGATGGTGGAGGGCATGAGCGTCTCCGCGGCGGCGCTGATGGATGGCCTGTTCGGCGCGACGGCGCCGGTGCTGAATTTCTCGCTTGTGTCAGAAGGCGCCGACGGCGTTGCGGCCTCGGATGTGGCGCCGGACGCGCAGATCGATCCATTGCTTCTTGTGGCGGACGAACCGTCCGCTATTGACGCGGACGAAGTCACTCTGGCTGCGGCCGAAGGCGCGCTCGTGCCGCCGCCCGTCGTGGCGCCTGTCATGTTTCCCGCGCTGCCGGATGGAATTGTGGAGACCGCATCGTTTGGCACGGACGGTGATCTTGCTGGCGACCTTGCCGGCAACCTTGCTGGCGATCTCGCTGATGATCTTGCCGGCGATTTTGCAACGCCTCCCGCCGCCCCAGACGCGGGCTCGGACGAGGGCAATGCCGATCGCCCGCCGGTGGTTCGGAGTGCAGGCACGACGGACGCTCCCGGTTTCTTCCCCAGTGTGGCGGACACGCCGGCTGGCGGTCAGCCTGTGGCTGAGCCCGCAGCGCCGATGGCGCCTGCGCCTTCCGCTGGTCTTGCCGCGGCTACGGTGCCGCTGACCGAGCCAGGTCTCGATGCGGGGCTCGTGGTCCGGTCAACTCCCGGCGCGGCTGAGCCCGTCGTGAAACCTGTGGTCGGCGCGCCGGGAGCCCCGGCGGTTCAAGTGGGCGCCGGGCCCGTCGCCGCAGCGCCGGAAAGCGCCGTTGCTGCGGATGATGCGGATGTGCCGCCGTTGAAACGCGAAGCCGCCCTGCCGCAAATGCCCGTGGGTGCATCCGCGACCCGGCCCGTCGCGGCTGCGCCGGCCGGCCCCAATGGCGCGCAGGCCGCGCCGCTGCAAGCGGTCCAGCCGGTCGCGACGGCGCAAGTGGCGCCCCTTGTCATCGGCGATGTCGCACAGGCGGTTGACGCGGACGGTGTTCCTGCAACCGAGGTTGCGAAGTCTCCCGTGGATCCCGCCCAGCCGCTGCGCGCGGCAACGACTGCTCCGGCCGCCGCACAGAACAACGCTGCGCAGGCGCCGGTTGTCGCAGCCGGGGTCCAGAACACAGCCAGCCAGAACACAACCAGCCAGAACACGGCCGGACAGAACATGCTCGGGCAGACATCGCTCGACGGAGAGGGCCAGCCGGGCGGCGACGCGGGTGATGGCGCCGAGAGTGCAGACGCGGATGGCGTGGTTCGTCCCCAGACCAATGCGGCGGCCACTGAGCCCCGCAAGCCGGTCGTCTCGTCCACGATGACCGTTCAGGCTGCCGCCGCTCCGGCGGTCGCTGTCGGGGTCGAGGTGCTTGGTGGCGATCTCGCCGACGGCGGTGACGGCTATGAGGCCGTCGCCGGCAACACCGCGCGTTCGGGCCAGCCTTTCGTGACGCCTGCGTCCAACGGCGCGCCCGCGGCGCAAACCCTGCCCATGGCCCTGATGGCCATGGAAATCACCCGCAATGCCCAGCGCGGCCAGACCCGGTTCGAGATCCGTCTTGATCCGCCGGAACTGGGTCGGGTGGATGTCCGGTTGAAGATCGGTGACGATGGCCAGGTGCGGGCGCATTTGATCGTCGAACGCCCTGAGACGCTCGACATGATGCAGCGCGATCAGCGTGGCATGGAGCGGGCTTTGGAAAATGCCGGGTTGAAGACGGCGAGCGATGGCGGGCTGTCCTTCTCGCTGAAGGATCAGGGCGGGCAGGCATCTGCCGACGGCGGCAATGAGCATCGAGAGACGAACGGTTTCGGCGAAGCCGTCGCCGGCGATCAGCCGGTCGACCAGCAGGCGGCGCTGGAACGGGTCGCGGCCTATACGCGTGGTGGCGCGAGCGGGCTGGATATACGTGTGTGAGTAAACCCGCGGCCGGCGCGACTGCGCGGGCTGCCGGGACCATCCTCCGGCCAAACGGCCGCTGGTGTGTTCCCGAGCGACAGTGGAGATTGAAAGATGGATGTTTCGGGCGCTTCCTCAACGACGAAGACCACGGGCGGCGCGAGCAACGATTCCGCGACGCTGTCGTCCAACTACGAGATGTTCCTGACGCTGCTCACGACCCAGCTGAAGGTGCAGGATCCGCTTGATCCGATGAACGCTGACGATTTCACCAACCAGCTGGTGCAATATTCGGCCATCGAACAACAGATCAAGACCAACGCCAATCTGGATGAACTGATCTCATCGGTGCAATCCCAGAGCGCGGCTGGCCTGGTCTCCTATCTCGGGACGAAAGTGGTCGCTGATGGCGTTCAGAGCGTTCTGGAGGACGGAGAGGCCGTTTGGGGCTTCACGTCAGGGGCCGGCGCCGAGACGGCGGAAATCTCGATCCGCAATTCCGATGGCGCGGTGATGTTCACGGAGAAGATCGAGATCACGGAAGGCTCGTCCGCCTATGTTTGGGATGGCCGGACCAACAGCGGCGTCGACGCGCCGGACGGCACCTTCTCGATTTCGATCGCAGCAAAGGATGGCAGTGGCAATGCGGTGTCCGTGGACACGCAAATGTCCGGCGTGGTCGATGGCATCGATCTGAGCGGGACCGAGCCCATCCTCAAGGTTGGCGGCGCTCTGATCCCCTTGTCGTCGATCCATTCCGTCAGCAGGTCGCTGTAGCCTCGGGAATCGACTGGAAGGCCGGGGCTGTCGAGAATCGGGCATATGGGCGCCCAAAGCGCCTCGCGCCGCATCTCGCGGAGGCCGTGCCTGCCGGTTTCGGGCTCCTCGCAAGCCCGCAATCATTCCCGAAATTGCATTTTCAGCCGCGCCGGAGCCATCCGGTGCGGTTATTTTTTGCCGTGTACGCGGTGTCGGCAACCGGTCATGTATGACCGTGGCCGCCAGGGCTGCTGCGTCGGCGTCCTTGCGCGCCAGAGCGCGGTTTTCTCACGTTTTTTTCACAATCCTGACAACTTTCAGCGCCGCGTGTCCCCTGTGCGCTGCCCGTTTGGCCCGCGGGTTGCTGCCGATTTCGGGCACATTATCGAAGAGGTTTCCAGACTAGGGACAATTCTTACCGAATTCTTGCCAAGGGTTTAGGTAAATTTTAAATCGGACCGGCTAATCTCTCCCCATACCGAGGTCACGTTTAGTGTGAGAGTACGATGACCGAGCAAGTTCGTTCTCGTGTCAAATATGTAATCGGGCCCGACGGCAGCCCATTGACGATTGCCGATCTTCCGCCGACGTCCACTAAAAGGTGGGTCATTCGGCGCAAGGCTGAAGTGGTCGCCGCTGTTCGCGGCGGGCTGCTTTCCCTCGACGAAGCATGTCAGCGATATACGCTGACAGTCGAGGAATTCCTGTCGTGGCAAAGTTCCATCGACAGGCACGGTCTTGCGGGCTTGCGCGCAACGCGGGTTCAACAATATCGGTCTTGATCGCCGATCCCACCTCGGGGTCAGAGGGCGTGATTGATTTTACGAAAGCGGGCCCGGGATTCCGGGCCCGCTTTTTTCCGTACTCGCGTCGCTGTGCCCGGAAATCTCAACGCCTGGCCAGCTCGAATCGTTGGCGCGGATTCAGATCCGCGTGTCGTGAGCAGTCGCTTTCGTTCCGATTTCGGATTCCGGATGGGCAATCCACGTCGCGTTGGTTAACGCGCTAGGCGGATTTTGCCTGCCTGGGTAAAGAGCCGATTGGCCAAAACCCTAGAAAAATCATATGGGCAACTGCGCATTTGTTCATTTGTTAACGTCTTGTTTACCATCTCGGGGCAATTTTTGCCTAGCGAGCCGTTCGGGAGGCGTTCCACCATCCTCATGTCCTCACTCTCTCTCGGACGGCTCGATCTCTGAAGCGCTGGATTGGAAGACAAACGCACCGTGAACGGCTTTTTCGAATTCATGCGCGCATTGGGGTCCGCCCGGCTTGCGGCTATGGGCGCCGTCGCCGCGATTTTGATCGGGGTCTTCGCCGTTATCATTCTGCGCGTGACGTCACCCGTCATGACGCCGCTCTACACAGAACTGACGTTCGATGACTCCTCACAGATCATCAATCAGCTGGAAAGCCTGGGCATTGCCTACGAGGTGCGCAGCGACGGCGCAGCCATTCTGATCCCCAAGGCTGATGTTCTGCGCACCCGCATGCGATTGGCTGAGCAAGGGCTGCCGACGGGTGGGTCCGTCGGCTATGAGATTTTCGATCGCTCCGACACGCTGGGCGCCACAAGCTTCGTCCAGAACATCAATCATCTTCGCGCGCTCGAGGGAGAGCTCGCCCGCACCATTCAGGCCATCGGCAAGGTGGCGACAGCCCGGGTTCATCTGGTATTGCCCGAACGGCAGCTGTTTCAGCGCGACAGGGAAGATCCGACCGCCTCGATCGTTCTGAAGGTGCGGGGGCACCTCGATCAGGGTCAGGTGCGCGCCATCCAGCACCTCGTGGCTTCGGCCGTCGAGGGGTTGAGCCCGTCGCATGTTTCCATCGTCGACGAGACCGGCCAGTTGCTGGCCAGCGGCATGGAGGGCGATTCAGAAGGCATGCTCGCCACGTCCCTGCAGGAGCGCACGGTCGCCGTCGAACGGCGGCTGCGCCAGCAGGTGGAGGAAATCGTTTCGTCCGTTGTGGGGCCAGGACGCGCGCGGGTGCGTATCGCCGCCGAAATCGATTACAACCGCATCACAGAGACCTCCGAGATTTTTGATCCTGATGGCCAGGTGGTGCGGTCGACCCAGTCGCGCGAGGAAAGCGCGTCTAGTCAATCCGGCGAGGATGGGGTCACGGCCGGCAATCAGTTGCCCAATGCCGAGACCAATCCGGCCGGCACGGGTGACCGGGATGCGTCGAGCACGACCGAGGAAACCGTCAACTACGAGATTTCGCATTCGACCAAGACCGAGATTGTCGAGGCGGGCGGCATTCGCCGGCTGTCGATCGCTGTCCTTGTCGACGGCGTGTATGAGACCAACGCCGATGGCGATCGTGTGTATACGCCGCGCACCCAGGAGGACCTCGACCGCATCGGCGCGCTGGTCCGCTCGGCTGTCGGCTATGACCAGACCCGTGGCGATCAGATAGAAGTCGTCAACCTGCGCTTCGCCAATGCGCCGGGCATCGATATTCCGGAAAACGAAAACAACCTTTTCGACCTCACCAAGGATGACATTCTGTATGTCTCCGAATTGGGCGTCCTGCTGGTGATCACGCTATTGTTGATGCTCTTCGTTGTCCGTCCGCTGGTTCGCAAGATTGTCGCGCCTGAGGAAGTGAAGGCAGCGCTCACGGCGACGGAGGCGCGTGATCAGGCCATGATCGCGGCGGACGGTTCCCTGATCCCCGTCGAGGCTGTCAGCGAAGCCAGCAAGTTGGAAAGCCAGACCATCCAGTGGCTGAGCGATGCAAAGGCCGCTGGTTCCGAGCACGCCCAGTCGGTGAAGCAGATCGGCGAGATCGTCGAAGAGTACCCCAATGAAGCCGTGTCGATCATCCGCGGCTGGCTGAACGAGGCGGCATAGGACATGGGAGCGACAACAAGAAGCCTGACCATCTCCACCGAGCACGAAGACCGTGAGTTGGTCGGCGTCGAGCGCGCGGCGGTGTTGCTGCTCGCGCTTGGAGAGGAGCACGGCCGGCCGGTATGGGAGCGTCTCGATGAAATCGAGATTCGCCAGATTTCGGCAACGCTTGCCAAGCTCGGACCGGTCACGCCGACCATGCTTGAATCCCTGATGGTCGACTTTGTCACCAAGCTGACGTCGCAGGGCGCATTGACGGGCAATGTGGACGCCACGGAGCGTTTGCTCGGCTCCTTCCTGCCTTCCGACCGCGTCTCGCACATCATGGAAGAGATCCGCGGCCCGGCTGGGCGCAACATGTGGGAGAAGCTGTCGAACGTTCAGGAGAACGTCCTCGCCAATTATCTCAAGAACGAATATCCGCAGACCGTGTCTGTCGTGCTGTCGAAGATCCGGGCCGATCACGCGGCGCGGGTATTGTCGATCCTGCCGGAGGAATTCGCGCTCGAAGTGGTCAACCGCATGCTGCGCATGGAAGCGGTGCAGAAGGACGTGCTCGAGAAAATGGAGCAGACGCTGCGCACCGAGTTCATGTCCAATCTGTCGCAGACCAGCCGTCGCGACTCCCACGAGCTGATGGCTGATATCTTCAACAACTTCGACCGCCAGACCGAAGCCCGATTCCTCTCCGCGCTCGAGGAGGAAAGCCGCGAGTCGGCGGAGAAGATCAAGACGCTGATGTTCACCTTCGACGATCTGGCGAAGCTGGATGCCGCGAGCGTCCAGACGCTGTTGCGCAACGTCGACAAGGGGAAGATGGGCATCGCGCTGAAGGGTTCGAGCGAGGCCGTTCGCGAGTTCTTCTTCTCCAACATGACGGCGCGTGCGGCCAAGATGCTGCAGGACGAC
Source organism: Breoghania sp. L-A4 (assembly GCF_003432385.1). NCBI lineage: Bacteria > Pseudomonadati > Pseudomonadota > Alphaproteobacteria > Hyphomicrobiales > Stappiaceae > Breoghania > Breoghania sp. L-A4. The sequence goes on along the minus strand of NZ_CP031841.1, from coordinate 3,833,999 downwards.
ATGAATGCGCTTGGCCCCGTGCGGCTGCGCGATATCGACGATATTCAGTCAGAGATGGTCAACGTCGCCAAGGATCTTGCTGCGCGCGGTGAAATCATGATCACCAAGAACGGCAGCGATGATGAACTTGTCTACTAATCAAGCGACGGGGCAAAAAATGGCATCCAGACCTACCCCGGAGCGCTTCCTGTTCAACCAGGAGCTGTTGGCGCCGAAGAAGCCGGAGAAAGTGGAACCCGAGGTTGCCGCCGAGCCGACGATCACCGTGCGTGAACATCAGAAGCTGCTCGCAGACGCCGAGAAGCGCGGCCATCAGAAGGGGCTCGCCGCGGGCCGCGCCGAGGTGGTCGACAAGGAGGCCGATCGGCTTGCCGGCGAAGCGGACAGGCTCACGAGTTCCGTGGATGCTTTGCTGAAGGGCATCGAAGGCGAGCAGGAACGGCTGGAAAAGGATGCCGTCGGATTGGCGTTTCTCGCCGCGCGGCGGTTTGCGGCGCATCTGATCGCTCGCGAGCCGCTTGGCGAGGTGGTGGCCTTGCTGTCGGAGTGCCTGGGGCCGCTGCGCCGCCAGCCGCATGTGGTGGTGCGGATCAACGAGCGCGACAGCGACCGGCTCAAGAACGCCGTTGACGGTTTGGTGTACGAGAAGGGGTTCGAGGGGCGCCTGGTGATCCTTGGCGAACCCGACCTGGAGCGTGGCGATTGCCGCATCGAATGGGCCGACGGAGGCCTGCTGCGCGACCGCAAGGCGCTTGAGAAGCAGATAGAGGCGCTTGTGCGGCGCTATTTCACGGCGCGTGATGATGTTCGCAAGGCCAGCGCGCGCGCCGCGCCGGCCAGCGACACGACGGGAGCTTGATGCAATGAGCGAAACAGAAGAACGCGGCGGAATGCCCCTTGAGGAACTCTCGGTGCCAACGCTCGACCGCGCCGAGACCCCGGCGCCCACCGCCAAATCGGCTTCCGATCTGGAGGCTGTCTTTGACGTTCCTGTCCGGGTTTCGGCCGTTTTGGGACACTCCAGGATGCATGTGTCCGACCTGCTGAAGCTGTCGTCGGGCACCGTGCTCGAGCTCGACCGGAAGGTCGGCGAAGCGATCGATATCTATGTCAATGACCGTCTTGTGGCGCGCGGCGAAGTGGTGCTCGTGGAAGACAAGCTCGGCGTGACGATGACGGAAATGATCAAAACGGACCGGTAGGTGGAACGGATTTCCCTGCACGTGTCTGGTGCCATTCGATGGCGACGAGGTGACCAATGCAACTCCTGATTATCGGCACTCTCGGCGGGCAACTCACCGCGGCGACCAAAATCGCCATGGACCGTGGCGCGGGTGTCATTTACGCGGAAAACGTCAATGATGCGCTGAAGGTCCTGCGCTCGGGGCGCGGCGCCGATCTGATCATGATCGACGTCAATCTCGATATCGGCGCCCTGATCGAACGGCTGCAGGCCGAACGTATCCATGTTCCTGTTGTTGCCTGCGGCACGGAGACCAATGCGCGCGCCGCGGTCGAGGCAATTCGCGCCGGCGCGAAGGAATATATTCCGCTGCCGCCGGATCCCGAGCTCATCGCGGCGGTTCTGGGCGCGGTCGCCAACGACCAGTCCGATATCATCTATCGAGACGATGCCATGGCCGCCGTCGTTCGCCTGGCAGAACAGGTGGCGCCTTCGGAAGCATCGGTGCTGATCACCGGCGAATCGGGCACCGGCAAGGAAGTTCTGGCGCGCCACGTTCATCGCAAGTCCAACCGCTCCAACAAGACCTTCGTCTCGGTCAACTGCGCGGCGATCCCCGAAAATCTCCTGGAATCCGAGCTGTTCGGACATGAAAAGGGGGCCTTTACCGGCGCCATCGCCCGTCGTATCGGCAAGTTCGAGGAAGCCGACGGCGGTACCTTGCTGCTCGACGAGATCTCGGAGATGGACGTGCGCCTGCAGGCGAAGCTGCTGCGCGCCATCCAGGAGCGGGTGATTGATCGCGTTGGCGGCACGCGCCCTGTGCCGGTCAACATCCGGATCCTTGCGACCTCCAACCGCGATCTCGCGGAAGAGGTGCGCGGCGGACGGTTCCGAGAGGATCTGCTGTACCGGCTGAACGTGGTCAACCTGAAGATCCCGCCTTTGCGCTTGCGTCCGGCCGATATCTCGGAACTGGCGCATCACTTCATGCGCAAATACTCCAAGATCAACGGTGTTCCGGAGCGCGAGATCAACGCCGAAGCGCGGCGTGCCCTGATGTCCAATCCGTGGCCGGGCAATGTGCGCGAGCTGGAGAACACCATGCATCGCGCGGTGCTTCTGGGTGCGGATGACGAGATCGGCCCCGAGGCAATCCTGACGCCCGATGGAAGCCCCGCCAACTCCGGCGGCTTCCTGGGAGCGGGCGACCCGGCCGCGCATGCGGCGCTGGCCGCGCAGGCCGTCACCCGCACGATGGTCGGCCGCACGGTCGCCGAGGTTGAGCAGGATCTGATCCTCGACACGCTGGATCATTGCCTTGGCAATCGCACCCACGCCGCGAAAATCCTGGGCATCTCGATCCGCACGCTGCGCAACAAGCTCAACCAGTATTCCGATGATGGCGCGCAGATCCCCGCACCGGGCGAAGCCCGCCATGCGGGGTATTGACCATGCCTAGATCCTTTTGCCGCCTGGGACCGTGCCGCTCATGACCGATGTGCCCGTGACGACACCCGCTGCTCCCGTGACCCCCGGTGACGGGGCAGGCAAGGTGATGCTGACGGATCTGTTCCATTTCCTGCGCCGCGGCGACATTGGCCTGGCGATGGGGGTCATGACGATCCTGGTCGTGCTGATCATGCCGATGCCGGCGTTCATGCTCGATCTGTTCCTCGCGATCTCGATCATCCTCTCGATCTTGATCCTGATGACCTCGCTGTTCATTCAGACGCCGCTGGAATTCTCGGTCTTTCCCACCGTCTTGCTGATCGCCACCATGCTGCGGCTGGCGCTGAACCTCGCCTCGACCCGTCTGATCCTCGCCTATGGGCATGAGGGAACGGGCGCGGCCGGCCATGTCATCGAGGCCTTTGGCAACTTCGTCATGGGCGGCAACTTCATCATCGGCCTGATCGTCTTCGCGATTCTGGTGATTGTGAATTTCGTGGTCATCACCAAGGGTTCCGGCCGTATCGCCGAGGTGGCCGCGCGATTCACGCTTGATGCGATGCCCGGCAAGCAGATGGCGATCGACGCCGATCTCTCCGCGGGTCTGATCGAGGAGGCCGAGGCGCGCACCCGCCGTCAGGTTCTCGAGGACGAGTCCTCGTTCTTCGGCGCCATGGACGGTGCATCGAAGTTCGTGCGCGGTGACGCCATCGCCGGGCTTCTCATCACCTTCATCAACATCGTCGCGGGCATCATCATCGGTGTCGCGCAGCAGGATTTGTCGTTCGCGGACGCCAGCAGAACCTACACGCTGCTGACCATTGGCGACGGTCTGGTCTCCCAGATCCCGGCGCTGATCGTCTCCACGGCCGCGGGCCTTCTGGTTTCCAAGGCCGGCGTCAAGGGCGCCGCCGACAAGGCGCTGATGAAGCAGCTCTCCGGCTATCCCAAAGCCATGGGCATGTCGGCCTTCGTGATGGGCGTAATGTCGCTGCTGCCGGGCATGCCGATGATCCCGTTCCTCGGGATGGCGGGCCTTGCGGGATGGATCGCCTACCGCTCCAATCTCACGCAGAAGGCTGTGGTCGTGCAGGCGGCCGTCAGCCACGCGGAGGCGATCAAACCGCCGCCGCCGCAGGAACCGCCGATCACCGACGCGTTGAAGATGGACGATCTGCGCATCGAACTCGGTTACGCGTTGCTGCCGCTGATCAACTCCGATCAGGCCGGAGGCGATCAGTTGACCGAGCAGATCAAGGCGCTGCGCCGCCAGCTCGCCACCGATCTCGGCGTGCTGATGCCGGCCGTCCGCATCCTCGACAACGTTCAGCTTCAGGCCAACGACTATCTGATCAAGGTCAAGGAAGTGGAGGCCGGAAGGGGCCAGATCTATCCCAACCAGTTCATGGTCATGGACCCGCAGGGCGGCCAGGTGCAATTGCCGGGGACGCACACGGTGGAGCCGACCTTCGGGCTTCCCGCGACCTGGGTGGAGGCGAGCCTGCGCGAGGATGCAAGCCTCAAGGGGTACACCGTGGTCGATCCGGCAACGGTCATGTCGACGCATCTGACCGAGATCCTGCGCGCCAACGTGTCCGAGCTTCTCTCCTACGCCGATGTGCAGAAACTGTTCGCGGAGCTTCCCAAGGAACAGTCGAAACTGGTGGAGGACATCGTCCCCGGGCAAATCAGCTTCTCCAGCATCCAGCGCGTGCTTCAGATGCTGTTGGCCGAACGCGTCTCCGTCCGCGATCTGGGAACCATCCTGGAAGGCATCGCGGAAGCCTCGTCGTTCTCGCGCAATCCGCAGGTCATCGCCGAACACGTGCGCGCGCGGCTCGCCCGGCAGATCTGCGCCGCCAATCTGGCGCCGGGCGGCTATCTGCCGCTGCTCAGCCTGTCGCCGCAGTGGGAGCAGGCGTTCGCCGAATCCATCGTCGGGGAGGGCGATGATCGTCATCTGGCGATGGCGCCCAGCAAGCTGCAGGAGTTCGTTGGCCTGGTACGCGACGGCTTTGAAAAGGCGGCGCTCTCCGGCGAGGCGCCGGTGCTGCTGACCTCCGCGGGCGCGCGTCCCTTCGTACGCTCCATCGTGGAGCGGTTCCGGGCCCACACCACGGTGATGAGCCAGAGCGAAGTCCATCCGCGCACCCGGCTGAAAACCATCGGTTCTGTCTGATATGCCGTGCGAGACACGTGCGGGATCGTCCTGCGTCACGCTCAATCTCGACGGCTATACGCCGGTGCCCGCGGGCAAGACCGCGTCCGTGGTCACGTATCTGGAAATGCGGGCGCGGCCGGAACCGAACCCGCGCGACGCGACAGGTCTTTCCCTGCATCGTGTGGATGCGGCGGAATCCGATTGGTATCGCGGGTTGTTTCGCCGTATCGGAGCCGATTGGCTGTGGTCCGAGCGGCTGGCGATGAGCGAGGCGGACCTGAAGGCTATTCTCGCCGATCCCGCGGTCGAGATTTACTCACTGATCCGCCGCGGGCGGGAGGCCGGCATGGTGGAACTGGACTTCCGCGATCCCGAGAACGTCGAACTGGGCTATTTCGGTCTCGTCCCGGAGGCGATCGGTTCGGGCGCGGGGCGCTGGATGATGGAGCAGGCGTTGGATGAGGTTTGGGCCCGTCCCCGGACGCGCCGGTTCTGGGTGCATACCTGCACGCTCGATGCGCCAGGCGCCTTGGGTTTCTATCAGGCGTGCGGTTTCACGCCCTACAAGCGGGCGATCGAGGTGTCGGATGATCCGCGTCTGGCCGGTCTGCTGCCGCGAGACGCAGCGCCCCAGGTTCCCGTGCTTTGACGAACCGTTTGTGGAATGGGCGGACGATCCGGCGCGCAAGCGCCGCGGGCATGTTGGCGCTTGGATTTCCGTGATTTTCAGACGCTGATGTCGAGGGACGAGGACAACGTGTCGAGCTTCTTCTCGCGCTCGTCGGCCTTGGCGCTCAGTTCCGCCTGGAAGCGCTCTGTGACCCGCTGGTATGTCAGCTCGATCGCGGTCGCGGCCGCATTGCTGTTCACCGTGAAGATGTTTGTCAGGTTCGCCTGGTTCGCCCGGTACTGTTCGTTCGCGGCTTGGCGCTTTTCGCGCCATTTGGCGTTGTTCTCGACGAACGAAAATTTCTGGTTGGCTTTGATGCCTACCACGGGTCCGGCTCCTGAGGGCGTGCTTAGCGGATCGCTCGAATGCCATCGGCCTTGACTGCGCGCCTTCATCGTCGCCGCAAAGGTTTAATCAATTGTAAACGACTGCCGTCCCGCCGCGTGCCGCATTACAGCGCGCGAACGCGTCCGTGCTCGCCAGTGATGGTGCGGCACTGTCTGTCGCGACCTCAGACGGTCTTGTCGAGGCCCCCATACAGTTCGTCGAGCTTCGATGCACGCTCCTCGGCTTTCGCGCTCAGCTCCTGCTGAAAGCGCGCGGTCATCTGCTGCATGGTCAGTTGCACCTGACCAGCCGCCTTGAGGTTGCCGACGTTGTAGATATTGGCTGCCGTGTACTGCGCGGAGTAGAAGCGCTCGTTGGACGCCTGTCGGCGCGCCTTCCAAGCTGCGTTGTTGTCCTTGAAGCTGAACTTGCGGTAGCTCGTCAAGGCATACCGTTTGGTATTGCCGGAAACACTGGTCACGATTGCTCCTCCACGACCCGTCGTGCCGGCGCCGCTGAAGCGGCGCAAGTGAGCGGTGTCGAAACATGTCGAAAAAGGTATTCAGCAGACGGCGCAATGCGCACAAATGGCGCACACCTATCGCTGAGAATCACCGCGATCTGCTAAAGTTCTGTTAATTTTTGACGCGTTTCAGCGCCTGAAGGGCGATTGTTCAGACGCCGCCGCTGCGTTCTGGAAAGGCCGCGGCGATCGCTTCGCGGTTCGCCTCAAGCACCCCCGCCTCGGTAATCAGTCCGGTCACGAGGCGCGCGGGCGTCACGTCGAAGGCATGGTTGGCCACGGGCGAGCCATCGGCGACGATCGTCACCGTCTCGATGCGCCCGTCGCGGGTCAGTCCGGTCATGCGCGAGACCTCGGCGCCGGGCCGCTCTTCGATGGGGATCTCGCGAAGTCCGTCGCTGATCGCGAAGTCGATGGTGGGAGAGGGCAGAGCGACGTAGAACGGCACGTCGTTGTCCTTGGCGGCCAGGGCCTTCAGATAGGTGCCGATCTTGTTGCACACATCGCCGGTGGCCGTCGTGCGGTCTGTGCCGACGATGACCATGTCGACCTCGCCGTGCTGCATCAGGTGTCCGCCGGAGTTGTCCGGGATCACGGTGTGAGGGACGCCGTGATGGCCAAGCTCGAATGCGGTCAGCGCGGCGCCCTGGTTGCGCGGCCGCGTCTCGTCGACCCACACATGCATCTTGATTCCCTCGTCGTGGGCCATGTAGATCGGCGCGGTCGCCGTGCCCCAGTCGACGGTCGCAAGCCAGCCGGCATTGCAGTGCGTGAGCACGTTGACCGGCTCTCCCGGCGCCTTGCGCGCGGCGATGTCGCGGATGATCGCCAGTCCGTTGCGGCCGATGGCGGCGCAGATCTCCACGTCCTCATCGCAGATCTCGGCGGCGCGCTCGTAGGCGCGTGCGGCGCGTTCGCCGCGCGGCACGTTGCGCAAGGCCGCCCGCATCTCGTCGAGCGCCCACTTCAGGTTGATCGCGGTGGGCCGCGTCGCGTGCAAGGTCTCATAGGCGGCGTCTATGGCCTCGTCGCTGTCGTCCTCGCGCAGTTGCAGGCACATGCCATAGGCGGCCGTGGCGCCGATCAGCGGCGCGCCGCGCACCAGCATGGCGCTGATCGCGTGTGCGGCGTCGGCCATGGTGCGCAGCGTCACCGTGGCGAAGACATGCGGCAACCGGGTCTGGTCGATGACCTCCACCGACCAGCCGTCCCCATTGGTCCAGATGGTGCGCATGTGCGTTCCGTCGATCTTCATGGCTGCTGCTCCGGTTGCGGGGTGAGGTGTTGGTCTGGATCGTATGCGAAAGAACGCGGTTTGCGGCGCGTGGCGTGCGGTTCTCCCCAGGAGCCTCAGGTGACGTCGATCACCACGGCGCCGACCGTGTCGCACAGGGCCTGCGGATTCGTGGCGAACACGCAGCGCGGGGTGCCGGCGGCGGCCCAGATTTCGGCATGCGCGAAGAGATCGCGGTCCATGTAGACGTCCATCGCCGAGGCATGGGCGAAAGGCGGCACGCCGCCGATGGCGAACCCGGTCGTCTCGCGCACATAGTCGGCGTCCGGCCTGCGCAGCGCTTCGCCGATGTGTGCCGCCGCCGCCTTCTCGTTGACCCGGTTGCCGCCCGAAACCAGCAGCAGGATCGGCTTGCCGCTCCGGGCTCCCTGAAACACCAGGGACTTGACGATCTGGCCGACCTGGCAGCCGCAGGCGTCGGCGGCCTCCTGCGCGGTGCGCGTGGAGCCCGGCATCTCGATGATCGCAATGGCGAGGCCGGAAGCCGCCGCCGCGTCGCTGACGCGCCGGGCGCTGGGCGGTAGATCGGTCATCAGGTCTCCACAGTCGCGTTTACCATGAACGGAAGATTACCGGTGAACATCGCCGGTTCAAGAGGGCGATGGGCTGAATTTCGAGCCTCAATGTGGTACTTAAGAATTCGTTAACGTGCCGCGATCCGATTCTCGCGCCTCACCGCCTGAAAGGGTGCTGCGCCAGGCGCGAACGGTCGTGTGCCCGGTTCGGGGGATCTCGACGATGAGCGAGAATATCGACAACGTTGTGCCGCATTCCAGGGTGCGTTCTTTGCGAGAGGCCATGCGAAAGGTTCGCGTGGCGTCGGCGGAGCGTACGGATGTGATCGTCGAGCTTCAGGAAACCGAAAAAGCGCGGCTCGAGATTCTGCTCGAGGAACTGTCCGATGTCCTCAAGGAACTTCCCGAGGACGATGAGCAGTTTGCCTTGCAGGTCGTGCCGGGCAATCCGCCGCGTCTCTGGATCGACCTCACCAGTCATGTGGTCATGGGGCGCGACCGGCGGACCTATCGGTTCATCAAGGACACCCGGCTCGGCCGCACGGTGATCCTCGAGACCGACGAGGCGGGTCCGATCGCCGACTGCATCACGGAATACATCGCCGAACGCATTATCGAACGCGAGCGGGCGCTTGAAGCCGATTGGCTGCTGAAGCGGCTCGGCCAGGATGCCGAAAAGGCGATGGCCGAGGCGGAAGAGCGCAGGAAGGCGGAAGAGGCCAGGGCGCGCAAGCCACTCCCCGCGGGCACCTACTGGACCGCCATCGGTACGTTCTTCGTCGGTCTTGCGCTTGGTATCGGCGGCCTGATCGCCTACGCGTGGTTCTACAACCCGCTCGGCTGAGCAAGCGAATGCCGAGGCGCGTGCTCCTTGGTTGGACCTTCCGGGCTCAGCGTCTTTTCCCGAATATCTGAAATTCCCTGCCCGGGCGCGGTGAAGCCGCGTTCGAGCATGTGGCATCGCCATTTTCCGTGAGTTCCGGCCGAACCGCTCGCGCGTTCGATCGTGAACAGGTTGTAGCGCGCACCGGGATGAAAGGTTCCGGGGGCGTGTGATGCCGAGGGAACGCCAACCACGGGCACGGGTCCATCGGGTCCGGGAATCCAGTTGAGACTGTCGACGTGGGTATGGCCGTGCAGGACGAGCTCGGCGCCGGCCTCGCGAATGGCCGCGCGAACGCGCGAGGCGCCGATCAGCCGTTTGTGCCAGTGGGTCGCGCCGCGGATTGGCGGGTGATGGATCATCACCACCCGGAACGCGTTGTCGCGCCCGGCGCGGGCCAGCATGTCCGTCAGCCGCTTGGCCTGGCCGGAGCCGACATGACCGGTGGCCATGAAGGGGCCGGTCGCCACGGCGCTGGAGACGCCGATGATCGCGATGTCGTCGCGCTGCCGCAGGTAGGGGAAGGGGCCCGGGTGGAGGGCGTGGTCGCCGGTGAGATAAGGCGCCCAGGCGTCGCACGCCTTGCGCAGCGCGCCAGGCACATAGGCGTCGTGATTGCCCAGGACGAGGGAAATGTCCCTGGGATCTCCCAGTCCGTCGAGCCAGCGCCGGGCGGGATCGAGTTCCGCCTCGATGGCAATGTTCACCAGATCGCCGGTGATGGCGATGTGATCAGGCGCGCGGGCCGTCAGATCGGCGACGATTCCGTCGAGATGCTCGCTGGTGAAGCTTGCGGCGCGGTTGCTTTGCCAGTTGATGTAACCGAGTACGCGCTTGGACACCAGTTCCCGGACGGTCGGATCGGGCAAGGGGCCGAGATGCGGATCTGATAGATGAGCGAGGGTGTACATGATGCGCGCATCATCTCCCGATGCGCAGTTGCGTCAAGTGCAGGCGCGCGATTAGATCCGCGATCGTGTTCAGGTCACCGGCATTGTGGACAAGGCGGCAGCCAGATGCGGATTTGCGGTGTTGATGGCGGGGGCCCAATGGAAGCGGCGGGCGCGGCGGCGGGTAAAGAGACGGGCGAACATGTCAGAGGTCCTGAACGTGAATGGCCGGGTGCTGGGCAGGATGCCGCGCCGGCAAGGTGACTAATAATTGCGCAGTGTCTGCCGCTTATTTATGCCCTTGGGGAAATTTTGAAACAGACAGTTGTGCAAGGCCGCCATGCGGCTGCTGCATGACGAAAGTGAAAAATGTTCATCAATTAGACACGATTGAAATGCGGCACTGAAAACCGGGCTGCGGGAGCCGGTTTCCCGCCAAGGTGCCGGGTGGGGTCAATGCTGGAATCGCTTCGAACAATCTTCAAGCCGCTGACAAAGAAGGCAATCGCGCTCGTCAGCCTCATGACGCGGCCGATGACCCTTGGCGTGCGCACCATGGTGTTTGACGAACAGGGCCGGATCTTTCTCGTTCGTCACAGTTACGTGCCCGGCTGGTATCTGCCCGGCGGCGGCGTCGACGCGGGCGAGACCTTGGCCCAGGCCGCGGTGCGGGAGTTGCGCGAGGAAGGAAACATCCATGCGAACGGGCCGCTTGAGCTCTTCGGAGTGTATCTGAACGCCGGTCATTCGAGGCGCAACCATGTCGCGCTTTACATTGTCCGCGACTGGAACCAGCCGGGGCCGCCGAAAATGCCTGGCCTGGAAATCGTGGAGGTCGGATTCTTCGACACCACGGCCTTGCCCGAAACAACCACCGCGGCGACGCGCCGGCGCATCGCCGAGGTCCTCGACGATGCGCCGCGCAACGAGATCTGGTAGCGGGCGGGCTCGCCTTGCTCTGGCGGGCGATCCGTCAGGCCGCCAGCTTCGCCCGGTCGTGCGGGGCGAGAAAATCCAGCTCCGGCCCAAGCGGCACGATGCCGGTCGGATTGATGGTTGCGTGGCTGCCGTAGTAGTGCCGCTTGATGTGCTCCATGTTCACCGTCTCGGCGACACCGGGTACCTGATAGAGCTCGCGCAGATAATTCGACAGGTTCGGATAATCCTGGATGCGCCGGAGATTGCACTTGAAGTGGCCGACGTAGACGGCATCGAACCGCACCAGCGTCGTGAACAGCCGCCAATCGGCTTCCGTCAGATGGTTGTCCACAAGGTAGCGCTGACCGCCAAGCCGAGAGTCGATATCGTCGAGCGCGTTGAACAGGTTTGTGAACGCGCTTTCGTAGGCGTCCTGCGTCGTTGCGAAGCCGGTCTTGTAGACGCCGTTGTTGATCTTGCCGTAGACGGTCTCGTTGATGGCGTCGATCGCCTGCCGCTGCCTCTCGGGATAGAAATCCAGGGTCGCGTCGACGGCGTCCAGACCGTTGAACGCCGCGTTGAACATGCGGATGATATCGGCGCTCTCATTGCTGACGATGGTCTTGCGCTTCTTGTCCCACAGCACCGGCACCGTGACGCGGCCGGAATAGTCCGGATCCGCCGCCGTGTAGACCTGCCAGAGTTTTGTGGCGCCATTGACCGGGTCGGCTTCGGAAAAGATCCAGCCGTCTTCCAGCATCAGCGGCTCGACGATGCTCACCGAAACGGCGCTCTCCAGCTTCTTGAGCTTGCGGAAGATCAGCGTGCGATGTGCCCACGGGCAGGCAAGCGCCACATAAAGGTGGTAGCGCCCCGCCTCGGCCTCAAAGCCGCCCTCGCCAGTCGGCCCTTTCGAACCATCGGCCGTGACCCAGTTGCGAAAACGCGATTCCTGGCGGACGAATTTGCCGCCCGTCGATTTCGTGTCGTACCACTTGTCCTGCCATTCGCCGTCCACCAAAAGGCCCATGTGCCTGCGCATCCTTTTTCGTTTTCGCTTGATTATCTGCACGATAGGTAACCATGTCCGGACGCGGATCAAGCGGCGTGAACACTGTGTTGACCCCAGGCGAACGGGGCGGCCCCCCATCTGGCGCCGACCTCGCGAGAGGCACCGTCCCCCTGCCACCGCCGCGCGCGGCGCGGATCCGCTGGACGCCCATGCGGGCGTATGCTATCGGCAACCCTTCGGCAATCGGCAGCCGTGGGACAGGAACCCACGGACGAGAGGCAAGCGCATGTTGGTCTTCGACCGGCGACGACGAAGCGAGCGACGTGGAATCAGCTTCCACGCATACGCCCGCGTGTCCGCGGTGCGCGCTGCCGAGTGATCCCAGCATGGGCGACCGGCGGCGCCCGTCCGCCACGCAGTCTGCCCGCTTTTTTGGATCACGCACCGATATGTCGAACCTTCCCTGCCAATTCCGGAGCGAGTCTCCGGCTGATGATGCCGCCATTTGCACCATTCAAGCTGACGCGTTCGGACCCGGGCGTTTCGCCCGTTCCGCCTTTCGCGTGCGTGAGGGGATCGCGCATGACGCCGATCTGAGCTTCGTCGCGCTGAAGGACGACGAGGTGATTGCGTCCGTGCGCCTGACGCCGGTGCGCATCGGCACCTGCGACGCCCAGCTCCTGGGACCGCTGGCGGTTCAGCCCGCGCACAAGAACAAGGGCATCGGCCGGATGCTGCTGCGCATGGCGCTGGATGCCGCGCGCGACAAGGGCGAGACGCTGGTACTGCTGGTCGGCGATGCGCCGTACTATGCGCCCTTCGGCTTTCGCGTCGCGCCAATGGGAAGCATTTTCTTTCCCGGGCCGGTCGATCCGGCGCGGGTGCTCGTCGCGGAGCTTGTCGGGGGCGCCGCGCAAGGTGTTCACGGGGCGGTGCGTGGACGCGGTCTTGCGGGAGAGTGACGATGACAGCCGGAATCGAGATCGCGTTCGAGGACAATGAATCCAAGGGACGCTACTTCTACCGTGCGCCCGGCGGGCCGGAAGCCGAGATGACCTTCAGCCGCGCCGGAGCCGCGCTTCTCATCATCGACCACACCGACGTGCCCGACGCCTATCGCGGACAGGGGATCGGCGTGATGATGGTCGCGCGTGCGGTGGAGGACGCGCGCGCCGCGGGCAAACGCATCCTGCCGCTGTGCCCGTTCGCGGCCGCGCAGTTCCGCAAGCATCCCGAATGGGCTGACGTGCTGCAGGGATAGGCGGTCTTAGCGGCCCTCGCGGTACCAGGTCATGGTCAGCGCGCCGAGCAGGATCGCAAGACCGAGGAACCCGACGAACAGGGGGATGCGGTCGATCCCCTTGAGCACGCTGGCCTCGGTCATCTTCAGTCCGACCCATCCCGAGCCCGCGAAGCTCGAGGCGCGCCTGAGCGCCACGACGCGGGGGATCTCGGGCGCCGTGTCCGCGGCCGCCGTGGCTCGCGGCGTCAGCCGGCGGACGCTGCCGCGCGAGGCCTCGGCGAGGGGCCGAGTGTCTCGGCGCTGGAGCGGACGTCGACGAATTCTCGCGGATTGGGCGGGCCCACATGGGCAAGCGCCGTCCGCTCGCCATCGGTGACCGAGTAGAGCCCCAGATCCGTGGTTACCTTTGTGGCGCGCCACAGGCCCGGTTCGGCCTCGGTCAGCACCATCGTCTCGGTCTCGCCGGACGGCAGCGTGAGTGTCACCGGCTCCACGTCCTCGCCCAGGGTCTGACGCTCAATGGTCAGTTGCGTCCCGCGCACCGAAAGCCGCAGGGCCTCTTCCTCCAGGTCCGGCTCCTTCATCAGCCAATGGGCCAGTCTGCGCAGCAACTGCACGTGCGGGCCGCCGCCTTCATAGCCGCGCGCCCACAGCCAGGCATGATCGGACAGCAGCAGCGCCACGCGGCCCTCGCCGCGGCGGTCGAGCACCAGAAGCGGCTTGTTCTCGGCTCCGCGCATGACGACGTCGCCCTCAGTCGACACCGTGTCGACCAGGCGGAACCAGCGGCTCCAGGCGGGAGGGTCGCTCTCGGCGCCGGGCAGAGCGCGGGTCACAGGGTGGCGCTGCCCCTGTTCGGAGATGGATGCGTGATAGGGCGTTTCGATGATCTCGCCCGAGGGTTCGGCCGGCAGGACCGCGGACAGCGGCGTGCGGTACAGGCTGCCGCTGTCGGCGTAGTCCGGGCCGGCGGCGAGCAGCACGGCGCCGCCGTCGCGCACGTAGCGCGCGATGTTGTCGAAATACAGGATCGGCAGCACGCCGCGCCGCTTGTAGCGGTCGAAGATGATCAGGTCGAAATCATCGATTTTCACGGAAAACAATTCGCGTGTCGGAAAGGCGATCAGCGACAGCTGATTGATCGGCGTGCCGTCCTGTTTTTCCGGCGGCCGCAGAATGGTGAAATGCACCAGATCGACGGCGGCGTCGGACTTGAGCAGATTGCGCCACGTACGCTCGCCTGCGTGCGGTTCGCCGGAGACCAGCAGCACGCGCAAGTTTTCGCGGATGCCGTCGATGGTGACCACCGCGCGGTTGTTGACCAGCGTCAGTTCATCATCCAGCGCTTCCGCCTCGACCTCATAAATGTTGGGTCCGCCGTGGGTGATGGGCAGCGGCAGGGAGATCGTCTCGCCAGGCGTGACGCGTTGCTCGCCGATCAGTTCACCGTCGTGGCGGATCAGCAGCCGCACGCGCGATTGCGGGATGTCGGGCCCGGCCTGCATGACGCGAAGCTGCATCTGCTGTTCCGTGTCGACGAGGCCGAAACGCGGCGCGCGGTGGATGACGATGCGGCGGTCGCGCTCGTCCGGCCGGCCGGTGATCAGCGCGTGCAGCGGTGCGTCAAACCCAAGCGCGGCGGCATTGTCGGGGATATCGTGCACCTGGCCGTCGGTGATCATGATTGCGCCCGCGACACGGTCGGGCGGCACATCCGATAGTCCTTGCTGCAGGGCGTCGAAAAGAGCGGTGCCGTCCTCATGCACGCCGTCGCGGTTGCGGCCGGCGTCGATGACCCGAACCTCGATATCGCCAAGTTGCTTGAGTTTCTCCTGCAGCGCTTCCTGCACCGCGGCGGTCGTCTCCTTGCGCCCGGCGAGGTCCTGGCTCTGGCTCTTGTCGACCACGAGAGCCACCACACTGGAGAGCGCTTCGCGGTCCTCCCGCTCGATGGCCGGGTTGAGCAGTGCCAGGATCATCGCCGCAAAGGCCGCGGCGCGGATCACCATTCCGCGTTGCCGGCGCCACAGGCCGATGGCGACGAGCACGGCGGCCAGCACGGCGAGGCCGATGATCAGCCACGATGGCACGAGGGGGGCGAAGTCGACGCTCCAGATCATCCGCTATTGTCCCAGACGTTCGAGCAGCGCAGGCACATGCACCTGATCCGCCTTGTAGTTTCCAGTCAGCGTGTACATCACGATGTTGACGCCTGTGCGGAACGCGAATTCCCGCTGCGAGGGATCGCCGGGCACCGTCGGATGCAGATAGTTGCCTTCGCCGTCGATGGCCCAGGCGGAGGCGAAATCATTGGCGGTGATCAGGATCGAGGAGACCCCGTCGCCGGCGCGCACCGGCCGGCGCGTGCCGTCGTCGGACTCCGGCAGCGCCTGCACCCACAAGGGGCTGCCGATCCAGCGGCCCGGGAAGGCGTCCAGCAGGTAGAAGGCTTTCGAGAGCACATGATCGGGCGGAACGGGCTCGAGCGCCGGAACGTCGAGACTGGCCAGGATGGCGCGCAGCTTGGCGGTGGCGGGCGAGACACCGAATCCTCCGGTGCTGGCGTTGGCGGTGAGCTGGTCGCGGGTGTCGAACAGGACGGTGCCGCCCGAGCGCATGTAGGCGTCGATGCGGGCCATGGTCCGCGCCGAGGGGACTTCGGCCGCGTCGTCGACGGGCCAGTAGATCAACGGGAAGAAGGCGAGTTCGTCGGCATCGATGTGCACGCCGACCGGTTCCCCGGGCTCCAGAGCCGTACGCGAGGCGAGATACTCCGAAAGTCCGGCCAGCCCGCTGCGGCTGGTCGCGTCGATCTGCCGGTTGCCGGTCACCACATAGGCGAGGTGGGTCGCGGACGCCGCTTCCAGCGCCCACAAGGTGTCCTTGCCCGACTCCTGGGCGTGTGCGGGTGCGGAGGGAATGGTCGCGGCGCCTGATGCGATGCCGAGCGCGATCAGGACGGCCGCTGTGGCGGAATGGCGCGGCCAGCGCAGTCCGGATCCCATCACCAGAACGGCGACGGCATCGGCGAGCAGCAGGATGAGCGCGAGCACAAACAGACCGGCGCGCATGTCCAGCGGCCCTTCGGTTTCATATTGCCGGATATCGGCGCCGCGCCCGAGGGCCGCAGGATCGAAGCGGAGGATCTCCGCGTCGTCTGCCAGCAGGTTCAGGGCGCGGAAGGCGGCGTCGGCGCCATAAAGCCCCGGGGGATTTTCGCGGCCCGCGGGCTTGGCGTCGATGTCGGCGCTGGACACCGGCTTGGCGTTGGCGGCGGGCGCATTGAGCCGGCCAAAACCGTCAAGCAACCGCATCGGCGCCAGCATCGATGCGCTCGCGCCTTCGGCTGCGTCCGCGCCCGAAACAGAGGCGGCGGAGAATGCCAGGATTCGCCGGAGCATCTCGATGAACGTCCCGGAGATCGGCAGGTTCGACCAACTCGTGTCGGCGGTGACGTGGAACAGCACCACCCAGCCGCGATTCATCCGTTCCGCTGTGACAAGCGGCGTACCGTCGGCGAGGCTGGCCCAGGTCTTGTCGGGAAGCGTCTCGTCCGGCTCCGCCAGCACCTGCCGGTTGACAGTCACGTCGTCGGGGATGGGCAAGTCATCGAAGGGGGTGGACTGCGCGAAGCTCCCCAGCGGCTGCGGCTGTTGCCACGACAGGCTACCGCCCAGCGCGCGGCCGCCCGAGCGCAGACGCACCGGAACCAGCGCGTCGGTCGCGGCACTCAGGTTCGGGCCCGCGAAGCGCACCAGCACGCCGCCGGCCGAAACCCACTTCTGCAGGCTGTCGAGTGCGTCGCCGGTGATGTTGCCGATGTCGGCGAGCATCAGCACGGAGGTGTTTTGCTCGATCAGTTCCGGCACGGCGAGCGCCAGGTCGGCGGATCGCGGCTGACGCAGATCCGCATAGGGTTCCAGCGCCCGCGTCAGATAGTAGAGCGGTGAAAGGAAAGGCTGCGCGCGTTCGCTCGAGGCGCCGGATATCAGCCCCACGGTGCGCCGCCGCCACCGCTCGTCGATCAGTTGCACCGCGCCGGCGGTTTGCTCGCCGGTGATTTGCAGACGGGCGATTTCGTTGCGCAGCTCAACGGGAAGAGCGAACTGCACGTCGGCCTCCCCGGCGTCACCGTCGAAGGTCGCCTGTGCTTCGCCGATCACCAGTCCTCTGAGGTCGCGCGCCTGCACGGTCACTTGCGCGCTGGGTTCGTTCGAGCTGCGCACGATGGTGGCGATCAGCGCCTTGGCGTCGTTGCGCACGGCCTTCAGTCCCAGCGGCATGTCCTGCGGGTGTAGGCAACGATGGATGCATCGCCCGCGATGCCGCCCAGTTTTTCCGCGAAATCGTCAACCGTCTCGCCGCCCAGGCCGTCGGTCATCCAGACGACGGCGCCGGGGGCCGATTCCGCCGCGGCGGCTTGCAGCGCGGGAAGGAGTTCGCCCTGCATCGCGGGCCAGGAACGGGGCTCAAGCGCGCGCAGCCGGTCGCGGGCGTCGTTGGGGGATCCCGGCTGAAGCGTCTGTGTAGGGCCGTCGGCGGTGGCGGCGAGCAACACGGGCTGGCCGCGATCCTCGGCCTCGTCCAGGGTGCGCTCGGCGGTCACCAGACGGTCTGGCCAGGACTGCGCGGATGTCCAGCCATTGTCGATCAGCAGCCACAGCGGCCCCTCGCCGGTGGCGGTCGCCACCATCGGCCGCCAGATGGGTCCCGCCAGCGCAATGATCACGGCGGTGGCGATCAAGAGGCGCAGCAGGGTCAGCCACCAGGGGCTGCGGGCGGGGGTTTCCTCGCGTTTTTCCACATCGACCAGAAGCCGCGTGGGCGGAAAGGTGACCTCGCGCGGACGTGGCGGGGTCAGTCGCAGCAGCCACCAGATCACCGGCAACAGGGCGAGGGCGGAGAGGACCAGGGGGGCCGCGAAACCGAGCGGGAGAAATGAGAACATCACGATCCCCCAATGGGCGCGCTGGCCGGGCCGAAGGCCGAAGGGCGCGCCGGGGCGACTTCGTCGGCGTTGTCGGCCAGGCGGCTGTGCAGGCCCAGCAGCGGCTCGACCGCGGGCCGGTCGGTATGATGGACCATGAAGGTCCAGCCGGCGCGTGATGCGAGGTCCGCCAATGCCCCCCGGTGGGCCGCGAGCCGGGCGTGGTACGCCTCGCGCCAGCTTTCCGCGCGGCCTGTGACCAGACGCAATCCGCTTTCCGGGTCACGGAACTCCGTGCGGCCGGAAAACGGGAAGGTTTCCTCGATCGGATCGAGCACCTGCACCAGGTGGCCGCGGGCGCCCGCCGCCATGACGGTGCGCGCCCAGGCGGACAGATCCTCGATGGGGTCCAGCAAATCGCCGATCAGCACGACATCGGAGAAGCGGCCGACGGCATGGGTATCGGGCAGCGGAACCGGCTTGGAAATATGGGACAGGGCGGTTGCGACCTTTTCGGCCGCGTTGCGGTCGGCTGTGGCGCGCGTCAGGCCGGTCAGCCCGATGCGCTCGCCGCCGCGCGCCAGCAGATCGGCGAGGCCGAGCATGATCACCAGGGCCCGGTCGCGCTTCGATGTCTGCGACAACCGCGAACGATAGGCCATCGATGGCGACAAATCGCTCCACATCCACACCGTGTGAGCGGCTTCCCATTCGCGCTCCCGCACATACAGATGGTCGTCGCGGGCGGAGCGGCGCCAGTCGATGCGCTTGGCCGGCTCGCCCATGTTGAACGGGCGGAACTGCCAGAAGGTTTCGCCGGGTCCGGCGCGGCGGCGTCCGTGCCATCCGGCGGAGACGGTGTTGGCGATCTGGCGCGCCTCGACAAGCAGATCGGGCAGGGATTCCGCAACCGTCCGCGCGTCGCCGAGAATGTTCGGCCAGGCCTCCTGCGACAGCGTTACCGGCTCGTTGCGTCCGTCCATTGGATCCTGCCTTTGCCTTGTTGCCGGTGTCGTTTTCCCGTTGCCGCGCCGCGGGCGCGCGCGTCTCGCGTCAGGCGAATTTCGCCTTGATTCGGGAAATGACGTTGCGCACCGTGTGGCCGTCCGCGCGGGCCGCGAAGCTGAGCGCCATGCGGTGCTGAAGCACCGGCTCGGCCATCGCCATGACGTCGTCCACAGAGGGCGCGAGGCGGCCTTCGAGCAGGGCGCGGGCGCGTACGGTCAACATCAAGGCCTGGGAGGCGCGCGGGCCGGGACCCCAGGCGATCAGGTCGGTGATCGGATCGCTTTCTTCTCCCGGCCGCGCCGAGCGGACGATCCGCAGGATCGCGTCGACGACGGATTCGCCCACCGGAATGCGCCGCACCAGATTCTGGAAGCGCTTCAGCTCGCTGGCGTCCAGTACGGCCTTGGCGGTCGCGTTATGCGCGCCGGTGGTCTCCAGCAGAATCTTGCGCTCGGCTTCAAGCTCCGGATAGTGCACGTCGATCTGCACCAGAAAGCGGTCGAGCTGCGCTTCGGGCAGCGGGTAGGTGCCCTCCTGCTCCAGCGGATTCTGGGTGGCCAGCACGTGGAACGGTTGCGGTACGTCGTGCCGGGCGCCGGCGACCGTGACATGATATTCCTGCATCGCCTGCAGCAGCGCCGACTGGGTGCGCGGGCTGGCGCGGTTGATCTCGTCCGCCATCAGAAGCTGCGCGAAGACGGGGCCGGGGAGAAAACGGAACGAACGTGTCCCGTCGGGGGCCTGTTCCATGACTTCCGCGCCGAGAATGTCCGAGGGCATCAGGTCCGGTGTGAACTGAATGCGGTTGGCATTCAGCCCGATGACGGTTCCCAGCGTTTCCACCAGCTTGGTCTTGGCGAGGCCGGGAACGCCGACCAGCAGGCCATGGCCGCCCGCGAGAATGGTGATCAGCGCCTGTTCGACCACGGTCTCCTGACCGAAGATCACGCGGCCGATTTCGGTGCGGGTCGCGGCGAGACGCTCAACGGCGGCTTCGGCTTCGGCCACGACGGCCTTGCCGTCCGCGCTGTTGGGGTCGATCTGGCCTGCTGATGGTAGAGCGCTCATATAGTCCCCCGTCGTTGATGTCGGCTGGGTTGTCTGCCGATGCCGTATCTTGTGGCGGCCTGCGCCGGATGGCCCGGTGCATGGACGCAAAATGATAGTCCCGCCAAACGTAGGCTCACGGTGCCGGTCTCGGCATCACGTTGCGTTGAAAACACTCGCCAATGCACGCGAAAACAATGGGAAGAGACTATGGGAATCCACCATTGGCGGTTGAATTTGAGACTTGAACACTGGCAGAAAAATGGCAGCCCCGGTCCGGGGCATTGCTTAGGTCGGGTTTCCCGGCCGCTCGGCCCGCCGGGAAATGGAACCCTGTTCGGAACACAGGGTACGCTGCATTTTTTGAAATCCGGAGCGATTTCTTTCCGCCGAATTGGCTAGAATGACCAACCGTGATGACCAAGGAGCCGTCTGTTCGCATGGAAACAATGCCCAAGGGCTTGCAGGAGATGATCCGCAGGGCCGGCCCCGCGGGCCGTGGCCCGGCTCCCGTCGAGCTGTGGGAGCCGGACTTCTGCGGTGATCTGGATATGCGGATCGCGGCGGATGGCACATGGTTCTACATGGGCACGCCCATCGGCCGGGAGGCATTGGTGCGGCTGTTCTCCACGGTTTTGCGGCGGGATGCGGACGGCCGCTATTACCTCGTCACGCCGGTCGAGAAGATCGGCATTCAGGTGGAGGACGTTCCCTTCGTCGGCGTCGAGCTTTTTGTCGACCGGCCGGCCGACGCCTCCGGTGAACGGGAGGGCGGTGGACAGCGGCTCTCCGTGCGGACAAATGTTGGTGATGTCGTCGTTGCCGGAGAGGATCATCCGCTTCGCTTTGTCCTGGATCGGGAAAACGGCGGATTGATTCCCTATATCCTGGTCAGGGGGCGACTCGAGGCCCGTCTCGCCCGGCCCCTGTTGTATGAGCTTGCCGAACTGGGCGAAGTCGCGGATGTCGAGGGAACCGAGCAATTCGGCGTGTGGAGTGACGGCTGCTTCTTTGCGATGATGCAGGCGGACGAAATTGCCAAGGCGCTTGAATGACGACCGATATGAAATGGCGACCGGATTCAGAAGATCACCTGCCCCGGCCTGTTGCGGCGGGCGGGGATGCGTTTTCCTATACGGTGGACGAGGTGACGCGGCGGGCGAAGACGCGTCTCGACGCTCCGCCGCGCGTCACGGGCGATCATGTGCTCAATCCGGCCCTGCATCCGGATGGCTCTCCGGCGCGGTCCTTGCGCGAGGCGGCGGTGCTGATTCCGGTGGTGGAGCGCGACTCGGGCGCCAGCGTTCTGCTGACCACGCGCACGGATCATCTGCCGACTCATGCGGGCCAGGTCGCCTTTCCCGGCGGCAAGATTGATCCCGGCGACGCGAATGCGACCGCCGCGGCCTTGCGTGAGGCGGAGGAGGAAATCGGGCTCGACGCGGCCTATGTCGATCCCATCGGGATGCTGCATCCCTATCTGACGGGTTCGGGATTCCGCATCATTCCGGTGCTCGGACTGGTCCGCGAGGGGTTTACGCTGACCCCGGAGCCGGGAGAAGTCGCGGATATCTTCGAGGTGCCGCTTCAGTTCCTGATGACGCCGGCGAACCATCAGCGGCGCAGCCGCGAATGGGACGGCCGGCGGCGGTATTTCTATGCGATCCCGTTCGAGGAGCGCTACATCTGGGGCGTGACCGCCGGAATCGTCCGCAGTCTCTACGATACGCTCTACGGTTGATTTCAACAGGCTGGGACCTTCGTTCAATGCTGAGAATAATCCTCGTACATCTGCTGCTGTTCCTGCTGCCGACACTCGGCTACGCGTTCTGGCTGCTCGTCACGCGTCAATCCGCCGCTCAGGAGCAATGGGAGGATGCGCCCAGGATCTGGCTTGCGATCATTGGCGCCGGGCTGGTGGTGATCAGCTTGCTGTTCTTCGCCACGTTCGAGGGCACGCCGCCCGACGGGGTCTACAAGCCGGCTGAATTCAAGGATGGCAAGCTGGTGCCGGGCCGGTTCGAATAGGGCGCCCATGGCCGGTTCTCCAATCCAACCGATGCGGTCGCTGGCGGATGCCGACTGGCTGAACACGCGGGCAATCCGCAAGGTCTTCGCCGCGATCGAGCGTGATGGCGACGCGGCGCGGGTCGTCGGCGGGGCCGTGCGCAACGCGCTGCTGGACGAACCGGTCGCCGACATCGACATCGCCACCACCGCTTCGCCGCAGGACGTGACGGCGCGCGCGCGCGCGGCCGGACTCAAGGCGGTGCCCACCGGGATCGAGCACGGCACCGTGACCGTGATTTCCTCGGGCACGCCCTTCGAGGTGACGACCCTGCGCGAGGATGTCGAAACCTTCGGCCGGCATGCCTCGGTGAGGTTCGGGCGCGACTGGACCGCGGATGCCCAGCGGCGCGATTTCACCATGAACGCGCTCTATGTCGACAGCACGGGTGCGATCTTCGATCCCATCGGAAGCGGCTATGCGGATTGCCTGGCGCGGCACGTGCGCTTCATCGGCGAGCCGGAGGCGCGGATTCGCGAGGATTACTTGCGCATTCTCCGGTTCTTTCGGTTCCACGCCCAGTATGGCGCCGGCGCCATGGATGCGCAGGGGTGTCCGCGGTCCTGCAATGCCGCAACGGATTGCGGCATCTGTCGGCCGAGCGTGTCGGTCATGAAATTCGCCGCGTTCTGGTCGCGCCGGGCGCCAGCGGCGTGGTGGAAGCGATGGCCGACACCGGGATCATCGAGATCGCGCTGGGCGGCGTCGTGCGGGTCGAGGATTTCCAGCATCTGACGCGGCTGGCGGCGTTCGCGCCGGAAGCTCTTGAGCCGGCGCTTTGCCTGGCTGTGCTGGCTTGCTTCGTGGATGAGGATGTTGCCCGGCTCGACGAGCATCTGCGGCTCACCAACCGGGAAACGGACCGGATGCGGCGCGCGCTTGCCGCCAATGGCGGGTTGCGCCCGGGCCTCAACGACCACGACGTGCGTGCTTGCCTCTACCGGCTGGGACGCGAGACCGCGGTCGACGGGGTGTTGATGGCCTGGAGCCGGGACGTTTCCGGTCCGGACGACGCGGCGTGGCGCGCGCTTCTGGACGCGGTGCGCGCGGCCGAGGTGCCGGTGTTCCCGGTCAGGGGACGCGATCTCGTGGCGCTAGGCGTTCCCAAAGGGCCGGACGTCGGCGAGACCATGCGCACGCTGGAAGGCCGCTGGATCGCCTCGGACTTTACCGAAAGCCGCGACAGCCTGCTGGCTTTGGTGGAATCCTGACGTTTACGGCCACTTCACCACTGGCGGCATGGAGGAGAGGATCGAGGCGACGTTGCCGCCGGTCTTCAGGCCGAAGATCGTGCCGCGGTCGTACAGCAGGTTGTATTCCACGTAGCGGCCGCGCCGGATCAGCTGCTCCTCGCGTTCCGGTTCGGTCCACGGCTTGGTGAAATTCGCGCGTACCAGCTTCGGATAGATATCCGCGAACGCCAGCCCCACGTCCTTGGTGTAGGCGAGGTCCGCGTCCCAGTCGCCGGAGTTGTGGTAGTCGTAGAAGATGCCGCCGACGCCGCGCGGCTCGTTGCGGTGCTTCAGCCAGAAATACTCGTCGCACCACTGCTTGTAGCGCGGATAGTCCGCCGCTTCATGCTTGGCGCAGGCCGCTTCCATCGCTGCGTGGAAGGCGACCGTGTCCGGGTCTTCCTGGGTGCGGCGGGCGTCCAGCACCGGGGTCAGATCCGCGCCGCCGCCGAACCATTGCCGCGTGGTGACCACCATGCGCGTGTTCATGTGCACCGCCGGCACGTGCGGGTTCTGGGGGTGGGCGATCAGCGAGATGCCGGAGGCCCAGAAGCGCGGGTCAACGTCCGAGCCGGGGATCTGGCCGCGGAATTCCGGCGAGAACTCACCGTGCACGGCGGAGATGTGCACGCCGACCTTCTCGAACACCCGGCCGTGCATCAGCGACATCTCGCCGCCGCCGCCCTTTTCGCCCGTGTGATCGGTGCGCTCCCACGGGGTGCGCTCGAAGCGGCCCGGCTTCCGATCGCCCATCGGACCTTCGAGTTCGCCGATTTCGTCCTCAAGCCGCTCGAATTCGGCGCAGATCCGGTCGCGCAATTCGCGGAACCAGGCGCTGGCGGTGATTTTCTTGGCCTCGATGTCCGCCGGGATCGGTCCGCCGCGCTCGCTCATTCTTGCCTCGTCCTCATAGGGTCTTCGTATTCTGGGTAGCCCTGCTTTACGGGAAAGAGCCGGTCTGCCGCAAGGCTTCGCCGGTCACCATGGCGGCGGACAGCGCGATGTTGAGCGAGCGGGTGCCTTTGATCATCGGAATCGTCAGCCGCGCGTCGGCGGCGTCATGCACCTCTTGCGGCACGCCCGCGCTTTCGCGGCCCAGCAGCAGGATGTCCGATGTCTCGAAGCCGAAGCCGGCGTAGGCCTGCGTCGCCTTGGTGGTCAGCAGCACCAGCCTGCGCCCGGCATCACGGCGCCAGGCTTCAAAGGCGGCCCAGTCCACGTGACGGACAAGCGCTGCGCGGTCGATGTAATCCATCCCGGCGCGTTTGAGATTCCGGTCCGACAGGGCGAAACCCGCGGGCTCGATCAGGTGCACGGTGATCCCCAGACAGGCTGCCATGCGCAGGATCGTGCCGGTGTTTTGCGGGATGTCCGGCTGGTAGAGCGCGATGTCCGGCATACGGGGATCCTTGGCTCGTCCGCGATGTCGCGGCGGGGGCATGCGATGATTGTTCGCGGTGTTCGCGACCGGGTGGGTGATTGCCCATCGCCGCTGTCGCCTATATCCCTAGGGTGCAAATGGGGCGGGCGAAACGAGAATCGGAATCCGGGAACGCCATGTTCACTTGGTTTGAACGTCTTATTCGGCCTTTTTCCGAGCACACCGTCGAACGTCCTCCGGCCGATGTGCTTGGCTTTTATGTCTATTTTCTCAAACCCATCAAATGGGTGCTGCTGGTCACGCTTGCGGTGTCGCTGGCGGGCGCCATCGCGGAAATGGCGCTCTTCGTCTTCGTCGGCCAGCTCGTCGACATGATGTCGGCGGGCAACCGGGAGACCTTCTTTCACGATCATGCCGCGGCCCTGATTGTCATGGCGCTGGTGGTGATGGTGCTCAGGCCGGTTCTGGGCGTCGCCGCGCGTGGTTTCGTCAACCTGACGCTGGCGCCGGGGCTCACGAGTTTGGTGCGCTGGCGGACCTATCGCTACGTGCTGCGCCAGAGCCTGGGTTCTTTCACGATGATTTCGCCGGACGGATCGCGCAGAAGGTCATGCAGACCGGCATGGCGGTGCGCGAGAGCGCGGTCAACGTGGTCGACGGCGTCTGGTTCCTGCTGATTTATCTGGTGGGCACGATCTGGCTGTTCGCGGAGCTCGACTGGCGTCTGGTGGTGCCGATGCTGTTGTGGACCGCGGGCTATCTGGCGACGATCGTTCTGCTGGTGCCGCTGGTGCGCCAGCGTTCGGCCGCGGTCGCGGAGGCCAACTCGATGCTGTCGGGCCGCATCGTCGACAGCTACACCAACATCCAGTCGGTCAAACTCTTCGCCAGCATTCAGCGCGAGGACGCCTTCACGCTGGAAGGATTCCGCCGGCAATACGCCGCCATGTGCGGGCTGATGCGCTGGATCGTGGTGATGACGGCCTCATTGATGGGGCTCAACAGCCTGATGATCTTCTTTGTCGGCGCGCTGGCGCTGTGGCTGTGGAGCGTGGATGCCATCAGCATGGGGGCGGTCGCCCTGGCCGGCGGGCTGGTGATCCGCCTCAACCAGATGTCGGGCTGGATCCTGCGCACCATCACCTCGCTGTTTGAAAACATCGGCACGGTGCAGAACGGCATCCAGACGCTGGCCAAGTCGATGTCGGTGGTCGATCGCCCGGGCGCCCGGCCGCTGGCCGTCAGCCGCGGCGAGATCCGGTTCGAGAACGTCGGCTTTCACTACGGCCGGGAAGACGGCGTCATCGACGATCTGACACTGACGATCCGCCCCGGTGAGAAGGTTGGCATCGTCGGTCGCTCCGGCGCGGGTAAGTCGACGCTGATCAACGTGCTGCTGCGCTTCTACGATCTGGAATCGGGCCGCATTCTCATCGACGGGCAGGATATCGCCACCGTGACTCAGGAAAGCCTGCGCGCGGCCATCGGCGTGGTCACCCAGGATACCTCCCTGCTGCATCGCTCCGTGCTCGACAACGTGCTCTACGGCCGTCCGGAAGCGGACATGGACGAGGTCGAGGACGCCATCCAGCGCGCCCACGCCGACAACTTCATCCCCGAGCTGCGTGACCGCTCCGGCGCATCGGGCCTCGATGCCCTGGTGGGCGAGCGCGGCGTCAAGCTGTCGGGCGGCCAGCGGCAACGGATCGCGATTGCCCGGGTGCTGCTCAAGGACGCACCGATCCTGGTGCTCGACGAGGCGACCTCGGCGCTCGATTCCGAGGTCGAGGCGGCGATCCAGCAGCAGCTCGACCACCTGATGAAGGGCAAGACGGTCATGGCCATCGCGCACCGGCTTTCGACGATCGCGGCGATGGACCGGCTTGTGGTCATGGACCAGGGCCGAATCATCGAGCAGGGCACCCATTCCGCGCTTTTGGAGGCCGATGGTCTCTACGCACAGCTGTGGAAGCGGCAATCCGGCGGCTTTCTGGCGGAAACCATCGCCGCGTAGCTGTTTCGCGCCGCTCGTGGACAAGGTCCTGCGTCAATATCGCGCACCGGCAATCGGCAATTGCTGCGACAATCCGTCTGGAAAGATACTGCCTGTCTGGACAAGCGCCGGGAAGGGTGCAAAAAGACCAACCGCTTGAGGAGGTGCGGCACGGCCGCGCCATTGTGCTCTGTGGGAACCCGCAATCGTCCGTCTGGTCGCCTTGGTCATGACGGGATTTGGTGCGGGGCGTCCGCTCAGCAACAACAGGTTTCGAGAGGACGTGACCTTGGCTACCACGGAAACGGCAGAACCGACGCGCCGCGATTTCCTCTATATCGCCACCGGTGCGGTCGGAGTGGTTGGCGCCGCAGCGCTGGCCTGGCCCTTCATCAATCAAATGAATCCGGATGCGTCCGCCCTGGCGCTGGCGTCCATCGAGGTCGATGTTTCGGCCGTCGAGGAAGGCCAGCAGATCAAGGTGATGTGGCGCGGCAAGCCGGTGTTCATCCGCAACCGGACGGAAACGGAAGTCGAGGCGGCCAAGGCCGTGCCGACCGACGATCTGCCGGACCCGCTGGCGCGCAACGCGAACCTGGCCGCCGATGCGCTGGCCACGGATGAAAACCGCGCCGCCGGCGTGGCCGAGGGCGCTGCCGCCGACGGCGGTGAAAAGCTGATCATCATGGTTGGCGTCTGTACCCACCTGGGCTGCATCCCGCTCGGCGAATCCGGCGACTTCAACGGGTGGTTCTGCCCGTGTCACGGATCCCACTACGATACCGCCGGCCGCATTCGCAAGGGCCCCGCGCCCGAGAATCTGATGGTCCCGCCCTATACCTTCGTCTCCGATAGCCTGATCAAGATCGGCTGACGCGGACGTTTCGAGGAGAATGCGAAATGGCCGGACATTCGACATACGTGCCGCAAAGCAAGGCTGCCCGCTGGCTGGAATCCCGCCTGCCGGTTATCAGCCTCGTGCATGGCAGCTTCGTTGATTTCCCGACCCCGAAGAACCTGAACTACTGGTGGACCTTCGGAGGAATTGCCTTTTTTGTGCTGTTTGCACAGATCCTGACCGGCATCGTGCTGGCGATGCACTACACGCCGCATGTGGACATGGCCTTCAATTCCGTCGAGCACATCATGCGCGACGTGAACTACGGCTGGCTCATGCGCTACATCCACTCCAACGGCGCGTCGATGTTCTTCGTCGCCGTCTACATCCATATCTTCCGCGGTCTGTACTACGGATCCTACAAGGATCCCCGCGAGATCTCCTGGATCCTCGGCGTCATCATCTTCCTGCTGATGATGGCCACGGCCTTCATGGGCTACGTGCTGCCGTGGGGACAGATGTCCTTCTGGGGCGCCACCGTGATCACCAATCTGTTCTCGGCGATCCCGCTGGTCGGACATGAGATCACGACGTGGCTGTGGGGCGGCTTCGCCATCGACAACCCGACGCTCAACCGCTTCTTCTCGCTGCACTACCTGCTGCCGTTCATGATCATCGGCGTTGTGGTGCTGCACGTATGGGCGTTCCACACGACGGGCAACAACAACCCGACCGGCATCGATCCGAAGTCGAAGAAGGACACGATCCCCTTCCATCCGTACTACACGATGAAGGATTTCTACGCGATCATCGTGTTCATGATCCCCTTCGCCTGGTTCGTCTTCTATGCGCCGAACTACATGGGCCACCCGGACAACTACACCCAGGCGAACCCGCTGGTGACGCCGTCGCACATCGTGCCGGAATGGTACTTCCTGCCGTTCTACGCGATCCTGCGGGCGGTTCCGGACAAGCTCGGCGGCGTGATCGCCATGTTCGGCGCCATCGCGGTGTTGTTCGTGTTGCCCTGGCTGGACACGTCCAGAGTCCGTTCGGCGACCTACCGGCCGCTGTACCGGCAGTTCTTCTGGATCTTCGCCATCGTCTGCGTGATGCTGGGCTGGCTCGGTTCCAAGCCGGCGGAAGGCGCCTATGTGATCATGTCGCGGATCGGCACGGTCTACTATTTCGCGCATTTCCTCATCATCATGCCGCTGCTGGGTTTCCTCGAGAAGCCGAAGGCGCTGCCGGGTTCGATCTCTGAATCCGTGCTGGGCAAGAATGGTGCGGGTCAGCCCGCGGGCGCGGTGTCCGCTCCCGAAAACAAGGGCTGAGGACGGATGGTACGAGAGGAATTGAAGCCAATGAAGACCCTCATCGCCAATGCCGTCCGGGCAGCCATCGCGGTCGCGTTTGTCGCGACCGCCGGCACGGCCTTTGCCGCGGGCGGCGAAAAGCACATCGAAAAGCAGGATTGGTCGTTCGCCGGTCCCTTCGGTCACTACGACAAGGCGCAGTTGCAGCGCGGCTTCCAGATCTACAAGGAAGTCTGCTCCGGCTGTCACGCTCTCTCCCTGGTTGCGTTCCGCAACCTGGGTGAGGAAGGCGGCTTGGGCTACTCGGATGAGCAGATCAAGGCGCTTGCCGCGGAATACACCGTCATGGACGGTCCGGACGATGAAGGCGAGATGTTCGAGCGGGCCGCCAAGGCCTCCGATCGTTTGCCTTCGCCGTTCCCGAACGAACAGGCGGCGCGTGCATCCAATAGCGGCGCCTATCCCCCTGATTTGTCGCTGATCGCCAAGGCGCGCGCGGTCGAACGCGGATTTCCGTGGTTCGTCTTCGACGCCTTCACCCAGTACCAGGAGCAGGGCGTCGATTACCTCTACGCGCTGCTGACCGGCTATCACGAGGCGCCTGAAGGCGTCGCCGTGCCGGAAGGCCAGTACTACAACCCGAACTTCATCGCGGGTCACTCGCTGGCCATGGCGCCGCCGCTTTTCGACGAGGGCATTGAATACTCGGACGGGACGCCGATGACGGTCGACCAGTACGCCCGCGACGTCGCATCGTTCCTGATGTGGACGGCCGAGCCCAAGCTGGAGCAGCGCAAGCTGATGGGCTTCCGGGTCATGGTGTTCCTGCTGATCTTCGCAAGCCTGCTGTTCTTCACCAAGAAGAAGCTGTGGCGCAACGTCGAGCATTGAGGCTCGTCGTCTGTCAGTGAATGTTCACGCCGCGCGGGCAACCGCGCGGCGTTTTTTGTGGCCGCACGAGGATGTGGCGTTGATTAACAGCACCCGCGCCGCCATTCTGCGCCGGGTGGATGGCTTTGGGGGACGCGAGCGATGACGCAATCCGTGCTTGGGGTGATTGGCGGATCCGGCATCTATGAACTGCCGGGGCTGGAAAAGGCCGATTGGGAGCGGATCGCAAGTCCCTGGGGTGAGCCCTCGGACGATCTGCGCATTGGCGAGATCGATGGTCTGAGCGTTGTGTTCCTGCCGCGCCACGGGCGGGGACACCGGCTTTCGCCCACCGACATTAATTACCGCGCCAATATCGATGTGATGAAGCGCGCCGGCGTCACGGACCTGATTTCGGTCTCCGCCTGCGGCTCCCTGAAGGAAGAACTCGCTCCGGGCACCTTCGTGCTTGTCGAGCAGTTCATCGACCGCACCTTCGCGCGCGAGAAGAGCTTTTTCGGCAACGGCTGCGTGGCGCATGTCTCCATGGCCTATCCGGTCAGCCCGCTGCTGGTGGATTGCGTCGAGAAGGCGGCGCGCGCCGAGGACATCGCCTGCCGTCGCGGCGGCACCTATCTGGCGATGGAGGGTCCGCAATTCTCGTCGCTGGCCGAAAGCCACCTCTATCGCGCCTGGGGCTGCGACGTCATCGGCATGACCAACATGCCGGAGGCCAAGCTCGCCCGCGAGGCCGAGATCTGCTATGCGACCGTCGCCATGGTCACCGACTACGACTCCTGGCATCCCGAGCACGGCGCGGTCGATATTTCCGCGATCATCAAGGTGCTGCACGACAACGCCAGCAACGCGCAGCGGCTCGTTGCCCGCGTGGCGCGCGAGCTGCCGCGTGAGCATCCTGCGTGCCCGGTCGGCTCCGATACGGCGCTCGAATACGCCATCATGACCGGACCCGATCATCGCGATCCGGAGCTGGTGGCGAAACTTGATGCGGTTGCCGGACGGGTGCTCAATCGCAGCTACGCGTGACGGGGGCCGACCGGCTCCATACGCCAGACACCGTCCGTGTGCCGAACGGCACGGAAATCATGCACAGAGGAAGACATCCATGGATGCGCGCTCCGTATCTGATGAACTTATCGCGGCGATCCGCACCATTCCCGACTATCCCAAGCCCGGCGTGCAGTTCCGCGACATCACCACGCTGTTGAAGGATGCACGCGCGTTCCGCCGTGCGGTAGACGCCTTGGTGCAGCCGTGGGCCGGATCGAAGATCGACCAGATCGCGGGTATCGAGGCGCGCGGCTTCATCCTCGGCGGCGCGGTCGCCCATCAGCTCTCCGCCGGCTTCGTGCCGATCCGCAAGAAGGGCAAGCTGCCGCACGAGACCGTCTCGATCGCCTATTCTCTGGAATACGGCATCGACGAGATGGAAATTCACAAGGATGCGATCATCCCCGGCCAGAAGGTCATCATCGTTGATGACCTGATCGCCACCGGCGGCACCGCGGAAGGCGCCGTGAAGCTGTTGCGCGGCATGGGTGCGGATATCGTCGCGGCCTGTTTCATCGTCGATCTGCCGGATCTCGGAGGCGCGAAGAAACTCCAGGCGCTCGATGTGCCGGTGCGCACGCTGATCGAATTCGAGGGCGATTGAGCCGCCATGGCCGGCGATGCGCCCATCGTGCCGCCGGACTTCGACGCCGCATTCCAGAGGCGTTTCGAGGATCTGTTGCTGTGGCGGCGGGACGTCCGGCGCTTTCTTGAGGCGCCCGTCGAGGACGCCCTGCTGGACCGGCTGAAGGCGATGGCGGACATCGCGCCGTCGGTGGGCAACAGTCAGCCATGGCGCTTTGTCGACGTGCGCGCGCCCGCCGCCCGCCAGGCGGTCATCGACAGCTTTTCGCGCAGCAACGCGCAGGCGGCCGAAGGCTATCGCGGCGCAAAGGCGGCGCTCTACGCCTCGCTGAAGCTGGAAGGTCTTCGCCAGGCGCCTGTGCATCTGGCGGTGTTCTGCGACGAGACGACGGAGCAAGGGGCGGGGCTGGGCCGCCAGAGCATGCCCGAGATGCTGCGCTATTCGACCGTGGGCGCCATCCAGACCCTGTGGCTCGCCGCCCGCGCGTATGGCCTTGGAGTCGGCTGGGTGTCGATTCTGGAGCCGCGCGAGGTGTCCCGCGCCCTCGACGCGCCCGCGAGCTGGACCCTTGTGGCCTATCTGTGCTTGGGATGGCCCCGCGAAGAGCACATTGATCCGGAGCTCGAGCGGCATGGCTGGCAGGCCCGCACGCCGTCTCAGGCGCGGTTTGTGACCCGTTGAGAAACCGCTTCAGGACCCGCGCAGGCCCACCAGCACATGCGACGTGAAGGTGAAGACGGTGTCCCCGTTCTGGTTGATCCCCGCGTTGGCCGCGCTGACGAGACCCCAGCCGGGCCGCGAGCTGAGCCGGCGCTTTGAGGCGACGCGGGTGGAATAGCGGACCGTGTCGCCCACATAGACCGGTTTCAGCCATTTCATGTCATCAAAGCCGGGGGAGGGGCCCAGCGGAGCCTGCCGTGCACCCGCCTCGGGCGGATTCTCCTCGATCAGCCGCTTGCGGTGGGCGATCATCAGTTTCATCCAGATCGCGGCCGTGTGCCAGCCGGAGGCGCACAGCCCGCCGAAATGGCTTTTGGCCGCGGCTTCCTCATCGAGATGAAAGGGCTGTGGATCGAACTTGGCGGCATAGGCCTTGATCTCGTCGGCGGTGAAGGTGTGGCTGCCGAGCGCCTCCTCGCTTCCGATCTCGATATCCTCGAAAAACCTCATGAGACCGTCTCGCGCGTGCCGAACAGGATCGGGTTCTCCTGAACGAGAACGATTTCGTCGTTCTGGTTGGTGACGGTGAAGCGGAAGTCGACGATGCCCATATCGGGCCGTGAGGCGGACCGCCGCGCCGACAGCACGTCGCCGCGTGCGCTCAGGGTGTCGCCCGCCAGCACCGGTTTGCGCCATTTCAGGCTCGTGATGCCGGGCGAGCCCATGGAGCTGGAGCGCACCAGGAACGCATCGCAGAGCAGCCGCATCAGGATCCCGGCCGTATGCCAGCCCGAGGCGGCCAGACCGCCCAGGATCGAATCGCGGCCCGCTTCCTGATCGAGGTGGAACGGCTGCGGGTCGAACTCCGACGCAAAGGCGATGATCTCGGCGGCGGTGACCGTCTTGGTGCCCAGATCGATGCTGTTGCCGGGGTGGAAATCTTCGAAAGTCAGAAATGTATCCATGCGCTTTTTTCGCCCGAAAACCGGCCTCTGTCGAGAGCGCTCGTCCCGACACCTGTTTACCGTTTGCTGCGCGCGGGGAGCGCGAGAATTCGCCAGTTTGCGGCCGTGTTGGCTACAATGTGTGCATGTATAAATTTGCATATGCCCCCGAGACCCTATTATGTGGATACACAAAAATTGAATCTCCAAACGTGTCCCCGAATTGCTTCTGGGGACGGCGTGAAGCGTTGCATTCGCCGAAAAAGGAAAACTACTCAATGTCTTATGCCGAGCCCCTCGAAAATGCGGAACAAATCTCCGATATTGCCTTTGGCTTCATGGGTTCGAAGGCGTTGTTTTCCGCATTGCACGTGGGGCTGTTCACGGCCTTGGCCGACGATGGTCTGAGCGTCGCCGATGTGGCGGAAAAGACCGGCCTGGACGCCGATCGCGCAACGACCCTGCTGACCGCGCTTACCAGTCTCGGACTGGTGTTCCGCGAAGGCGACGGGGCGACATACCGCAACTCACCGGCTGCCGAGGCGTTTCTGGTCAACGGCCGCAAGTATGATTTCGGCGACTATCTGCGGCTGCAGATCGACAAGCAGATGTATCCCTTCCTTACCCAGCTCGAGGACGCGCTGACGGGCGATCTCGCTCCCGACAAGGTGGCGTCCTACGCGGACTGGTTCTCCGATCCCGCCGAGGCGCGGTTGTATTCGGAGTCGCAGCATTCGGGATCGCTTGGTCCGGGCCGGACGCTGGCCAAGCAGGTGGACCTGTCGAAGGCGCGCGCCATGCTGGATGTCGGCGGCGGGACGGGCGCCTTTTCGATCTCGCTCTGCCGCGCCTATCCCGAACTGCGCTCGACCGTGCTCGATTTTCCCAACGTGGCCAAGGTCGGCCGTGAGTTCGTCGATGAGGCGGAGCTGTCCGACCGGATCGCGTTCGCGGACGGCAATGCGCTGGAAAGCGACTGGCCTCAGGCGCGCGACGTGGTGCTGATGTCGTATCTGTTTTCCGGTGTTCCGGGCGATTCCATTCCCGGACTGGTGAAGAAGGCGATGCAGACGCTGACGCCGGGCGGGCGCTTCATCGTGCACGACTTCATGGTCGACGACAGCCGGACAGGGCCCAAGCTCGCGGCGCTGTGGCAGTTGCAGCACGTGGCGTTCAACCCGAAGGCCAAGTCGATCACCAGCGGCTGGGTGCGGGCGCTGATGGAGGCGGCAGGCTTCGTGGAAATCACGGTCGGCGAGATGATCCCGGGCATGACGATGGTCGTGCACGGCCGCAAGCCGGAGGCGTGACCGAGCGCTGGGTGGCGCGCGTTGCCGTGCCTCGCTTTTGATGCTTACATGCGTTTTGGCCGGCCGGAAAAGGGCCGGTTCTTTATTGCACAGTGATCATTAATTGGGAGATCTCAATGCGGCATGCTCTTGCTCTTGGCGTTTTCATCGTGTCGGCAGGCGTGCTCTCTGCGCAACCCGCGGCGGCATTTTCGCTCAGCTTTGATTGGGGAAATATTCCCAAATGCACCACCGGGCGACCGGGACGGGTGCCCAATCCGGTGTTCAAGCTGGGCAAGGTGCCCAAGGGCACCGCGACAATCCGGTTCGACCTGAAGGACCTGCAGGTGCCGCGCTATCCGCATGGCGGCGGCAAGGTTGCCTACACCGGCAAGAGCACGATCGCGCCCGGCGCCTTCAAGTACAACAGCCCGTGCCCGCCGGGCGGCCGGCATACCTACGAGTGGACCGCTGTCGCCCAGGACAAGGCCGGCAAGGTGCTCGCCACCGCCAAGGCCAAGCGCAAGTATCCTTGACACGAAAACACCCGCGGCGATGACGCCGCGGGTGTTTTCACTCAAAGCCGGTGATGTGAACGATCAGGTGTTGAACTTGAACAGCAGCACGTCGCCGTCCTTGACGACGTATTCCTTGCCCTCGTCGCGCGCCTTGCCGGTTTCCTTGGCCTTGGTCTCGCCGTTGCAGGCGATATAGTCGTCGTAGCCGATGGTCTGGGCGCGGATGAAGCCGCGCTCGAAATCCGAATGGATGACGCCCGCCGCCTGCGGCGCCTTGGTGCCCTTGGTGACCGTCCAGGCTCGGGTTTCCTTTGGCCCCACCGTGAAATAGGTGATCAGGCCGAGCAGGTCGTAGCCGGAGCGGATCAGCCGGTCGAGGCCCGGCTCCTCCAGTCCCATGCTCTCCATGTACTCGCGCTGCTCCTCGTCGTCGAGCTGGGCGATCTCCGACTCGATCGCAGCCGAAATCACCACGGCGCCGGCGCCCTCGGCCTCCGCCTTGGCTTTCACCGCGTCGGAATAGGCGTTGCCAGTCGCCGCCGAGGCTTCATCGACGTTGCAGACGTAGAGGACCGGCTTGGAGGTCAGCAGGTTGAGCGCGTCGAAGGCTGCTCGGTCGTCGTCGTCCACGTCCAGCATGCGGGCGGGCTTGCCGTCCTTGAGCAATTCCAGCGCGCCTTCCATCAGCGGCAGCACGGTCTTGGCTTCCTTGTCGCCCACCTGCGCCTTCTTGCGCGTGGCGGCGACGCGGCGCTCCAGGCTGTCCATGTCGGCGAGCATCAGCTCGGTCTCCACCGTGTCGGCGTCGGCGACCGGGTCGATCTTGCCTTCCACATGGGTGATGTCGCCGTCATCGAAACAGCGCAGCACGTGGGCGATGGCGTCGACCTCGCGGATGTTGGCGAGGAACTGGTTGCCCAGGCCTTCCCCCTTCGAGGCGCCGCGCACGAGGCCGGCGATGTCGACGAAGCTCAACCGCGTTGGGATGATGTTGGCTGAGCCGCCCGCCTTGGCCAGCTTGCCGAGCCGCTCGTCCGGCACGCCCACCTCGCCGGTGTTCGGCTCGATGGTGCAGAACGGGTAGTTTGCGGCCTGCGCCGAGGCGGTCTTGGTCAGAGCATTGAAAAGCGTGGACTTGCCCACATTCGGCAAGCCGACGATGCCGCACTTGAATCCCATCTCTTCGTCTTTCCCGGTTCGTTGCGGACGGTCAGTCCGTGTCCTTGTGGCCCAAGAGGCCCCTCAGCATGGCGGCAAGCGGCCCTTCCTTGGGAAGCTCCGGCTTCGGCTTGGACCGCGCCTGACGGATGTGGCTGCGGCCCGCGGCTGGCTCTTTTGGAGCCTTGGCCGTTCCGGTCGCGCTGGCGCGGGGACCCGAACCGGGGGCTGGTGCAGCCGGTTCATGAACTGGCTGTCCTTGCCTTCGATCAGCAGGCCGACCTCGCGCGCGATGTCGTCGAGCAGCGGCTCCAGCCACTCGCCGTCGGCCTTGGCGAAGTCGCCGAGCACGTGGTTGGTGACGCGTTCCTTGGCACCCGGATGTCCGATGCCCAGGCGCACGCGCCGGTAGTCTTTTCCAATGTGGGCGTCGATGGAGCGGATGCCGTTGTGTCCGCCTGCGCCGCCGCCGACCTTCAGTCGCAGTTTGCCCGGCGGCAGGTCGAGCTCGTCATAGATGACGGTCACATCGGCTGGGGTGAGCTTGTAGAAACGCAGCGCTTCTCCGACAGAGCGGCCGGAGTCGTTCATGAAGGTCATCGGCTTGATGAGAAGCACCTTGTGGCCGTCAATGACGCCTTCGGAAACGTCGGCCTGGAAGCGCTTGCGCCACGGGCTCATGCCGGCATGCCGGCGGTGAATGGCGTCCACGGCGAGCATGCCGATGTTGTGGCGATTGCGCGCGTATTTCGGACCTGGATTGCCGAGCCCGACAATGACCTGCATGGCCGTCTCCCGTCTGTCCGGTGATCCGAAAGCGCCTGCGCAATCCGAGCCCGGCGCGCAGATCGGTGGTTGCACCGAGATGCGCGCCGGTTGTCTTCAAGAAGCAAGAGTGAACTGACCGCGTCCGCCTGGGACGCGATGCACGGTCTACTCTTCGGTGCCTTCTTCGTCCTCTTCGCCTTCCTCGCCTTCACCCTTGAGCTCTTCCTTGAGGCCCGCGGGAGCGGCGATGGTGGCGATGGTGAAGTCGCGGTCGGTGATCGTCGGCGTGACGCCGTCCGGCAGCTTCACAGAGGAGATGTGCACCGAGTCGCCGATGTCCAGGCCGGTCAGGTCGATGTCGATCGACTCGGGGATCTGGGTGGCGGGCGCTTCGAGTTCCACGGTGTGGCGAACGATGTTGAGAACGCCGCCGCGCTTGATGCCGGGGGACTCTTCTTCGTTTTCGAAGTGAACCGGCACTTCAACGGCAATGCGCGACTTGGCGCTGATGCGCAGGAAGTCGACATGCACCAGGAAATCGCGCACCGGGTCGAGCTGGTAATCGCGGGCGATGACCTGGATCTTCTCGCCGTCCACGGTGATGTTCGCGACGTGGGTCAGAAAGCCGCCGGTGTTCAGCTGAAGGGTGGTTTCCTTCAGCGGCAGCGCGATCGAGAGAGGGGGCAGGTTTGCGCCGTAGATCACGGCTGGAATCTTGCCATCGCGGCGAAGAGCTCGTGCGGACCCCTTTCCCACACGATCGCGCGACGTTGCCTGAAGCTCGAAGGACTGAGCCATGGCTTGTCTCCTTGATATGGGTGTTCATGAAAAGAGGCCGGTCTGACGGCCTCTTGCGCGCTTCCTCCAGGGGGGTAGGCGCGTGCCGAGGCTTATAGTGCCTCTTCGGGCGAACCGCAAGCGGTTCCGCCGCCCCGGGGAGCCCGGCGGCGGCGGCAAAGGGGCGGGTTTCCACCCCGCGCGACGGCCGGCGGACCGGCGTCGCGCGATGGCGCCGGGTGGCGTCAGATGAACAGGCTGGAGACGGATTTTTCCAAGGCCGTGCGGTTGATGGCCTCGCCGATCAGCGGGGCGATCGTGATCGCGCGGATGTTGGGGGCCGCTTCCACCGCCGCCGTCGTTTCGATGGAGTTGGTGATCACCAGTTCCTTGAGCTTCGACGACGAGATGCGGGCCACCGCGCCGCCGGACAGGACGCCGTGGGTGATGTAGGCGGCGACCGAGGTTGCGCCCTTGGCCAGCAGCGCGTCGGCGGCGTTGCACAGCGTGCCGCCGGAGTCGACGATGTCGTCGACCAGGATGCAGTCGCGGCCCGACACGTCGCCGATGATGTTCATGACTTCCGATTCACCAGGCTTGTCACGGCGCTTGTCGACGATCGCCAGCGGCGCGTCGATGCGCTTGGCGAGCGCGCGGGCGCGGACCACACCGCCGACGTCCGGCGAGACGACCATCACGCTGCCGGGCTTGTAGCGTTCCTTGATGTCGCGGGTCATCACGGGAGCGGCGAACAGGTTGTCGGTGGGAATGTCGAAGAAGCCCTGGATCTGGCCGGCGTGAAGATCCAGCGTGAGCACGCGATGGGCGCCGGCGTGGGTGATCAGGTTGGCGACCAGCTTGGCGGAGATCGGCGTGCGCGGGCCGGGTTTGCGATCCTGGCGGGCATAGCCGAAATAGGGAAGCACCGCGGTGATGCGGCGCGCGGACGACCGGCGCATGGCGTCGATCAGGATCAGCAGTTCCATCAGATGGTCGTTGGCGGGGAAACTGGTCGACTGGATGAGAAACACATCCTCGCCGCGCACGTTTTCCTG
Organism: Breoghania sp. L-A4; assembly: GCF_003432385.1. NCBI lineage: Bacteria > Pseudomonadati > Pseudomonadota > Alphaproteobacteria > Hyphomicrobiales > Stappiaceae > Breoghania > Breoghania sp. L-A4. Next base: position 3,795,422 of record NZ_CP031841.1, on the reverse strand, counting down.
GATTTCAACGAAAATTTCCTGATCCGCGAAGCGGCGCACCTGGCATTCGGCCAATGGAACATCGAGATGTCTGGAAATTTCTTCGGCGAGCGCGCGATTGGAGTTTCCCGCGACGAGTTTCATTGCCCGCGATCCTTCATGTTTGCCGCTGGAGCATCAACGCGGCGGCCGGCTTGGTGCCGGTTGGCGATTTTATGCGTGGTGAGCCGGGATTGCGTGTGTTCCCGTACAGGATTCGTTTGCAACAGTGCCAAGCGGCGGCGTTTTAACAACCTAGCAGGCCCTCGACAACCGCCGCGCGGGCGCCTTCGCGCTTAATTTGCAGGTTTTGTTAAGATCCCGCACGTGTCAGCCAGGCCTTGAGGGCGAGCACGGTGCGCGTCGCGATGAGATTGAGCGTTTCGCCGCTGATGCCGGCCCAGGGATCGGCGCTGGTGGCGTTGCTGGTTTCCTGTCCGCTGAAGCGGTGAACCCGGCGGCCGCTGCCGTCGTAGACATCGAACACGTAGAGAATCGTGGAGGCGGTGTTGTCGCCCACTGCCGAGAGGTGGCCCTTGACCCGATAGGTCGCGCGCGCGCCGGCCCGCCGCACCAGTGTCAGGCCTTCCTTGCTGGCCGCTTCGCCGATCTTGCGGCTCAGGTCGTCAAGGGTGTTGCCCGGCGCGCCCGAAAACGGATCGAAGGCGAAGCTGGCCTCGTTGGCGGGCACCGGCGCGGCGTACGACCCGGATTGAACAGCGGCGGATTGCCGCGAGCCGCCAACAAATTCCGGCGGGGTGACGCCGCCGCAAGCGGCGAGCATCAACGGCACAGCCAAAGCGGCGGCGCGCATCAGCATCGATTTGTGGGACAGGCCGGCGGAAGCTGCGCGCTTTGCGGTCGATGCCAGCGGAGTGCGCGCAAGGGGGCGTTTTGCGATCATTGTCTCGCCATTCCGGTCATGGTGGGGCTTGTCTATCCCCTCCGCGCGGCAAAATCCAGTTGGATATTGCCCCTGGCGATATGGCGACCAGACCGGATCGCCGATCGCGACCCGTCCGTTCCGCATCAGCGCACCGCCAAATCGAGCGGCAGACCAGACAGCCGTTCCGGCGCGGCCTCGGTGGTGATGTAGGTGCGTCCCAGCGTCATGGCGGTGTTGGTTTCGGAGTCCACCAGGATCATATGGGCGAAGAGCACCATGTTGGGGGCGATCGCCGCCTGGTTGCCGCGGTAGAACATCGGCCAATCCATCCAGCTCGGCGCGAAGCGCGCGCCCAGCGAGTAGCCGCAGGCATTGAGCCTGTGCGGCAACAGGTCGCGGGCGTCCATCTCGCGCGCATGGGCGTCGAAGACATCGCCGAAGGTGTGCCCCGGACGCATGACCTCCTCGACGGCCTCGAGCGCCGCGCACGCCGCCTCGTGCAGCTCGATGTGGCGCGCCGTGGGCTCGCCGACAATGACCGTGCGCATCAGGGCAACGTGATAGTGGCGGTAGACGCCTGCGAACTCCAGTGTGAGCTGGTCATTGGCGGCCAGTGTCCGCCGGCCGCTCTTGTAGCGGCACAGCAGCGCGTCCATGCCCGATCCGATGACGAACTCGTTGCCCGGGTAGTCTCCGCCGCCTGCCAGCACGGTTGCCTGCAGGGTCGCCAGGATCTCGCCTTCGTCCGCGCCCGCGCGGACTTTCTCGATGCCGGCCAGATAGGCCGCGTCGGCGAGGTCGGCCGCCTTGCGCACATAGACGATCTCCGCCGGCGATTTGATCGCGCGCCGTGACGCGACCAGATCGGACACATCGCTCAATTCGGCGAAGCTGCGCAGCGCCTCGTCGAGCTGCCGGCCATAGCTCGCGGTCAGCCCCTGGGTGTCGTATTCGACGCCGATCTCGGTGCCCAGAAGGTCGAGGTCGAACAGCAAGTCCTTCAACTGGCCGACGGGCGAGGTCTCGCCCCGGTCGATCCAGATGCGGATGTCCTCGATGATCGACGTGTGATTGGCCTGGCGCAGGTCGGGCGCGCGGGTGAACAGGATCAGGCGTCCGTCCTTCATCAGCACAAGGCACTGAAAGAAACAGAAGCCGAAGGTGTCATAGCCGGTCAGCCAGTAGTGGCTTTCGGGCGCGAACAGCAAGAGCGCGTCGAGCTTGCGCTCCTGCATCGATTGCTGCACCTGGCCAAGGCGCTCGCCGAATTCGGCTCTGTCGAAATGCAGCGCCATGGTCAATCCCGCTCCCTGAGGGTGATGGCGGACACAAGGCGGCCGTAATCGGGTTCGCCGCGATGGGTCGTGCGCCGGTAGGAATAGAAGTCGTCTTCATTCGTGTATGTGCACAGGCGCAGGTCTTCGGCGCTGCCGGTACCTGCGCGCTCCAGCCGGGCGAGGATGTAGCCCGGCAGGTCGAACATGGCATGGCCGGCGCGCGTCGACGGCCTGAAGAAGCGGCTGTTCGCGGGGTCGTCCGCCTCGAACCGGGCCCTGAAGTCGTCGCCCACCTCATAGGCGTCGGCGGAAATCGTCGGGCCGAGGACGGCGCTGATGCGCCCGCGTTGCGCGCCCAGGCGCTCCATGGCGTCAAGCGTCGCTTCCAGGACACCGGTCAGCGCGCCGCGCCAGCCGGCATGAGCCGCGCCGATGACGCCCGCCTGATTGTCGGCGAACAGCACGGGCCCGCAATCGGCCGTCAGGATCCCCAGCAGGATGCCGGGACGGTCGGTGACCATCGCATCGCCCCTGGGCGCGGTGCCGCCGGGCCACGGCGTCCGCTCAACCGGGAGCACATCGGCGGAATGGTGCTGGTGAACGGTGACCAGGCGATCGGCCGGCAGATCGAAACGGGCCGCGACGCGGGCGCGGTTCTCAAGCACATTGGCGCGTGGATCATCCGATCCCAGGCCGATGTTGAGGCTGTCGTAGATGCCGTCCGACACCCCGCCCTGGCGGGTGAAGAAGCCGTGGGCGACGCGGTCGTGCGAATCGAGTGCCGTTGCGGTGATCATCGTCCTCCTGGTCCGTCGCGGTGCGCGCTCATGTCGCTCGGGCGAGATGGTGCGGGCGCGCGGGCGTGCTGTCAAACGGCTTCAGCGTCTGTCCAAGGTCCGATCCCGGCGCCGAGAGCGCCAGCACCTTGAACAGGTTTCCCATGTGATCGGCCCCCGCGAGCCGTTCCACGTCCGCGCTCAATTGCTCCTGCACCGAGGGCTCCTTGCCGGCGCCCAGCGCGCCCGCGCGCTCCAGCAGGCCCATCTTGATCAGGAAATCGCCCTGGGTCATTGGCCCGTGCGCCTGTGCGCCCGATTGACGGGCCGCGCGGGCCAGCGCCTCGAAGTTCACATGCGCGGTGAGATCCGCTTCGCCGCAATGCGCAAGCACATCCGCGAACTGGTGCTTGCGCACGGCCTGCAGCGTGTCGCCGGGCGCAGTGCTGACATAGCCGTAATCGATGATCAGGGCCGCGCCGCCGCTCGCCGCAAGCCGCTCGCCAATCGTGGCGGCGATGGCGTTGGCCAGCGGCTGGGTCTCCAAGACGGTTCCCTCGGCCACGGTCCTCAGCCTCTCGGGCAGATCATCATCCGCCAGCCGTCCCGGGCCGATGCCGAAGGCCAACTGGTCGGACGCGGGATCGAGTCCCACCATCCGCTCGCGCCAGGCGCCTGCGGCGCGGACGTATTGGCGGATCGGCAGCGCGTCGAAAAACTCGTTGGCGAGCAGGATCATCGGACCGTCGGGCACGTCGTCGATCCGGTCATGCCAGGCGAGGGGACACGGTGCGCCGGTGAGCGCCGTCTTCTGGGCTTCGCGCAGCCTGGGGCTTGTTTCCACGAGATGCACGCTGAGCGCTTCGAGGAACTTTGGCTGGACCGATGTCACGCGCAACAGGTCCGCCATCAGCGTGCCGCGCCCCGGTCCGGCTTCCACCAGACGCACGGTTTGCGGGCAGCCGGCGTCGAGCCAGGTTTGCAGGCACCACAGGCCGATCAACTCGCCGAACATCTGGCTGACGTCCGGCGCCGTTATGAAATCGCCGCCCCGGCCGAAGGGATCGCCTCGCATGTAGTAGCCGTCCTGCGGGTCGGCGAGGCACAGGGTCATGTATTCGGCGACGCTCATCGGGCCGTTCGCGCGGATCAGCGCCCGGATGCGGCTTTCCAACGGCGTTGCATTCATGCGCCGGTGCTCGCATCAGTGCCCGCGGACCGCGTGCCGCGCGCAGCCCAAACCATGGCCGCGATACCCGCGATGATCATCGGCAGCGACAGCAGCATGCCCATGGTGGTGCCGCCGGCGAGGAAGCCGATCTGCGCGTCCGGCATGCGGAAGAATTCTACCGCGATGCGCGACAGGCCGTAGCCGCAGGCGAAGGCGCCGGCGAGAAAGCCGCGCCTTGCGAGATAGCCGCCGCGATGAGTCAGCAGGCGCAGGAGGAGGAACAGCACGATGCCTTCCAGCGCCGCCTCGTACAGCTGGCTGGGATGACGCGGCAGTGGTCCTGCGCCGGGAAACACCACCCCCCACGGCAGATCGGTCACGCGGCCCCAAAGCTCGGCGTTGATGAAATTGGCCAGGCGGCCGAAAAACAGGCCGATGGGGGCGGCGGCGGCGGCGAGATCGAACAGGGTCCAGACGCTCAGGCCGCGCCGCCAGGAAAACAGCACCATCGCGATGACGGTTCCGAGGAAGCCGCCATGGAACGACATGCCGCCTTGCCAGACGCTGAGGATTTCCACCGGGTTCGCGAGATAGTACGCCGGGTTGTAAAACAGCACGTAGCCGATGCGTCCTCCCAGCACGATGCCCAGCGTCGCCCAGAGCACGAAATCGTCGATGTCGAGTGCCGAGGGATGCGGCTGGCCGGCCCACAGCCGCTCGTTGTTGATCAGCATGCGCATGTAGCGCCAGGCCAGCAGGATGCCGGCGATATAGGCCAGCGCATACCACCGGATGGCGAAGGGCCCCAACTCGATCAGCACCGGGTCGATCGTGGGAAAGGGCAGGGCGAGAAGCGGCATGGCGATGATCCAGGGTTGCGGCTGTTTGCGACCGACCGCCGGCCGCTTGGATTGGATGATACGCCGCGCGTGTGTTCGCCGCGACGTTGGGCATGCGGACGGGCACAGTCAAGTCGCGGCATCCGCATTGCACGGCGCGGTCTTGCGCTTTCGTCCCAATGCCCCAGATTCAGGGCTGACGTTCGACAAATTTGTCGTCGCGGTGATGACATTCGGCCAGGCTATGCATTAGAGCATAGTCATCGGCTGCCCGGATGGCCGACTGTCAGCCCGTCGCCGCACGCCCGCCAAGGAAGACCGCCATGACCCAGACTTCAAATCGCCTGTTCGACGAATTCGCCAAGCTGATGACTGATGCAGCCGGCGTCGCCCAGGGCGTGCGCCGCGAGGTGGAAACCGGTTTTCGCGCCCAGGCGGAGCGTTTTCTGTCGGACATGGACATCGTCTCGCGCGAGGAATTCGAGGCGGTAAAGGAAATGGCCGCCAACGCGCGCGACGCGCAAGCAAAGCTTGAGGCGCGGGTGGCCGAACTCGAGGCGAAGCTCGCGGCCGTCGCGAAGCCCGCCAAACCGGCGCGCCCGAAGGCCGGCACCAAGCCCGCCGACAAGTCCTGATCCAGCCAGACGCCGTCGCTGCGTGATATTTACCAGGCTGTATCGGTCCTTTGTGGCCGATTTCGCGTTGCGGCAATCTGGCCCTATACTCTTCGGGCAACAAGATTCGCGGCAGTCGGCTTCCTGTGGTTGTCACGCTGTAACATTCGCCGGAGATCATGGCCGGGCGAATCATTGCGAATGGCGGTGGCGCCTGGAGCGCCTACCATTCGGGCACACGGTCCGGGTGACATGATCTGCTGAAATCCGGGCGATGCCGCCGGTGCGGTGCCAATCGGATGAAGCGGGCTCCAGCGCTGGCTTCTTTCGCTCCCGGTCCGGACCGTTGCGTCGCGGACCTGCCAGGCACGAGGATCGCACATGAGCCTCATCGAAATCGACGTCGATCAGCACGCCAACCCTGTTGATACAATCGAACAACTTGCCGCCGTCAACGACTGGGCCTTCGAGCGCTCGGGCGAGGACGAAATCACCATCGCTGTCTCCGGACACTGGTGCGACTACCATGTCAGCTTTTCGTGGATGGAAGACGTTGAGGCGTTGCACCTCGCCTGCGGTTTCGATCTGAAGGTCACCGAGCCGCGCAAGCACGAAGTCATGCGCCTTCTGGCGCTGGTCAACGAGCAGCTCTGGATGGGCCACTTCGATTTGTGGAACAAGGAAGGCGTGGTGATCTTTCGCCAGTCGCTGCTGCTTGCCGGCGGCGCGGAAGCGACCTCGGAGCAACTGGAAGGCCTGTTCGCCAATGCCCTGGAGGCGTGCGAGCGATACTTCCAGGCGTTTCAATTCGTCGTCTGGGCCGGCAAGAAGTCCGAAGACGCGCTTGATATGGTCCTGTTTGAGACCGCGGGAGAAGCATGAAACTCACACATTCGAAGCCGTTGCTTCTTGTCGGAGCCGGCAAGATGGGCGGCGCCATGTTGTCCGGCTGGATCGAGATGGGCATCGAGCCCGGCGCCATTGTCGTTTGCGATCCCCGGCCCGCGCCCGAGATGGCGGCCTATCTCGCGGAAAAGTCGATCCGCCATGTCACGCAGGTGCCTGACGATCTGACGCCGGCGGCCGTGCTTGTGGCGATCAAGCCGCAGATGATGGACGCCGTCCTGCCGACGGTGGCGCATGCCGTTGGGCCGCAGACGGTCGTGATGTCGATTGCGGCGGGCACCACGATTGCCACCTTCGAGGCGGCCTTCGGTGCCGTGCCCGTCGTGCGCGCCATGCCCAATACGCCCGCGCAGGTGCAGCGCGGCATGACGGCCTTGATCGGCAACGGCAAGGTCGATGCTGAACAGCGCGCGCTCGTCGAGGACCTGCTGAGCAGCATCGGCGCGGTGGCGTGGCTTGAATCGGAAGACCAGATGGATGCGGTGACCGCCGTTTCCGGCTCCGGTCCGGCCTATGTGTTTCTGCTGGCCGAATGTCTGGCCGCGGCCGGCGTCAAGGCGGGCCTGCCCGAGGCGCTGGCGATGACGCTCGCGCGTCAGACCGTGGCCGGTGCGGGCGAGCTTCTGTATCGCTCCGACGTGGATGCGGGCACCTTGCGCAAGAACGTGACCTCGCCCGGCGGCACCACGGCGGCGGCGCTCGAGGTGCTTATGGCCGAAAACGGCTTCCAGCCGCTGCTCGATGCGGCGATCGCCGCCGCCGCCAGACGGTCCCGCGAGCTGGCGGGCTGATCCAGTCTCGACGCGTGGCGTTCGCCGCCGCGCGTCGTCCCGCCCTGAGGGCGCGCGTTGTCGCAGGCGGTTCCCTTTTGCATCCCGGGCTCCTACTGTTTTGGAGGACGCTCCGGGACAGCAAGGACACGGATCATGGTGGCCGAGAAAACACGCACGTCGATCATCAAAGCCTTCATGGCGCTCCTGGCGGAGCAGCCGTGGGAGACCGTGACCATGACGGAGGTTGCCGGACGCGCCGGCGTGAAGCCGTCCGTCTTGCGTGGCGCCTATGACGGCCGTATCGCGATCCTTGCCGATTTCTTCCGGCGCATCGACGCCAAGGTGCTCGACGGTCTGGATCCGGATCTGGCCGACGAGCCGCCGCTCGATCGCCTGTTCGATGTGCTGATGAGCCGGCTCGACGCCCTTGCGCCCGACAAGCCGGCCTTGCGCGCTCTCGCCGACGAGGCCTGGCGCAACCCGGCGCTGGCCGCCAAGCTCAACCGCATCGCCGTACGATCGCAGGCCTGGATGCTGTCGGCTGCGGGGATCGAGTCGGCGGGCCTGCACGGCGCGGCCAAGACCCAGGGGCTGGCGATTGCCTTCGCCCGCGTGATGGGTGTCTGGTTCACGGACGAGGACCCGGGTCAGGCGCGCACCATGGCGGCGCTGGACACGGAACTCAAGCGTGGCGCGGCGATCCTGGGCCGTATCGACCGGGCAGGGGCGTTCCTGGCGTCGCTGAAGCGCTTCTCCCGGTCCGCGCGGCGCGGCGGAGCCCGGCGGACGACCGGGGGGCCGGACTCGGCTGGTGACACGGACCATGCCAATCCGGCATGATGGCGGCGATGTGAAACAGACGGGCTGACAGAGACGCAATGCACAAGGACATGACGGCCGAGCTGGCCGAAACGATCGCTTTCGATGATTTTCTCAAGGTGGACATTCGGGTCGGCACGATCATCGAGGTGCAGGACTTCCCCAAGGCGCGCAAGCCGTCCTATATCCTGCGCATCGATTTCGGCGAGGTGCTGGGCATCCGCAAGTCATCGGCGCAGATCACCAAACACTATACGCCGGAGACGCTCGTCGGGCGTCAGGTGATGGCGGTGGTGAATTTCCCGCCGCGCCAGATCGGCCCGGTCATGTCGGAGGTGCTGACGCTGGGCTTTCCCGACGAGGCGGGCGAGGTGGTGCTGGCGTCCGTCGACAAGCCGGTCGCCAACGGCGTGCGGCTGTTCTAGCGCCGCACGAGCACCTTCCTGCTTTCAGTCCGGAATCCGCACCATGACGCGCAGCCCGCCCATCGGGCTGTCGCTCAGGGTGATGTCGCCGCCGTGGCCGCGGGCGATGTCGCGGGCGATCGACAGGCCGAGGCCCGTGCCGCCCTCGTCCTGGTTGCGGGCGGCGTCCAGGCGGAAGAACGGCCTGAAAACAGTCTCCCGGTCGGAGGCCGGGATTCCCTCGCCGTCGTCATCGATCGTGACGGTGAGCCAGCCGCCGGAATGCTTGCCGGTAATCCTCATGCTCTTGGCGTAGCGCACCGCGTTGCCCGTCAGATTGGTCAGGCAACGGCGGAAGGCATTGGGCTTGACGGTCACCATCGGATCGCCGTCAAACGATGAGGACGCGCGCCTGCCCGCGGTCTCCGCGTCCGCTTCCAGGTCCTCGATCAGCAGGGCGATGTCGACGCTGTCGGGCTGCTCGTCGCCGTCGCCGCGGGCAAACGCCAGATAGGCCTGCAGCATGGTGTTCATCTCGTCGACGTCGCGTCGCAGCTCATCGATTTCCGGTCCGGTGCCCAGCAGCGCCAGTTGCAGGCGGAACCGGGTCAGGATCGTGCGCAGGTCGTGGCTGACGCCGGCCAGCATGGTCGTGCGCTGTTCGATCTGGCGCTCGATGCGGCGGCGCATCTCGATGAAGGCGTAGGCGGCGCGGCGCACTTCACGGGCCCCGCGCGGCTGGAAGTTGCCGATCGGATGGCCCTTGCCGAAACTCTCGGCGGCGTCGGCGAGACGGATGATCGGCCGGATCTGGTTGCGCAGGAACAGCAGCGCCACGGTGATCAGCACGAGCGAGGTGATGATCATCCAGACAAGGAAGATATGCGAGTTCGAGGCGTAGGTCTGGCTGCGCCGCGCGATGATGCGCATGTTGTGATTGTCGAGCTTGACGCGGATTTCGACGAACTGCGAGCGGCCGATGGTGTCGATCCAGAACGGCTTGCCGACGTATCGGCCGATCTCGCCGCTCAGGGTGCGATCGAGCAGATCGAAGAACGGCTTCGGGCGCGGCGCGGGCAGGCTCGCCGGCGGAAGCAGCGAGATGGAAAGCCCCAGTTTGTCCGACGCGATCGCGGTGATCTTCTCGAAGTCCGCGTCCTGAGGATAGGTCTCGATGACGGTGATGAGGGCCGATATTTCCCGCGCCATGGCGGTCGAGAGGCGCCGGGTGACCGTCTCCCAGTGGCGTTCCATGAACATGAAGGCCAGCACGGACTGCAGCAGCACCATCGGCAGCACGATGATCAGGATGGTGCGCGGATACAGCGATTTGGGAGCCCAGCGGCGCAGCCATCCCGCGGCCGCGCGATAGGGCGCGCGCAAGGGCGCCGTCGAAACCTGAAGCGCGGTGCTGATCCTGTGGCCGATGGTGGCGATCATGGTGGTCTCAGTCGATCAGCAGGCGGTAGCCGACGCCGCGGACGGTTTGCAGGTAGACCGGATTGGCCGGGTCCGGTTCGATCTTGCGGCGCAGCCGGTTGATCTGCACGTCGGCGGTGCGCTCGCCCTGTCCGATCTCGTTGCCGACGATCATGTGGCGGGGAATGGTTTCGCCCGGCTTGGTGGCGAAGATCGACAGGATCTGCCGCTCGCGGTCGGTCAGGCGGACGGGTTCGTCGCCGCGCCGCAACTCCGCGCGCTCGCACAGAAACACGAAGGGGCCGAAGCGCACGTCGTTCAGGGCCTCCGGCGCGCTCGGGCCGGAGCGCCGGAGGATGTTGCCGATGCGCAGCAGCAGTTCGCGCGGCTCGAAGGGTTTGGAGAGATAGTCGTCGGCGCCGATCTCGAGGCCCCGGATGCGGTCGTCGGCTTCCGCAAGCGCGGTCAGCAGCAGGATCGGCACGTCGGAATTGCGGCGCAGGTCGCCGGCCAGATCGAACCCGTTCTCGCCGGGCATCATCACGTCGAGGATCAGCAGATCGAACGTCAGTCCGCGCAACTGCCGCCGCGCCTCGGCGGCGTCGGCCGCCACCGTCACCCGGAAGCCGTTCTCGCTCAGGAATCGCGACAGCAGGGTGCGGATGCGGTTGTCGTCATCGACCACCAGCAAGTGGTCTGCGTCGTCGGGGAGGGCGGATGTCGCGGGCGCGTTCGCGGCGGGCCGGTGCGCGATTGGCATGGGTGTCCTTTCGATCGTCGACACGGTGGCGGGTCGCTCAGCGCTTGTTGGCGAGATGGGCGACTCGGGCGCGTTCGTTTTCGTCGATGATCCGATAGAGGAACTGTCGGGCAATCTCGTGGCCGCCTTCGGGCAATTCGGCCAGCGCGCGCGCAAGACGCCGTGACTGCGGGGCCGCGAGGCGCTCGGACAGCGCTCGACCCTTGTCGGTCGCATAGAGCAGCCGCTGGCGGCGATCGAGCGGACCTGTCCGCTGCTCGATGAAATCCTCGTCGATGAGCTGCTTGAGAACCCGGCCGAGGCTCTGTTTCGTGATTTTCAGAATGTCGAGAAGTTCGGTCACGCGGATGCCCGGATTGCGCGAGACAAAATGCAGCACCCGGTGATGCGCGCGCCCGAAACCGTATTCGGCGAGGATTTCGTCCGGGTCCGAGATGAAATCCCGGTAGGCGAAAAACAGCAATTCAATCAACTCGTACTCAAGCGATCCCGAGGCATCGTCCATGCCTGCGGCCTGGGCGGCATCCGTCCATTGTTTGGGCATATTGAAATTTACGTCAGCCATATTGACATATTTCTGATCGATTGTTACTAAAGCGACCGCTAAGACGAAACGATCGTACTCAGCAGGCGGTTCATTCCGTCCGGTCCTGTCGTGTCGATCTAGCCACGGGATGTCGGTTCCGGCACACTGCTGTTGTGGAACGATATCGGTACTTGAGTTGCAACGCAAAGCCGCCGCGTCGCGCGGGGTGTTTTTGCGCCGGCGATGAGCATCAAATTTGGCGGGCGATGAGGCCCGCTGTTGTGTGCGCCCGAACTTGGAGAGCTTGAGATGGCTGGGCTGCCTTTTGATCAGCGTGACGGTGAAATCTGGTACAACGGCGCATTCGTGCCTTGGGCGGACGCGAAGATTCATGTGCTGACCCACGGTCTGCACTACGCCAGTTGCGTATTCGAGGGCGAGCGCGCCTATGGCGGCCATGTGTTCAAGCTTGAAGAGCACACCGAGCGGTTGCATGAGTCCGGCCGTCTGCTGGGATTCACGATCCCCTACACCCCTGAGCAGATCAACGACGCGACCGTGGAACTCCTCAAGCGGATGAAGCTGGTCGACGCCTATGTCCGTCCGGTCGCCTGGCGCGGCAGCGAGATGATGGGCGTTTCCGCGCAGAACAATTCGATCAACGTGGCGATCGCCGCATGGGAATGGCCGAGCTACTTCAAGCCCGAAGAGCGGCTGAAGGGCATCCGGCTGGATCAGGCCATGTACCGCCGGCCGGATCCGATGACGGCGCCCTCGCGCTCCAAGGCCGCGGGCCTTTACATGATCTGCACGCTGTCCAAACACGCGGCCGAGGCCAAGGGCTACGCGGACGCGATGATGCTGGACTGGCGCGGTCACGTGGCCGAGGCCACCGGCGCCAACGTGTTCTTCGTCAAGGACGGCGTGATCCATACCCCGGACCCCGACTGTTTCCTCAACGGCATCACGCGGCGCACGGTGATCGATCTGGCGCGCAAGCGCGGTCTTGAAGTCATCGAGCGGACCATCCTGCCGGAGGAACTGGAAGGCTTTGAGCAGTGCTTTCTGACGGGAACGGCCGCGGAAGTAACGCCGGTGTCGGAGATCGGCCCGTGGTCCTTCCAGGTCGGCGAGATCACCAAGACCCTGATGGAAGACTATGACGCCGCCGTGCGCGCCAAGGGCGGGCTTGCGGTGGAAGCCGCCGAATAGGCGGGCATCCATTCGGCCAGTATGATCTGCAAAGGCCGCGGGCTTCGTCCCGCGGTTTTTTGTGCCTGTGGCTCAATTCTTCGGGCGCGCCGCCAGAATGCGCGGCAGGCTGTCCTCGATCCAGTCGACCAGATCCTCGAGCTTTGCGGCCGCTTCGCGGCCCAGTGGCGTCAGGTCGTATTCGACGTGCGGCGGGACAACCGGATATGACGTTCGGCGCACGAACCCGTCATCCTCAAGCCATTGCAGTGTTTGGGACAGCATCTTTTCGCTGACCCCATTGATCTTCCGGCGCAATTCGCTGAAGCGATGCGTTCCCGACAGCAGGGCCACCATGATCAGCACGCCCCACCGGCTCGTCATGCGTTTCAGCACGGCGCGCGACGGGCAATCCGACGCGAAAACCTCTCCACGATGCAGAGCCGCTGCCAGTCCGTCTGCCCGGTTTTCTGTGGCGGAAGATCCGGTGTCTGGGATTTTGAGACGTGTCGGAGCGGACATTTTCATACTAACCTTTTTGTGCGTACTTACAAAAAGTAAGTGAATGATCCAGGTTTCGCAACATCGAAACATTGAAAGGATCGGTTTGATGATAGCCGTCACGGGCGCCACGGGCCAACTTGGCCGTCATGTAATTGAGGAACTGCTCCAGCGGATGCCCGCGGGAGACATCGTTGCCGCTGTGCGCGATCCCGCGAAGGCCGCGGATTTGGCCGCCAGGGGCGTTGTCGTTCGTGAAGCGGATTATTCGCGACCGGAGACCTTGCGGCCGGCACTGCGCGGCGCCGACAAGCTGCTGCTGATCTCCTCAAGCGAAGTGGGGCAGCGCGCCAGCCAGCATCGTGCGGTAATCGATGCGGCTCTCGCCGAGAATATTGGGCTTGTCGCCTACACCAGCGTCCTGCACGCGGACACGTCGCTCCTGACCCTGGCGATTGAGCACCGGGACACGGAAGCCGCCCTGCGTGACTCGGGGTTGCCGCACGTATTGCTGCGCAACGGCTGGTACACGGAAAACTATCTTGCCGCGCTGCCGGCGGTGCTCCTCCATGGCGCGGTGATCGGCGCCGCGGGTGAGGGGCGCATCGCGTCCGCCGCGCGTCAGGATTATGCGCGGGCCGCCGCCACAGTGCTGACCAGCCCGGAGCAGCAGGCGGGCCGCGTCTATGAATTGGCGGGGGACGACAGCTATACGCTCGCGGATCTCGCGGCGGAGATTGCGGCGCAGTCCCGAAAGCCCATCGTCTACATGGATCTGTCCGAATCCGATTACACAGCCGCTTTGGTCTCGGCCGGCGTGCCGGCGGCGTTTGCGGTAATCCTGGCGCAATCGGATGTCAGCGCCTCGCAGGGCGCGCTGTTCGATGACTCGCGCGCGATGAGTACTTTGATCGGTGCGGCGACCACGCCATTGGCAACGTCGGTCGCGCATGCGCTTGCCGCCTGATCCGCGATATCGGACTTGCCGCCGGCCATCGGGCCGGCGGCTTCATCGGCGACGGTGCTCTTTTGGAAGCTGCCGCATTCAGGGGTGCTCTGGCGCCGCTTCACCGTGCTGGAACAGCTTGCCGCTTTCGGTGATGAGCACGACCACGAGCGCGATGAGGCCGGTCCCTCCGAAGCCGATCATCAGCGGCAGCACGGAGCCGTCGTACGCCTGGCCGATCATGTAGCCGATCAGCGCGCCGCCGGTGGTCGAGACAAAGCCGATGGCTGCCGATGCGGTGCCCGCAATATGGCCGAGCGGTTCCATCGCCAGCGCGTTGAAGTTCGCCATCAGGATGCCGAAGCAGAACATGCCGATGCCCATCAGCACCACGAAGGAATAGACCGTATCCAGGTGCGCGTAAGCCAGCCCCCCGTGGACCGCGAAGGCGGCGATCAGCGCCAGCAGCGCCCAATGCGACAGCGGCCGCATGCCGAGACGGCCCACGAGCTTGGCGTTCATGAACGACGAGGCCGCCACCGCCAGCGCCACCAGCGCGAAGACCAAAGGGAAGGCGTTGCCGGTGTCGTAGGTATCGACGAAAATCTGCTGGGCGGAATTGAGGAACCCGAACATCCCGCCAAACAGCAAGGTGGCGCCGAGCATGTAGCCGAGCGATACGCGGGTGGTCAGCGCCTCCGCGTAGGACGCGGCGACGGTGCGCACTGACAGCGGCCGGCGCTTGTCGACGTCCAGCGTTTCCGGCAGGCGCAGGCTGGTCCACACGAGCATGGAGACGCCGCCGAAGGTCAGCAGACCAAATATCCAGCGCCACGGGGCCATCAGGATGACCGCCTGACCGATCCCCGGACCGATCACCGGCACGATGATGAACACCATCATGGCGAGCGACATGACGCGGGCCATCTGACGGCCGCCATAGCAATCACGGATGACGGAGATGGCGACGACGCGCGGCGCGGCGCAGCCGATGCCCTGCAGCAAACGGCACAGCAGCAACCCGTCAAACGTCGTCACGAACACTGAGGCTACGCTTGCGGCCGCGTAGATGGCCAGGCCGATCAGGATGAAGGTGCGGCGGCCGAAGCGGTCGGAAAGGGGGCCGAACACCAGTTGGGCGCCGCCGAAGCCGAGCAGATAGGCGGTCAGCACCGTCTGGCTCTCGTTGACGCTGATGCCGCCGAAATCGCGGGCGATGTTGGGCAGCGCCGGCAGCATGGCGTCGATGGCCAGGGCATTCAATGCCATCAGCGCGGCGATGATCGCCACGAATTCGACAAACGACAGTCCGGGATGCGAACCGGCATCCGCCACGGTAGTACGACTCATTGCGTGAACCTTGTTGCGCCGCGGGCGGGGAGTGCGGCGATGCCGCGCCCTGGAAGGGCGTCGTCAGATGCTGGATACCGGGAATACAGCCTGCGGCCGCTGGTGTCATCCTGTGGCTGTCACCAGCGCTCGGTGGCCTCGTCGTCGCGCGCCGCCGCCTCGACCCATTCGGTCGCGGTGCCGTCCCGGCGGTGCTCCTTTTTCCAGAACGGCGCCCGGGTCTTCAGGAAGTCCATCAGAAACTCGCCGGCCGCGAAGGCCGCGCCGCGATGGGCGGAGGCCGTGACCACCAGAACGATATTGCCGCCCGGCGCGATCTTGCCGTGGCGGTGGATCACGGTGACGCCGGCCAGCGGCCAGCGGGCCACCGCATCGTCGACAATGCGGCTGATCTCGCCTTCCGCCATTCCGGGATAGTGCTCAAGCTCAAGTGCCTCAAGCGTGCCGCCTTCATCCCGGCACAGCCCGGTGAAGGAAACGACGGCGCCCACGTCCGTGCGGCCCTCGGCCAGCCGGGCGATCTCGGCGGCACTGTCGAAATCCTCTGCCTGGATGCTGATCCTGACAGGGGCTTGCGGTGCGTCGGCGCGCCGTGCGGATGCGTGAGGTTCGGATGTCATGGCGTAAGGTCCGTCGCTGTGCCGCGGCCCGCCCTGGATGGCGCGCGCGGCGGCCGGTTCAGCCGCCGGTCATCGGCGGGAACAGGGCGATCTCGCGCGGATTGCCCAGCGGCGCGTCCTGTTCCACATGCACCTGATCAAGAGCGACGCGGATGATTTCCGGCCGTTCGAAGGCGGACTCGAATTCCGGCCCGCGCGTCTTCAGCCAGCCGATCAGTTCGGCCGGTGTGGACACGCTCTCGGGCAGGTCCAGGTCTTCTTCCGCGGTTCCGATACGTTCCCGGACCCAGGCGAAATAGAGCACTTTCATCGCTGTTCCTCGATCAGATGGCTGACGCCGGCGCGAAAATAATCATACCCGGTATAAAGGGTCAGCAAGGCGGAAATCCAGAGCAGCGTCAGGCCGGTCATCGTTGTGCCCGGCAGCACCAGATCGCCGGCGGGACCGGCCAGCAGGAAGCCGAGCGCCACAAGCTGCGCCGTCGTCTTGTATTTCGCCATGGTCGTTACCGGCACGCTGACCCGCAACTCCGCCAGGAACTCCCGCAGGCCCGAGACCAGAATCTCGCGGCACAGGATGATGATCGCAGCGAGCAGTGACAAGCCGCCGATGGTGCCGTCGGAGGCAAGCAGCAGCAGGCAGGCGGCGACCAGAAGCTTGTCGGCGATCGGATCCAGCATGCGGCCCAGGGCGGACTGCTGCTTCCAGATGCGGGCCAGATAACCGTCGAAGAAATCCGTGATGGCGGCGGCGATGAAGATCGCCAGGGCGATCCAGCGTGTGGTCGTCGTTGGCCAATGGAAACACGCAGCCACAGCCGGTACGGCGAGGATACGGACATAGGTCAGGATATTGGGAACTGACAGGGCGACGGATGCGGACATCGCGACTCGATTGGAATGGGAGGAATAAGGACTGCGGTGCAAAACAAGCACGCCACCCCGCTTGCCGTCAATTCGCGAGAGCACATTCGTGAAAAACAACGGCGGTGAATCTATCCCGGCGCGCGGCCGACCCGCCGCCAGGACAGGCGATGGATGTTTCCGGACGTCGCGCGCAGGGCGTATCTCGGGCGGTCATGGGCAGGGCTGCCGCGCAGGGCTTCCGGATGCGGGCTGATCACGCGGTTTCTGTTGCGTCTTGCATGTCGTCGGACACGACATGATTGCGGCCGCGGCGCTTGGCGCGGTACAGACGCGCGTCGGCGGCGCGAAAGACCGTGTCGAGATCCGATCCGTCGGTCAACGTGCTCGAGACACCGATGCTGACGGTGATCTCGGTGCCGATGGCCTCCCCGGCGCGCAGGGCCACGGCATTGCGCAGCCGATCGGCCAGCGCCGAGGCGGCTTGTGGGGAGAGCGCGTCGCACAACACGACGAATTCCTCGCCGCCATAGCGAAACAGCTGGTCTTGCTGGCGGATCGCGCCATCTAGGATCTCGGCGATCCGCACCAGCACCGCGTCGCCGGCCGTGTGGCCGAATTCGTCGTTGATTGATTTGAAGTGATCCACGTCGATCATCAGCAGGCTGACCGGGTGCTTGTCGCGTTTGGCGTCCTCCAGCATCTGGTGCCCCACGAGATCGAAGCGGCCGCGATCCTGCACGCCGGTCAGCCCGTCGCGGCCCGTGCGCTCCAGCAGATCCTCGTAGCGCTCGCGATAGGTGAGCTTGTGGAACACGTCCTTCAGGCTTGCGTGATGCACCGGCGGGATATCGTCGCGTTCCATCCAGTGCAGATAGGCGCCCGCGAACAGGCTGAAGACGATGGCAGCGGATATTTTCGCCGCCCAGCCGCCGAACATGACCTCCCATGGCGCGCCCGATACATAGTGCAGGGCGAGGAAAAATCCGGCCTGATCGAATGTCAGCAGGGCGGCGGCGGCAATGAAGATCCGCACCGTGGGAAAGCGGCGGAGCCATTGCCCCAACCGTTCGTAGAGCAGGATGATGGCGATGGAATCGATGAACAGCAGCGCAGTGCCCCAGACCATCAGCCAGCCGATCTCATCGAGGAAGTCGATGTCCGGCAGGCGGTCGGGCACGACGTTGATCACCTCGTGATTGCGCAGAATCATGACCAGTCCGACGATCAGGAAATTGCCGATCAGCAATCCGTAGATGGGCTGGCGGACGACGGTCGCGTCTTCCTTGATGTAGAGCAGCAGGATCATCAGCAGCTTGCCCGAGAACAGCACCGTGGAGCCGGGCGAGATAATTCCGAAGGGAAGCTCGATGTAGAAAACGCTGGCGAGATAGGTTTCCAGAAAATGCATCACGCCCAGGGCGCAGAGAAACAGTCCCAGCCCGAAGCGCTTCCTGCCGTGCAGCAGCGCCGACATGACGCCGAAATAGAAAACGGCCTGCGTCAGCAGGAGCATACTGTTGGAAACAACCATTCGATTTTCTCAGCTCAGACGGGTTGCATGGCGGCGAATTGCGGCGGCGGCGCGTATTACGCGGCCGCCATGCCTTGTTCATCTGCCGGCGCCATGCGGGAGGTGGCGATGCTGCGATTCTGCGGTCTTGAAGCCGCTTTGTATAACACGGTTGTCGCCAAGCGTTGATATCGCTCAAGCGTGTGCGCGGTCCGTCGCCGCAATGTCGGGGTCTTTATCGGGGCTTTGGAGCGAGATCGCCGAGGGCTGCCAGCAGGGGGCCGATATGCGCTTCGTAGCGCTGCCAGCGTGCGACCGATGATGCGTAGATCGGTTGCCGCACCTGTTCCCTGCTGAACGTCTTGACCGCTTCCTCACCCTTGTAGAATTCCAGGCAGGCGTCTTCCCATTCGAGACCGGTATGGGCGATCAGCGCGCGGCTTTGTGCTTCCTGATCGGCGATCACGGCCTCGTAGGAATGGTCATGAACGGTGACCGGAAGCGTCTCGTGCCAGTGCGTCATCAGTTTGCGGTAGTCGCGGTAGTAGAGCCCCAGTGTCCTCTGGCTGCGATTGTACCGGTGCGATGGCTTTAGCGGTGTCGTGAAAATCGAGACACAAGTGTCCGCCGGCTCGCGCGTGCAGTGGATAAAGGTGGCGTTGGGAAACAGCAGCGCGAGGAGCCAGAGAGATTCGAAGTTGTGCGGCATCTTGTCGACGACACGCTCCGCCTTGGGTGCCAGTTGATCCAGTTGCGCCAGATACTTGCGCCCGATGCGCGTCAGGTCCCGCGTTGTCAGGGAAAGGACGTTTTTCGTGAATTCCGCCGGAGTGGCCATGCGGAACCCGAGCGCCAGGTTCTGCTGGTTGAAGAAACCGAGTTCGCCCGCCCCGGCCGCCTGTGAATGGCGGCTGATGATCTGTTCTGCGAGCGTCGTGCCCGAACGCGGCATGCCGACGACGAAGACGGGTTTGCGGGTCTCGAAGGCGGCGTCCCGGCGTTCGAGAAAGAACTCCTTGGTGAACAGGGCGCGCGCGTTGTCGACATGGGCGGCGTAGGTCTCGACGCGATAGGGCGGGTAGAAGCCTTGGTGACCTTTCTCATAGTGCTCGAACGCCCGGGACACCTCGTCCTCCTGATCGGCCATCACCGCGGCGGCGAAGTGCAGACGGCCGATTTCCCGCGCGTTGCGATGCCCGTCGGTTGCAAGCTCCCGTTCAACCGCCGGCAGGTCGTCTGCATGTTTCTCGCGTTTTCTGAGCTGCGACAACGGGATATAGGCGATCGAGCCGTCACCGGTCGGGGACTGCGTCGCGCGGCGCAGCAGCGCCTCGGCTTCCTTCGGTTCGCCAGCGGTGATGCGGAGGTCGGCCAATCCGGTCAGAGCAGCCACATGGTCCGGGCTGAGCTCGAGCGCGCGCTGGTACGACCTTTCGGCAAGCAGTGCGCGGTCCACACCTTGATATACATCTCCCAGCACGGCGTGCATGTCCGGATTTTTCGGCGCCAGCGCGATGGCCTTTCGCGCCGCGTCGATCGCCTCCTTGGTTTCCCCTGCGCGCATGTGGGCGCGGGCCAGTTCCTCGAAGACGATGGCCTTTTTCTTCGCGACCGCCGCTGCCCATTTCAGATGCTTGAGGCAGGCCGCGTCGTCACCGGCCCTGTGCGCGGTGATGCCAAGCGAGAAATTGACGCGCGCATCCCGCGGTGATTGTTCGTGCAGGGTGCGCAACAGCGGTGTCGCGTCGTCGACGCGGTTTTCCTCCAGCAGGTCGAGGGCCGCCTGGAACATGGATTCGGCTTGTTGGCTATGCATGGAACTCACTGGTTGGTCATTGGCGGTGAGCGTGCCGCTCCGCTCTGCGACTCAAGAACTTGATCCGTCCATTGAACAGGACATGACTACACCGGTTCAATGGTCCGGAGGATGATACTCCAACTCCGTTCGCATTGTCCGTCAGACGCTTCGGTTCAGGCATGTCTTATTCCCATTCACCGATCAGTCGGCGCAAGGTCGCCGAGGGCGTCGAGCAGGACTCCGATCTCATCTTTGTACCGGACCCAACGTCTGATCGACGTATTGTATATCGGCTGCCGGACTTGCTGCTGGCTGAAGGTCGCGACCGGTGAATCTCCCTTGTAGAACTCGAGGCAGGCGTCTTCCCAATCAAGGCCCGCATGGGCCAGGAGTGAACGGCTTTCGGTCTCCTGCTCGGCAATCAGCGCTTCGTAGGATTGGTCGCGGATTTTCACCGGCAGAACTGAGTGCCAATGGTCCATGAGTTTGCGATAGGCGCGGTAGTAGCGGCCGAGATCCGTCTGACTGCGGCTGTATCGATGCGCGGCACGCAGCGGCTTGCTCAGAATCGAGGCGCAGGTATCGGCGGGGTCGCGCTTCGCGTGGATGAACGTGGCTCTGGGAAACAGCAGAGCCAGCATCCAAAGCTGCTCGAAGTTGTGCGGGAATTTGTCGATGACCCGCTTTGCTTTTCCATCGATCGCGTCGAGTTTGGCAAGGTAGCGGCGGCCGATCCTGTTCAGTTCCTTCGGTTCGATGTGGGCTATGCGTTCCAGATGGGGTTCCGGTGCATCCGGCCGATACCCCAGTTCGAGCCGCGCGTTGAAGAAGAAGGACAGTTCGCCGGCAGCTTGTGCCCGGGAATGGCGGCCAAGGATTTGCTCGATCAGGGTCGTGCCGGAGCGTGGCATGCCGACGATGAAGACCGGTTTTTCCGAGGTCAGCGCGGCATCTCGCCGTTCTTCCAGAAACTGTGGCGTGACGAGTCCGATCAGTGCGTCGACAAAAGCTTCGTAGCGCGTGTGGTCGTAGGGCGGATAATGGTCCGGCCTTGCGGCTTCGAAATGGCGGAAGGCGGCAGCCGGTTCGTCGAGATCGTCCTCGATCTTGCCGGCCGCCCAGTGCAGGAGGGCCCTCGCATGCGGAGCGGGCTGTTTGTCACGTGCCAGCAAACCCTCGATTTCGTCAAGTAGCGCCGGGCGTTGCTTGAAGCGTTGCAGGTCCGCGAGCCCGGCCAGGGCGGCCGCGCTGTCCGGAGCGACTTCTCTCGTGCGCTCGAACAGGTCTCTCGCGGCTTCCAGATCACCGGATGAGCGGTATTGCTCGGCCAGGGCGAGCAATGCATCGACATGCTCGGGGGCAAGCTTCAAGGCGCGCTCATAGGCGTTCTTGGCCATGACGGGGCGGCGCAGTTCGGTATAAATGTCTCCGATTGCCACGTGCGTGTCCGGATTCGTCGCGTCGAGTGACAACGCGATTTGCGCTGACTTCAGTGCCTCCTGGAGGTGCCCGAGCTTGTATTCGACGCGAGCAAGGTGCTCGAAGATCGGCGCATGTTTCTTGCCGACGCGTGAGGCTTTGCGGAGATAGCCGAGCGCGGCGAGATTGTCGCCTGCATCGGTACACGCGATCCCCAGTGCGAAATTGACTTGCGCGTTCTTCGGCTCGCGCTGGCTGATTTCTTCGAGAATCGGTAACGCCTCGGCAGCCCGGTCGGTCTCAAGAAGAGTGAGCGCGCGGTCAAGTGCCCGGTCGCCATACATGCTTTGCCGCCTCGCGGTTTCGAACGATTGAACAGCGGTATCCTATCCACGGACGGGAGTACGTAAAGCAGTCAAATTGTCTTGTTGCACAAGGACCATAGGGATACGGAGATTGCCCGTCAGGCTACTCGTGGAAATGGTCGTATATCACCTGGGCTATGGCGCGTGAAATGCCCTCCACCGCGGTCAGATCGTCGATGCCGGCCTTGGAGACCGCCTTGGCCGTGCCGAAGTGGCGCAGCAGCGCCCGCTTGCGGCTTGGACCGATGC
This sequence comes from Breoghania sp. L-A4, assembly GCF_003432385.1. Classification (NCBI taxonomy): domain Bacteria; kingdom Pseudomonadati; phylum Pseudomonadota; class Alphaproteobacteria; order Hyphomicrobiales; family Stappiaceae; genus Breoghania; species Breoghania sp. L-A4. Next base: position 3,773,418 of record NZ_CP031841.1, on the reverse strand, counting down.
CGCCGACCTCGTCGAGCGGATTGGCGGAGATGTCCTTCTTGCGGCGCGCGCGGTGGGTTCCGATGGCGAAGCGGTGGGCCTCGTCGCGCAGCCGCTGGACGAAATACAGCACCGGATCGCGTTCGGGCAGCATGAAGGATGCGCGCCCCTCCTGGAAGAATTTCTCGCGGCCGGCGTCCCGGTCGGGGCCCTTGGCGATGCCCACCAGACGCACGCCGGAGAGCCCCATTTCATCGAGCGTCTCGCGCACCGCGTTGAGCTGGCCGAGGCCGCCGTCGATGAACACGAGATCGGGCCATGGCGGCATGTCGGCCGCCGTGTCGGCGGCATCCGTGCCGGCCTCATCGGCGCCGGCCAGCTCCGGCTCTTGCGCGCCGGCGGCCTCGCCCTCCACCGGCAGATCGGGCCGTCCGCCGGCGTGCTCCTTGAGCAGCCGCGCGAACCGCCGTTGCAGCACCTCGCGCATCATGCCGTAGTCGTCGCCCGGCGTGATGTCTTCCGAGCGGATGTTGAATTTCCGGTACTGGTTCTTCGCGAAGCCGTCCGGCCCGGCGACGATCATGCCGCCCACGGCGTTGGTGCCCATGATATGCGAGTTGTCGTAGACCTCGATGCGCCGCGGCGGATGCTCCAGCCCGAAGACCTGGGCCACCCCTTCCAGCAGCCGCGCCTGGCTCGAGGTTTCCGCCAGCCTGCGGCCCAGCGCCTCGCGCGCGTTGGTCACCGCGTGATCGACCAGCGCCTTTTTCTCGCCGCGCCGGGGCACAGCCACCTCGATCCGGTGCCCGGCGCGCTGGCTGAAGGCTTCCGCCAGCAACGCGCGCTCGGGGATGTCGTGGCTGAGAAGCACCAGTCTCGGGCAGGGTTTGTCGTCGTAGAACTGGGTGAGGAACGGCTCCAGCACGGCGTCCGGCTCCAGGCTCTTGTCGGCCTTGGGGTAGTAGGCGCGGTTGCCCCAGTTCTGGCCGGTGCGGAAGAAGAACACCTGAATGCACGTCTGGCCGCCGTCCTGATGCACGGCGAAAACATCGGCTTCCTCCACCGTCTGCGGATTGATGCCCTGTTGCTGCTGCACATGCGACAGGCCGGCGAGCCGGTCGCGGTAGATCGCGGCGGTCTCGAAATCGAGCGCGTTGGACGCGGTTTCCATGGCGTTGGCCAGATCGGCCTTCACGATCTGGCTCTTGCCGGACAGGAACGCCTTCGCTTCGCGAACGAGTTCGGCGTAACCCTCCATGCTGATCTCGCCGGTGCAGGGCGCCGCGCACCGTTTGATCTGATGCAGCAGGCAGGGGCGCGAGCGGTTGGCGTAGTAGCTGTCCGAGCAGTTGCGGATCAGGAAGGCCTTCTGCAGCGCGTTGATCGTGTGATTGACCGCGCCGGCCGATGCGAAGGGTCCGAAATAGGCGCCCTTGCGCTTGCGCGCGCCGCGGTGCTTGACCATCGCGGGCGCCTCGTGGTCGCCGGTGATCAGGATGTAGGGAAACGACTTGTCGTCGCGCAACAGCACGTTGAAGCGCGGCCGCAGCCGCTTGATCAGGTTGGCCTCCAGCAGCAGGGCCTCGGCCTCGGTGCGGGTAGTGACGAATTCCATCGTCACGGTTGCCTGAATCATCCGGATGATGCGGTTCGACTGGCCGCCGATGCGCGCGTAGTTGGAGACGCGCTTCTTCAGGTTGCGCGCCTTGCCGACGTACAGAACCTCACCCTGGTCATCCATCATCCGGTAGACGCCGGGCGCATTGGGCAGGCGGGTGACGAAATCGGCGATCACCGCCACGCCGCGGGGCATCGCGGCCCGCTCATCCGGGGTCGGGATGGCGTCGTCGCCGGGCTGTTCGATGCTGTCGTCGGTCATGGTCGAAAACTGGTGCTCACAGGGGCATCTGGCAAGGTCATTCCGGCATGCCCGTGACATCCGGTGTCTGCCAGGCAAGATGCTGGCCGCCGTCGAGCGCGATCATCTGCCCGGTCACCGATGGCGTCTCGGCGAGAAAGCGGATGGTGCGGCCGAATTCCGCCAGTGCCGGTCCGTGACCCAGCAGCAGATTGTCCGTCTGGCGCCGGAAATCATCCTCCGTCTGACGGGTGTTCGGCAAGGTCGGTCCGGGTCCGATGGCGTTGACGCGAATGCGCGGCGCGAGCGCCTGCGCCAGGGTGCGCGTGGCCGCCCACAACGCGGATTTCGACAGCGTGTAGGAAAAGAACTCCGGGGTCGGCTTCCACACCCGCTGGTCGACCATGTTGACGATCGAGCCGGTCATGCCGTCGGGCAGCCGTGCCGCCATCGCCTGCGCCAGAAAGCATGGCGCGCGAACATGCACCGCGTGATGGGCGTCAAACAGCTCCGGCGTCAGCGAGCCGACCGAGTCCTTTTCGAACAGGGACGCATTGTTGACCAGCAGCGTCAGCGGCGCTCCGAATGCGGAGCGCGCCGCCTCCACGAGGCCGTTCAATTGCGAGACGTCGGAAAGATCCGCGAACAGAGCCTGCGCCTGGCCGCCGGCGTCCCGGATTTCGGCGACCGTGCGCTCGGCTTCACCATGCGATGACGTTCTGGCGTGCACGCACACAGACCAGCCGTGCGCGGCGAGGTCCCTGGCGATCGCCCTGCCGATGCGTTTCGCGCCGCCTGTCACCAGCGCGGCTTTCACGGATTTGGCTTGCGCCACGGACGCGCTCCTCCCAACCGGTGCCGCGCCTCACAGTGTCCGGGCGATGGCGAAGACGACAAAAATATAGGCGAAATAGCCGCCGACCATTGCAAAACCGGCCGGCTTGCCGAGCGTGATGCGGAAGATCGCCAGCAACATCAGCAGGACCGTTGTCGCCAGCATCACCCAGATGTCGAATTCCATGATCTCCGGCGGAATTGCGATCGGCACGATGACCGCCGTTGTGCCGAGGATCGCCAGCAGATTGAAGACATTGGATCCGATGACATTGCCCAGCGCCACTGCGGAATGATTGCGCTTCACCGCCATGACGGTGGTCGCAAGCTCGGGCAGCGAGGTTCCCAGCGCGATGACCGTGAGGCCGATCGCGGTTTCCGTGACGCCCCACTGGCGGGCGATCGCGACCGCGCCCTCGATCGCCAGATGGCCGCCAACGGGAAGGCTGATCAGGCCGACGATCATCAGGAAGACAGCCAGCGGCAAACCGTCGGGAATGCTTTCGACTTCCTCCAGAAAGCCTTCCGTATCAACCGCGCTGATACTGAGTTCATTGTCACTGTCGCAGCACGGCTCCGGCGCGCAGGCCGCCAGGCCCGCCGCAATCTTGCGGTGTTTGCGGGCTTTGCGCATCTCATGCACCGAATTGTAGAGAAACAGCGCCAGCAGGCTCAGCAGGGCAATGCCCATGGGGCGCCCGAGCGGATCGAACGTGCACATGGTGATGAAAATGATCGTGACGACGGTGAGGAAAACGGCATTGCGCGTTGCGCCGCTCTGGCGGCAGCTCGTGCTTGCGAGCAGCGCGGGAACCCCCATGACCAGCAACACGTTGGCGATGTTGGAGCCGACAACGTTGCCCACCGCGATGCCGGGAGCGCCGTCGAGCGCCGCGCGCAGCGAGATCACCAGTTCCGGAGCGGATGTCCCGAATGCCACGATCGTCAGGCCGATGACCAGAGAGGGAATGCCGAGCCGCTGCGCCACCGCCACCGAGCCCCGCACCAGCACATCACCTGCGACAAGAAGAATGGTCAGGCCGCCGATGAGGCTGATGTAGTCAAGCATGCTGTCGTCGTTCCATTGTTCTTGGGTGCCGGGCGGCCGGGGACGAGCCCTATATAGGAAATCGCATGGCCGGGTGAAAGGAGCGGTAGATCTGTCAGGAGGGAACCGGATTGCGGCAGGGCCCCGGTGGGGTTAGCGGCCTCCTGAGCGGCGTCTTTCAAGATGCTTGGCAATCCGCAGGTGGCGGTAGATGGCATAGTTCATGGCGGTCAGGAATCCGTAGCGGCCGCGCAGGAAGTGGCGGCGCAGGACATAGGCCTTGAGAAAGGCCATGGGGAACTCCGTGAGGATGCGCCAGAACGGCAGCCGCACGCCGCGCGCCTCCATGTTCTCCGCCTGCATGTCGGAATAGGCGTTGAGTTTCGCAATCTCGTGGCTGAGCGATCGCACCGAGCGGTGGTGGATGCTGGTGCGCAGCCGGCCGACGCTTGTTCCTTGTGCGAGCTCCACGCGGTCATGCACCGTGCTGTCGGCGTAGCGGCCGGCGGAGCGGCGATAAAGCCGCACGGGATCGATGGTGTAGGACCAGCGGTGCGGCGCCTTCTCGCCGGGGAATTGCTCGGCGATCGGCACCCGGTAGGCGCCGCATGAGGGTGCGCCGGAGGCGAACAGGGCCCGGATCTCGGCAATCAGCGCCGGCGGACAGATCTCGTCCGCGTCGATGTTCAGAAGCCAGTCGTTGCGGCACTGGTCCTCGGCGAAACGCTTTTGCGGGCCGTACCCTTGCCAGTCGTTGTGCAGAACCCGCGCGCCAAGGGCCGCGGCGATGTCGCGGGTGTCATCGCTGGAGCCGGAATCGACGACGATGATCTCGTCGGCCAGGCCGCGAACCGCCTCAATCGTGGCGCCGATGCGGTCGGCCTCATTGAACGCGATGAGGAATATCGAGAGGGGAAGCGGGGCTGGCATCGACGCCTTTCGGAGTTGGAAGGTGGCGGGATCGGCGGTCGGCAAGGCTGGATGTGGCATGGCGCGGTATCGGGCGCAAGTCGTTCACCATTCGCTAACCCTGTCCGGAAATACCATCAAATTGTCGCTAAATTTTCTCAATTGCCACCTTTTGCGGGCACAGTTGAGGTCTAGGTATTGCGGACGGACGGCGATTGCCCGTCCGCACTGGAATACCGAGTAGGAGCGTACTATGAAACGCCTTGTCACCGGTTGCCTGATGTTCGGCGCATGTCTTGGCGTCGGACAGGCGGTTGCAGCCGATCTCCCGCAGCCCGAGGTTTCCGCTCCGGTCTACGATCCTGTGCCTCAGGAGCGCTTCTATTGGACCGGTTTCTATTTTGGTGGCAACATTGGCGCCACCTATGCCGACCGCGCGGCCAACGGCCCGGTCACCGGTGCCTTCAAATCCCAGCGCACGGGCGTCAGCGGCGGCTTTCAGGCCGGCTACAACCACATGATGTCACCGAATTTCCTGATCGGCCTGGAAGCCGATCTGGGCTTTGCCGATATCGCCAAGCGGTCCACCGCGGGCGGTGTTGCACTGCGCACAAGCAGCGACTGGAACTCCAGCCTGCGCGCGCGCGCCGGTTGGGCCTTTGACCGCTATCTGGTCTACGGTACCGCGGGTCTCGCGGTGGCCGATGTCGATTGGACGAGTGCCGGCGGATCCGACAGCACGACGGCGATCGGCTACACGGTTGGCGCCGGCGTCGAGGGTGCGGTCAGCGACCGCGTCACCGCGCGGGTGGAGTATCTCTACACCGATTACGGCAGCGAGAACTTCAATCTCGGCGGCACGGCCCTCAAGTCCGATCTGGACACGCACACGGCACGCGTCGGCTTGAACTACAAGTTCTGACGATCGCCGCGGGCGCACGAACACCAACGGCACGGACGCAGACGCGTCCGTGCCGTTTTTTATTGCGGATCCATATGGGTCTTGGCGAAGGCGGGCAGACGCGCGGCGAAATCGTCAAGCCAGGCGACGAGTTTGGGGCAGTGCGCGCGCCATTCTCCACCCAGACGCAAATCGAGATAGCCCAGTGCGCAGGCGACCGCGATCGCGCCGATGTCCAGGGTCTTGCCCAGCGCTGGCGGCATTTCCTCAAGCACGTCGAGACCGCGGGTGATCTTCTCGGCCTGGCGATCGGTCCAGGGCTGGTGCCATTTCTCTTCCGGCCGGAAACGCTTCTCGTAGACGCACAACAGCGCGGCATCCAGGATGCCGTCGGCAAGCGCCTGCATGCGCAGGGCCTCATACCGGCGCGGCCCGTTCGGGATCACGATGCCGCCGCCCGCCAGATGGTCGAGATATTCCACGATGACGCGTGAATCGTAGAACGCCTCGCCGTCCTCGTTGATCAGCACGGGGATCTTTCCCAGCGGATTCTGCTGGCGCAGGGTATCGTTGGGATCGATCGTGTCGGCGTTCTGGGAGTCGATCTGGTCATAGAGGCCGACGACCGCGGCGGCCAGTTTCACTTTGCGTCCGAAAGGCGAGGCAGGCGAGCTGCGTAGAACGAGCATACGGTTTCTCCCTGGAGCATGATCCGGCCGAAGCCGTGTTGAGCGGCGGACGCATGCTTGTGCGTGACGTGAGGAACGGCGCATCAGCGCGTGGACCGGATGCCGCTCCCAATGGCCGCACCACTCTGCCGTTCCGGACCGCAAGTGCAAGAGGCTGCGCGCCGGTCTGCCGGTTTTCCTTGATTCCCAAGTGACCGGATTTCTCTGAATGTCCGGGCGGATCCGCTGTGTCGATGCACGCGGGTCTTGAGAATGTCTGACGCGCCTCGCTCAAGTTTTACACAAATGTCCGTTTTATTTTCTGCGTATTTTTGCGAGTGCCGTAATCGGGGTTTAAGCCGCGCCATTTACAGTGGAGGCTGGAGTGGCGAGAGACGACGTTTGCGTATGTATGCTTTGGCGATCAGGAATTGTGCCGGGATAGCGGGAACGCTGTTCAAGTCGCTGCTTTTGGCGGCGATCTTCTACGTGTGCTCCGCCGACCAGTTTTCCCCGATCAGGCCCGAGATTGTCGATGTTGCGCTGCTGCGCTACCGCGCCGCCGTCGACACAACGCTGCGCGGCAAGCTGGACATGGGTGGTCTCGACAAGAAGATCGTCCTCATCGTGGCCGATCTTGATCCGCGGGTGCACTTGGCTGCCGTGCGGTCCGATCTGGAATACGAAGTGCACATGGCCTTCGACCAGGGATTTAACGCCACCCGCTAGAGCGTGGGCGGTTTGCGCGAAAGGTCCGGGATCCGGGTTGCCGGTGTTCAGGGGCGAACGGTGCGGCACCAGGTGTCGTGCACATACCAGCGGTCGCGCCCGGCAACGCAGACCTCGACATTCCAGCCGATACCGGCGAACGCCTGATATTCCTCGATCATGTAGTAGAGCTTGCGGTGGCGGAGGCGCGCGCCTTCCTGCGTCTCGGCGCTGGCGCGGCAGTAGCGCCGGGCGAGCGGGCTGGGACGGTCCTTGAGAAATCCGGTCTGGGAGCCGGGACCCAGCGATTTGATCGAGAAGTCGCGCCGATAGTCGGGATCCGCGCGTTCGATGGTGCGCAGCACGGCGGCGCGGATCGGGGCGGCGTCGCAGGCCGGCAGCCGCGCGCGATCGGTCTGTCCTGCGCCGGGCTTGTTCCAGTCGAAATAGACATCGGCCGCGGCGGGGGCGCTCGTGGCGAGAGCCAGCGCAAGCATGATCGTTGCGAGACGGATCGGCATGACGGCCACCTTCGCTGTTGACCGCGGGCGCATGTCCGCGCGGTCGTCGTGTTCATGAGCAACCGGCGCGCGACGGGATCATATCGCCGTGGCGCGCCGGTCAGGATGATCTGCGGATCAGGCGGCGTCGCCTTCCACCACCTGCAGTTCCACGGCTTTCGGTCCCTTGCCGCGCCGGTCCGGCTCGGTTTCGAACGAAATCCGCTGGCCGCTGTCCAGTCCGGTGAGGCCCGAGCGTTCCACCGCCGAGATGTGGACGAAAACATCCGTCTCGCCGCTGTCCGGTGTAATGAAGCCGAACCCCTTGTCGCCCTTGAAGAACTTTACGGTACCCAGTTGACGGGGGCCGCGTTCTTCCTGGCTCGCGGGCGGATCTCCCGCCGGCGCGCGCGGGGCGGCGGGCCGTGGCGAAACATCGCCGCGGGGACCGCCGCCATCGTGGCGGCTATCGGGTCTGCTGTCAGCCCGGGCAGGGGCGCGCGGACCGCCGTTGTAGTCCTGCCCGCGTCCGAAGTCCCCCGTGTAGAGGGGAACGCCGAAGTCTTCGGGTACACCAAATTCCGGTGTGTCGCCGAACTCCTTCGAGCCGCGGCCGTGTCGCCGTCCACGGTGCTTGCGGTTCGAATGATCCTCTCTCACGTCGTAATCGTCGTCGTCGTCTTTCCCGCGCCAATCGGGCATCACAATTCTCGCCTCTATTCACTTTTCTGTCGCATCCGCGATCCATAGCCTTCCGCTCCCGGATCGCTCGACCGTCAACCAATGCGTGTCGTCTCGCAGCATGCGCCGCGGTTTCGCGCCGCGCACCTGTTGACCCGACAACCCGTGCCCGGATCGTCTTGTTCGTTCCCGTTCGCTTCCGGATGGCGGGATCCTGCCATTCGTCTGCGGCCTGCATACCGGAATTTGGCTCTTCGAATGGCTGAATTCCGCAGATCTGATCGGACACCCATCCATCATAAGAAAAGTCTTGGCCAATGGGCAAGTCTTACATTGCGTTTGTCGTCGATGCCCAGTGTAAGGCGCGTCGCGGGACTTGTCCCGGCGGAAATATTATTTGGTGCGTTAATCGTTAGTCCTGTGACCTGCGTCCGCGCGGGAATAGTTTTCCGGCTTTCCATTTAAGGCAGGCGGCGCGCCGCCGTTCCCCGCCGCCATTAACCGCGCTGGCAGCAAGATACTGAACAGTTTGAATGAAGCTGTTAAGCCTTTGTTAGTGACGTTTTTGACTTCGGCATTTGACGCGAAAAGGCGGCTTGGCATGGTTTCGTTGGATGATGGTATTGGATTGTTCGTTCTTGTTGGCATGGGCATTGGCGCATTCAGCACCATCGACCGGCCGGTCGTTGCGGGTGGATCGCCCGAAGCGCTCTACGCCCAGGCACAACTGGACGGCGGGATTGACGTGGCGCGCGACTGGGTGTGGCCGGTGATCAGCGCCTTCGATCCGCAGGAGGCTCTGCGGCCCGCGAGCATGTTGCCGATGGTCGCGGAGAAGATGAGGCGCGCGATCCGTTGATCCCGTGTTGTTGGCGCCTGTGACGGTTTCGGTGGGGGCCGGAATGTCTTATACCAACGGCACCAATTATTGACTCCTTTGACCGCGTTCGCGCGTCGTCTGGCAAGGAGCGGTTCGCAGGGCGATGCGGGGCATCGTTCAAGAATCGCGACACTGTCCAGTCGGCGCGCGAACGCGGCCTTCGGTGGGCTGGTCCGGCCCGCCGGCGGCGTTGCGCCGCTTGCCCGACCGGGCGGGTCGCGCTGCGCGACGCGCCTTGCCGGACGAACCGGACCAGCCCATCAAAGGGGTCAGTAATTGGCGCCGATGGTATAATGTAGGGCTATCCCTCTGTTTCTCGTTAGGCGCCCATGACCCAACTCAAGGCTATGATCATCCCCGTTACAGCCTTCGCGCAAAATTGCACGATGCTGTGGAATCCCGAGACCAACGCCGGCGTGATCATCGATCCCGGCGGCGATGTCGAGCAGATCCGCGCGGCGATCGAGGCGGAAGGGGTGACGATCGAGCGTATCCTGCTGACCCACGGGCATCTTGATCATGTCGGCGGCGCGGCGGATCTGGCGCAGGCCCTCGGCGTCCCGGTGGAAGGGCCGCATGAGGCGGACAGGCCGCTGATCGCGCAGGTGGCCGAGCAGGGCCTGAAATACGGCATCCCGGGGCTCAAGCCTGTCACGCCCGACCGTTGGCTTGAGGAAGGGGACACGGTGGAGATCGCCGGCAAGACCTTCGAGGTGCTGCATTGCCCGGGCCATGCGCCGGGACATGTGGTGTTCGTCGACCGGGAAGGGCGCTTCGCGATCGTCGGTGATGTGTTGTTCAAGGGATCGGTCGGCCGGACGGACCTTCCGGGCGGTGATCATCCCACGCTGATGCGCTCGATCCACGAGAAGCTTCTGCCGCTTGGGGACGACGTGACGTTCCTGTGCGGACACGGCCCGCATTCCACCATCGGCGAAGAGCGGCGCAGCAACCCGTTCCTGCAGGACTGATTTCAGCCGGTCAGCACTTGGGCGCGCCCTTCACCGGCGCGCCCTTGATGACGATGCGCACCGGCGCCCAGCCGGCGCGCTTGAAATCCAGCTCCCTCGCCGCCCGGCGCGTCACGTCGATGATCCGTCCCCGGATGAAGGGACCGCGATCGTTGATCCGTACGCTGACCGTGCGTCCGTTGCGCAAATTGGTCACAAGCACCTGGGTGCCGAAGGGCAGGGTGCGGTGCGCGGCGGTCATGGCTTCGGGGTTGGCGCGTTCGCCGCTGGCGGTCTTCGTCGTGAACTCGTACCACGACGCCTTGCCGCAGGTATCCATGGCGCGGGCTGAATGCGGCGTCAAGGCCGCAAGCAATGCCCCGCAAGGATCAAGGCCCGAGGCCCCGGGCGGTAACCTGCCGTGCGTGTCATGACTCCCGTGCTCCGTTTGCACCCTCGCGCCGGACGCGCCCGAAACGGGGCGCACCGATCGTCCAGGGCGCGTCCCTACTGCATCAGCTCCCATTCCACGTGGACGCTGACGCTCAGCGTTTCCTCGCCGACCTCCACCGGAACCGGCGCGGCTTCCATCGCCTTCATGGCCATGGCGCGCGGCGCCGGGCTGTAGCCGTTGGTCTCGGAAATCGTGCGGATGCGGCCCAGCGAGGCGTTGGCGGCGGCGGCGTAGAGCTCGGCCTTGCGCCGTGCGTCCTCGATGGCCATCGTGCGCGCCGCGTCCAGTTTCTCGTCGGCGTTGGAGACCACGAAGGAAATCCCGCCGATGGAATTCGCTCCATTGGTGACCATGCCGTCGAGCAGCGTGCCGAGGCTGGCCAGATCGCGCACGCGGATGGTCAGGCCGTTGTTGACCCGGTAGCCGACGATTTCCGGGGAGTCCAGCTCGAGCTCGCGGGCCGGCCGGTTGCTGTAGCGCGGCGAGACGGAGAAACCGCTGGTCTGGATGTCCTTGCCGGCGATGCCCGCGTGCCGAATGGCGCTGATCACGTTGTTCATGGCGCGCGAGTTAGCCACCAGGGCGTCGCTCGCGGTACGCGCCTCGCTGACGACCCCCGAAGTGACCACCGCGAGATCGGCCGCCGCCGTGATGCGGCCGGTGCCCGACAGGCTGATGGTCGCCTGACTCGGCGTCGGCTCCATTCCGTCCGCCCGGGCGGGCTGCGCCAGGAGCAGCGGTGCCGAGGCGAGCGCGAGGACGAGCAGGGCGGCGGGAAGCCGGCGTGAAACGGTCATGGTGTGTGTCCAGTCGAATCGTTGTGCGTTCGGTACGTGTGCCAGCTTATCGCAAGCGCCCGGGAGTCCGGGCAAGCCCGTGGCGAAATCGCCATGTCATCCGGCGCCAAGATTTTCGCGCATTGCGGCGGTGGTGAGGCGCGCTCAGCTTTTTTCCTGCGTATGGCGTTCGCCGGCCGCATGCCGCACGACCGGTTGGCCCACGTTGCCGTCCGCCGACAGCAGCACCGCGATCGGTCGGCTTGCCGGGAACTGGGCGCAGACGATGATGATGATCACCGTCAGCGGCACGCAGAGCACCATGCCGGTAACGCCCCAGACGGTGCCCCAGAAAGCCAGCATCAGCATGATGACCAGCGGGGAGATGTTGAGGCTGGTTCCCATCAGCCGCGGCTCGATCAGGCTGCCGATGGTGAACTGCACGATGCTGAGCCCGATGGCGATGGCGACGAAGGGACCCAGCGTATCGAAGAACACCAGCGCCAGCAGGCTCGGGAAGATCACCGCGATCAGCGAACCGATGGTCGGAATATAGTTGAGCAGGAAGGCGATGAACCCGAAGAGCGCCGGGTAGGGCAGTCCGGCGGCCACGAGGATCGCGCTGGTCACCAGCCCCGTGGTGATGCTGACGGCGGTCTTGATGCCGACGTAGTGGCGCACCCGTCCGGCGATCTCGCTGCGCATGGCGGTCGCCAGGTCGAGCTGGGCCCTGTCGGCGAAGAGCGCGGCCAGCTTGCGGTCGAAGGTGGTCTGCTCGATCAGCAGGAAGAGCACATAGATGAACATCAGCGAGGCGGAACCAGCGATGGTGGTGACGGCGGCAGCGGCGGCCGAGACGAAGCGCGACAGGATGTCGTCGGGCAGCAGCTCGCGGAAGTCGATCGTCTTCTCCAGCCCCACCGTGTGCGACAGCGAGGCCGCCAGTTCCTCCAGCCGCGCCTGGTAGGCGGGCGCGTCCGAGGCCAGCCGGGCGACGTTGGCCGTCACCATGTTGATGAAGAACACCGACGCGGAGACGATGATGACCAGCGCAAGCGGCAAGGCGATCCAGCGCGGCAGCGACAGCCGGCGCGACAGCCTGCCTCCGGCGAGCGGCAGCGCCTGAAGCCCGCGCGCCAGCGTGTCGATCATGTACCACACGATCAGCGCGATGACGAAGGGGATCAGCATCGAGCTGCCCACCACCAGCAGCCAGCCGATCAGCGTGACCAGCACCAGCGCGGCCGTGGCATTGAGCAAGGGGTTGTTCATCGGCATGCGGTCCGTTTCCGGTGGGCCTGCCCGCATGGAATCGCGGCAGGCGACGTTGGCAGACTATCGTTCGCCAACTTTGGCCGCCCGGTCAATCGCGCGTGGGCGGTGGCGTGCGTCAACGCCAGGACACGGCCTCTCGGCCCCCGTCATCAATGTCGGCGTTACGAGTGTGCGCAACTCCGCCCCCTCTACTTGTGCCTTCGCCGCCCGGTGGTATAGGAAGGGCTGTGCGAAGTGACAGGGCCTGTAGCTCAATTGGTTAGAGCCGACCGCTCATAACGGTCTGGTTGCAGGTTCGAGTCCTGCCGGGCCCACCATTCCGTCCCGCGGCGCGAACCTCATGGCTCAGGACGATGTTGCCGATCATCAGGATGCCCGACGGCGCTCGGGAGACGGTGAGATCTGTCTGCCGGACGGAGTCCGGAAGCCGCGCCTCGACGCCGGAGCGCTTGTTCTGGACCCGAACATGGGCGAGGTCCGGGTCGGGCCCTTTGTCGGACACCGGCGAAATCGTGGCGGAACCCGTGCTGGAGCTGGATTCGATGTGGATCAGCCCGGCGGGGCCGGTCACACCGCCCTCGATCGTACGCGTCACCGAGTTTTCCACCGCCTCTGCGGTTGCGCATCTTGTTCGTCGCAGGCGGCGGTCAACAGCAGGCCGGTGAGGGTGAGTACGCTGATCCTGAAGGCGCGGTATCCATCTTGTGTGTATGAGCCGGAGGCTGGAAGGTCGCGCGACCGGGGGCTGACCGCTCCCCTGGGAACGTGGGCGGGCAGGAGACGCATCCGCACGGGAAAATGTGTGCATCGAGAACCCGGCGGGCCGGGGAAGCGGGTGGCGGAGAGCCGCGGCCTGTTGAAAGTGTCAATGCTCCGCTACTCGCCAAGGCCGGCGATGCGCATCCATTGGGTCGTGCTGCGGGTGACGGATACGGCTCCCTCAAGCACCTGGATCAGCCGGCCGCGCACCACACCGTAGCCGAAATCGCCGCTCTTCCAAGCGATGCTCTCGCCGAAGGGCCGCAAGCTCGTGAGCCGCGCCAGCAGTCCCGGGGCTGCATCCTGCATCGTTGCGTGCGGTGTATCCTCGCGCGTGGCATAGGCCGTCGCCATCCACCGTTCCGACCCGCGTGTCGGCGTGCCGTCCACCCGGATGGTCAGGCCGTCGCCGGGAATGGCATGCGCGCAGATCGCGGTCATCGCGGGAAACAGGGTCTCCGCCTGGCCGGCGATCTGACGGGCCATCGCCGCCTGGCAGGCCTCGACGCTGGTCCAGGGGCCGTCGACGGTCCGTACATACTCGCATTGCTGCGCGGTGCAATCACAGCCAAGCAGGGTCATGACGACAAGGGCGGTTTTCATGACAAGGGTTTCCTGTCTGAACGGGAACAGGTCCGTCTCGGATATCTGTCCGGTTGGGTCTCCGGGCTGGGAAAATGCCCGGTTTCAATCGTGTAGGCGCGGGCATTGGCGTAAACGTGACGCGATTGTGTCGGTTTTCCGGTGCGTACGGGGAAATGCTGTGGCACGCCGGATCTTCCGTGGCGAGAAACGCGGGCCGCCCGCACGCGCCTTGACGCCACGGGACCGGCTGTCCGAGCTGAATCAGGAGCATGTTGACGGGCGACTGGCCCGCTCGGTGTCTGGCCCGTTCGATGTCTGGCGCGGCGGTGCTCGAGCCGCCGCGCCAATGTTCCTGATTGGGCCGTGTGATCAGCCGCGCGAGGGGTAGATCCCGACGATCGCGACACACCAGTTCGTCGTGATGAAGGGCATGCGGTTTTCGTGGCTTTGGCTGCCGCCGGTGTTGCCGATGGCGATCGTGCCGGATCTCATTGGGGCGGCATTCGGCGCCCCGGTCGAATAGATGTCCGCGGCCGCCGACGCGAAAGTGCCGAACGTGTTGCCTTCCGGTGTCGGCTCCGTGGGCACGCTGCTGGATGGCACCAGATTGCCCAGGTGATTGTGCGACGAAATCTGGCTCGTGATCAGCGTCACGGATTCCATGCCGCCTTTTTCGCCCATCCTGTATTCGCTCAAGCCAGGGCCGTGGCCATGAGCGAACGTCGCGCGGCCGCGCATGTCGGGCAGGGCGAAGGTCGTACGGCCGTCGCCGCCGTAGATGGTGCCGTACAGCGAAAACAGCGCCGCATTGGCGCTGATGGGGAGCAGGGTGCCCTTGGCGTCCGCCCAGCCCCGGGGGCAGAAATCGAAGCCGAACTGGCGAATCTCGCCCAGGATCGGTTCCTGCGCCAGCACGCTGGAGGTTGAAAGGGCGAATGCGAAGGCTGCCAGGCCGATGCGGAATGTGCGTTTCATGTCTCTACCTCGTTCGAAAAAGGAATTGCGGTTTCAAATGTCATTGCGGGAGCGCCGGGCGCGGATGGTTCGCTGCGCCGGCTCCCGGTCTAGTTGCGCGACGGGAAGATGCCGACCATCGCAACACACCAGTTCATCGCGATATACGGCATGCGGTTTTCGTGGCTCTGGCTGCCGCCCATGTTGCCGACAGAAATCGTGCCGGATCTCATCGGTGCGGCGTTGGGCGCGCCGGTTGAGTAGATGTCCGCGGTTGCCGCCGCAAAGGTGCCGAATGTGTTGCCCTCGGGCGTCGCTTCGGTGGGGGGGTGCTGGATGGCACCAGATTGCCCGAGTGATTGTGCGACGGGATCTGGCTCGTGGTCAGCGTCACGCGCTCGGCGCCTCCCATGCTGCCGATCCGGTATTCGCTCAATCCCGGCCCGTGCCCACGGTTGAAGGATGCGCGCCCGCGCATGTCGGGCAGGGCGAATGTCGTTTGCCCGTCGCCACCGTAGATTGTGCCGTAGAGGGAAAACAACGAGTTGTTGCTAGAAATTGGCAACAGCGTCCCTACGGCTGCCTGCCAACCGCGGGGGCAGAAGTCGAACCCGAAGAGCCTCACCTCTCCCAGGATCATATCCTGCGCAAAAGCTGTTGTTGACGACATTGTGATCGCGGCAATCGCGATGCATGTGCGAAACGATCGTCTCATTTCTTTGAATCCTTGTAATTAATACTGGAATTAACGCATTATTTGCTATCATAAATCAAACTATATGAAAAGATACTTATTGGCCTGTCGGCCACATTTGTCCGCTCATATGCGGCCGCCGCCGTCAGGCCGCGGGTCCGCGCCAGGGATAAGAGCCTCCGGTGACCTCCAGCACGTGGCGTTGAAACAGAAGGTTGCTGCCTGTCAGCGGCAACCTGAGAAACCGGTTGAATTCCGTCTCCGTCGTGAAGATCCGGCTTCGGTCGAATTCATTCAGCCGCAGGTAGTGCAGGAAGGCGATGTCTTTGAGTTCATCGGCATGCAGACGCTCGGCGAGCGGATCGTTGGGGAAATTGTAGCGCAGCGGCAGCTCCCGGTGAGGCGCGCCCGTGTCGTGCACTGTGAGGGCGAATGCCACCTGGCCCGCGAAGAACGGCTCGCCGTAATGTTCGAGAAGAGCCTGCCGCAGCTCGCGAACCCGCGGCAGCAGAGCCTTGAAGAGGGCCGGGGGGCCGAAGAGCACGCCCTGATTGACGTAGAAGGGGCACCGCGCCCGGGGACTTTGGGCGGCATTATCCGGATCGACGAGAGTGTGCCGGTGGTCGAGGGGGATCGGAGCATCGAGCAACCGTGTCGCGACTTCATCCCATGCCTCCACAGAGCTGCGGCCGCGAAACGGCGTGCCGTGGGCGATGGTGCCCAGGACGGCGCCTTCGGAGGCCATGGCGTCCAGAATCTCCGGGATCGGCCGCATCAGGACGGTATCGGCATCGCACAGGCACGCGACGTCGGCGTCTTCGGAGAACACCTGAAGGCGCAGTTCGCCTTGCGCGATGGCGCCGATTTTCGCCACCTCGGCCGGGTCGGCCCAGACGATCTCGACGGTGTCGAGATGCGGCAGCCACGCTTCGGGAAGACTGCCGGTTTCGGTGTCGCCGAACACGGCAATCAGCCGCGCCTTTTTGTAGATGCCTCCCAGGTGGTCGAGAGACATGCGAAAGAAGGCGATCTGGGCGCAAAACTCGGGTGTCGGGCTGGCGGGGATGGCGAATTCGATGGTCCGGCCCGGCGCGGAAATCGCGTCGGCATCCGGATCTTCGCGGGGGGGCGGGCTGTCACCGATGCCGATGTCCGGGCCGGGCTGATCGCTCATGGCGCATCCAGTCGCACACGGGTCGCATAGCCAATGCCCGTCTGGCCGTATCCGTTGCCGCAATAGAACATGTAGGATTGGTCCGGCGTTTCGACGACGCTGGCGTAGCACTGCATCTCCGCGTCCCAGTCGCCGGGCTGCGGAGGATTGACGAAGGTGTGGGCGTCGTCGCGCCGCGTCCAGACCAGACCGTCGCCGGACGTGGCGTAGCCGATGCGATAGGCGCGCTGGCGCGGCTTGTGCGGATCGTATCGGCCGCGTGTGCAGTACCACATTTCATGGCCCGAGCGGCCGATCGAGACCCAGGGGCGGGTGATGCCGCCCTCGTGGTCGCCGGCGAAGTCGATCGCCGGGGTTTCGCTGGCCGTCCAGTGCAGGCCGTCACCGGAGACAGCGTGTTTGATGTTGTAGCAGGGCTCGGGGTGCGGCTCGACGTCCAGCCGCCAGAACCGGGTGCTCGAATACCACATGTGATAGGTGCCGCCGATCAGGCGCACGTGCGGCGTCGCCACCGAGTAGGGGTCGAACGGTCCCGAAGCCAGCACCGGTTCGTCGCGAACCCTGCGGAACCCGTCGCCTGTGCCCTCCAGCGCGCCGACGGAAAAGCGATAGGTCCCGTCCTGCGCCAGTTTCAGGCCGGTGTAGTAGGCCAGGGTGCGGTCGCGATCGTTCAATATGCAGGTAACACCCAGCCCGTCGCAATCAAAGGCGCCCGGCTCTCCAAACGGCGCGACCGGCTCGAAATGTTCATCGATGATCTGCATGCCCGCCTCAGGGTCGATGTCGACCGAGACCGTGTGGCCACGGTTGGACGTGCTGCGCGCGGCGAAGAACATCCGCCAGCGGCGCTCGTTCACGATCATCACCGTGGGCACCTGCGCCTTGCCGCTCCACCACGCATGATCGCCCGGCGGAATGAGCACCCGTCCTTGGCGTTCCCACAGCGACTGGACGCTCATCGGTGCGGCCCCTGCTTGAGGGGCGCTCCAAAGGGCGCACGGTCCGCGCCGCCGATCCCGCCATGGACCGCAGCGTCGACGTTCGCCACCGGTTCCCCCGTTCCCACGCGGAAGGCCAGTTCGTAGAAGACCCCGCCCAGCGTCCAGCGCACCGAGACGTCGCGGGCTTCGACCGGCAGGTGCGCGAGAGGGACATCGCCCGCGAACAGCGGGTTGGCGTTGATCAGATTTCGTGCAAGGGCGGTCTGGCGCAGCCACACGGGCACGTTTTCGTCAGCCACCACCACACGCCCGCCCGGCCGGGTGACGCGCGCCGCTTCCGATAGCGCGCGCGGAATATCGGAAAAGCAATTGATGGCTCCGGCGTGGAAATAGGCGTCGAAGCTGTTGTCGGGGAACGGCAGGTAGCAGGCGTTGCCGATATGCGGCGCGACGGGGACCGCGCAGCCGTCGAGGCGGCGCAAGGCCTTTGTGAACAGCGTTTTTGAAATGTCCTGGACGCACAGCAGGCCATCGGGCCCGAGCCGCCGGGCGATCAGTTCTGAATCCCGGCCGCTGCCCGCACCGGTCTCCAGCACCCGCATGTCCGCGCGCAGATGAAGCTGGTCGATCGCCGCATTGCGGCTGGCGGCCTCGTCCGCGCCGAACATCGCGAACAGATCGTCGATGTCGCGGTCGTAGGTCTCGGCGGCGCTGTCGTAGTGCTCTCGCGCCCGCCCGTCGGCTTCCGCGAGCTTCGGCGGCCAGGTGAAATCGGGCACGCCGTCGATGACCTCGAAGACGTCGCCGGCGGGCGACACCAGCCGGCCGGAGAATGCGCGCTCCGTGGAATCTGGGATGACGGTTCGGCCCGACGCGTGAGGCGATGCGTGAGGCGCCGGGAATGGCTGCGCCTCCAGCGCCGACAGGTCGTGCGGACAGACATACAAATCTTCGAAAAAGTTGACGCTCACGATTTTCTGGCTCGCGATATTACTCGTGCACAGGGATATGTCGAAGGAAGTGCCCTTGAGGCAGTATATGTTGAAAATATTTCGTCAAAAGTATCAGCGAGTCATTCGCGTATCGATATTACTTATGATGATATATGCCTTTGGGTCAATGGAGCGGGGCCGGACGTGCCGTACAAATCGGGGAAAACCATCGCGGTGATGCAGCCGTATCTCTTTCCCTACGCGGGCTATTTCCGGCTGCACGCACTGGCTGATGCGTTCGTGATCCTTGATTGCGTTCAGTTTCCGCGCCGCGGGCGGGTGCACCGGTGTGAGATGCCGGGTCCCGCCGGCGCGCCGGTCTGGCTGACGCTGCCGCTTGCAAGGCAGCCTGTCGGGACGCTGATCCGGGATCTCCGTTTCGCGGAGGACGCGCGGCCCCGCCTGGATCGGCGCCTGCGGCGGTTCCCATGGTTGGAAACGGCTGGCGGCGGGCTTGCCGGCCGGCTGCGCGATCATCTTTACGCGCCCTTGGGATCCGTCGCCACCATGCTCGATGAGGGGATGCGGCTGGTCGTTGACGGCCTCGGTCTCGATGTCGAGATCAGCCGCAGTTCGGCGCTCGGCCTGGATCCGGCCCTGCGGGGCGCGGACCGGATCATCGCCATCGTCAAGGCTTTGGGCGGCAGCCACTATGTCAATGCGCCCGGCGGTGTCGACCTCTATGAGCCGGATGACTTCCGGCGGGCGGGGGTGAGCCTGTCGTTTCTCGAGCCCTACCGGGGGCGGTTTCCGTATCTGCTGCCCGCACTGGTCGAATGTGGCGTCGAGGCGCTGCGCGATGACATTCTCCGCCACAGCCGGACCGCCTGCGGCACAACGGTCACCTAGCCGAGCAATGTCGAGGCGAAGCGGCCGGCGGCGCCCTCAAGCGTCCGGGTGCCGCGAAACATCACGAAGCTCTCGTCACCGAGATCATTCAGCACGGTGGAACCCGCGCCGATGATGCAGCCCTCGCCGATGCTCGTGTTGTCGATCACGCCGCTCTGGCCGCCGAAGAAGGTGCGCTCCCCGATCCGCGCGTTGCCGCCGATGCCCACCTGCGAGGCGAGAAAGCAATGATTGCCGATGATCGTGTGATGACCGACATGATTGCCGCTCCACAGGATGCAGTTGTTGCCGACTTCGGCGAAGGGCTGCACCACATTGCCTTCCAGGATGATGCAGTTCTCACCGATCCTGTCGCTGTAGATGTGGGTCGCGGGGTGAATGAAGCTCGCGAAGTCGTAGCCGCGCGCCTTGCCGTCCAGATAGCGGTCGCGGCGGAAGCGGTTGGCGTCGCGGTAGCTCACCGGCCCGAGCAGCAGCACGCGATCGGTGGCGAAATGCTCCTCCAGTCTTTCCCAGGCAACCAGCGGCAGGCCGTTGAAGGTGCTGCTGCCTCCCAGGTAGGAGTCATCGACCGTGTAGCCGACGATCCGGTGGCTGCTTTCGCGCGCGATGTAGACGCTGATGACGCTGGCAAGTTGCCCCGCGCCGAATATGACGATATCAGACATGATACGGTTTATCCTGCGTTGATACTTTTGCCATAGTCTGTTCAGGGCACCCGGCGCAATGGAAGGCCAAGTCGAATGGCGCATTCCTCTGCGTTGGTTCTGTCCATAAGATCGATTTGCGCGAGATGCGGTGCGGACGAAGCTCTGCGGCAGGGGCGTGCTGTTCCCTTCGCGCGGTGACCGCGTTGCGGTTCCATCGATCAGTGTGAGGGCGATTTGTATGTCTGATTCCATCGCCATTCCGGTCTGCCGGCCGCAGCTTCCCGCCACGCAGCAGATCATACCGTACCTCGAGCGGATCGATGCGTCGCGCCGCTATGCGAACTACGGTCCGCTGGTGCTGTCGCTGGAAACGGAGCTTGCGCATCATTTCGGTCTTGAGCCGGGCAGCGTCACCACCGCGGCTTCGGGCTCCATGGCGATCGTCGGCGCCATTCTCGCGCGCGCCGGACGCGCGAAAGCCGGCAGATCTCTGTGCATTTGCCCCGCCTATACCTTCGTCGCCACCGCGGCCGCCGCGCGGCACTGCGGATACGAGCCGTATTTCACTGATGTGGAGCCTGACAGCTGGGCGCTCGATCCGGAGCGCCTTGAGCGCGATCCGGTTCTGGAACGCGCGGGGCTTGTGATCGTGGTGGCGCCCTACGGGCGCCCGGTCGACGTGGCCGCATGGTCGGCGTTCCATCGCCGCACCGGTGTGCCGGTGGTCGTCGACGCGGCTGCCGGCTTCGATACATTCGCCAAGGTTCTGCCTGTGCTTCCCGAAGACGTTCCGGTGGTGCTCAGTTTTCACGCCACAAAGGCCTTTGGCTGCGGCGAGGGCGGGGCCGTGGTCAGCACCAGCCGCGAGTTCACCTTGGGCTGCCACCGGGCGCTCAACCACGGATTTCTTGGCGAACGCCAGTCGGTCGGCGATGCGGTGAACGGCAAGATGAGTGAGTATCATGCCGCCATCGGGCTCGCCGAACTGGAGCGCTGGCGGCACAAGCACCAGGCTTTCGGCAAGGCGGCCAAACGCTATCGCGGCTGCGCCAGGCGGCACGGATTGGGCGACAGGCTCAGGCTTGCGGGCGATGTCTCGGCGGCCTACGCGCTGGCTGTCTGCGGCGACGCGCAGGCGGCGCAGGCGGCGGCTGCGGCGCTGTGGGAACGCGGTATCGAAAGCCGCTTCTGGTATGGGGCGGGGCTGCATCGGGAGCCGGCCTTCGCGGATTGTCCGCACGGCAGCCTGGATGTGAGCGAGATGCTGGCGGGCCGTCTTCTGGGAGTGCCGTTTTTCATCGACATGAGCGACGCGCAGATGGACGCGGTCTGCGGCGTGCTCGCGCGTGCGTGGGCCGCGCTTCCCGTCTATTCGACCGCATAGCCGGGTCGGCGGCGCCGGGGGCCGCATTGGGCGCTCACGCCTGACGCAAGCTTTCGCGGGCCATTTTGGGCGGACCGTAAGCGGGCGGTAATGCAGGGCGCGACGAGGCGCCGAGTGGAGCCGCGTCGAACATGTTGAGCGATCGGGCGTCGCCGCCGGTCCGGCTCAGCTTGTAGTGATGCCGGTGCAGGATGCACAGCGACAGGAAATTGTGCAGCGACAAGCGCGGCCCGCGCCCGCCCGTGCCCCTGTAGAGCGCCAGGTACCTGCGGCCCATGGAAAGCAGCATCCGATCCCGGCGCAGCGCTCTTCCCAGCCGCAGCGTCATCACCAGGAGATCCCGCGCCGCGGTGAGCGGACTGGCCCGGTCGGCCGGTTTTGACCACGCGAGGATACGGGCGCGTTTTTCGCGGAACGGGCGCGAGGCGGCGATGTTGCCGAGAACCCGTTCGAAGAAGGCCTCCGGCTCGTAGAGACGGCGCAGCAGTTCGGCGCAGCCGTCGACAAGCTCCGCGCGGCTCATTTGCGCGGGTTCGAAGTTGCAGGTGTCGCCATCGTCGCGCAGCCGGCCCTCGCGTTCCAATCGCGCGTGCAGCGGTGTCCTGGGGAGCGCCATGAGAATGCCCAGCGATGCCTGGCCGATCGCGTTGTCCTGGATGAACCGGTACTGCTCGTCGAAGATCGATGCGTCGTCATTGTCGAAGCCGACGATGAAGCCTGCGGAGACCACGATCCCCGCGTCGCGGATGCGCGCCAGTTTCTCCGCCAGCGGGTCGCCGTGCACGTTCTGGATCTTCTTCGTCTCGCGCAGGGACGCCTCGCGCGGGGATTCCAGACCGATGAAGACCTCGCGGAAATTGGCGCGGTACATCAGGTCCATCAGTTCCGGGTCGTCGGCGAGATTGATGGTCGCCTCGGTGGAGATGATCAGCGGATAGCCGTGCGCCTCCTGCCAGCGGATGATCTCCGGCAGCAGCAGCTTCGCCTCGCGCTTGTTGCCGATGAAATTGTCGTCGACGATGAAGCACACCTTGATGCCGTCGCGGCGCAGGTCGTCGAGTTCCGCGATCACCTGGCCCGGCGTTTTTACGCGCGGCTTGCGGCCGTAGATCACGATGATGTCGCAAAACTCGCAGCGGAACGGGCAGCCGCGCGAATATTGCAGCGAGGCCGCCATGTAGTGCTGCTGCTTGAGAAGGTCGATGCGCGGCTTGGGAAGTCGCGTCATGTCCGTGCGCCCGGTCTGCTCGTAGCGGCGCTCGATCGGCCTGTGCGCTGCGAAATCCTCGATGAACCGCGGCCAGGTCTCCTCCGCCTCGCCGACGAACAGCACGTCGCACAGCCCGTCGAAGAATGGCTCGTCGATCGCCGCATAGGGACCGCCGACCACCACAAGCGCGGGCAGGGCGCGCAGCCGCAGCAGGATGTCGCGCATCCGGTCGCGCTGCACGATCATGCCGGTGACGCCGATGATGTCGTAGGCGCCAAGCGCGTCGAAATCGATGTCCTCGACGGCCTCGTCGATCAGCCGGACGTCGTGTCCCTCGGGAGTGAGCGCGGCGAGCAGTGGCAGCGCGCCGCCCATCATCCAGGCGCGCTTTTCACCCGGCTGAACATCAAGCGCATGCTCGCGGCCCCAGAAGGAGGGCTGAAATTTCGGTCCGATGAGGCAGATGGACAGTCGCCGCCTGGCTCCGGTGTTCGGAACGTGGTCACTGACCCGCGCAGCCGTCGTGTGGGCCCGGCGATCCGCCCCGTTTTCAGCGATACTCAATACAATCCGTCCCGGTGGGCGCTGCAATAAACAAAACTCGTCGGTCCGCGCGTGAAAAATGTATGCGCGCCGCGGTATCGGGTCATTTCCGCGCAGCGGCTTTATCCGGAATTGACCCTACGGAAAAGCACTATGCGTCAAGCGTGTGCGGAATTCCAGACCGGCGCGCAAGTTTCGCAAGGCGCGGCGATACGCTCTATTGCTCGACGAGGGCGTCGCGCACCGTCTGCAGTTTGTTGGCGAGATGCACCTTGAGCAGCTTGCCAAGGCGGGCTCCATCGCGCGCCTTCAGCGCCTCGAGGATGACTTCGTGCTCCGCCACGGCCTCCGCCCAGCGCTCGGCCGACATGTTGGCCATGTAGCGCGCGCGGCGGACGCGGCCCGACAGGCTGCGCTGCATTTCCGCAAGCGTGGGATTGCGCGCGGCGTCGAGGATCAACTGGTGGATGCGCTCGTTGCGGCGGAAATACGGGCCGAGCTCGCCCGCGCGGTGGTTCTCCACCATCTCGTCGTGCAGCTTGGCGATCTGCGCGATCTCGGCGTCGGTGATGTGCAGGCAGGCAAGCTCGCCCGAGACCGCCTCCAGCGCCCCCATCACCGGAAACGCCTCTTCCAGATCGGTGAGCGTGAGTTTCGCGACCGTGGCGCCGCGGTTGGGGATCAGCCGCACCAGCCCGTCCTTGGCGAGGATCTTCAGCGCCTCGCGCAACGGTGTGCGCGAGACGTCGAAATGACCGCACAGGTCCTTTTCCGACAGCTTCTCGCCCGGCGCCAGGTCGCCCTCGATGATCATGTGGCGCAGCCGGTCCACCAGCTCGTCATGCAATGTCCTGCGGGGGATTGCGGCGCTCATCGACATGATCGTTTCCCGTTCGTAGTCCTGGCCGGAGGCTCAATCCGCCGCCTGGTGCAGGGCAAGGTCGGAGGACTCGCACAAAATCCGCGCCACGTGAACCGCTTTTCTCGGCGTTCCGTCCTCGATCTGGTGGCGGCACGAGGTGCCGCCGGCGATGATCAGCGTGTCGGTGTCCGCCGCGCGCACCTTCGGCAGCAGGCTCAACTCGCCCATGGCGCGTGAAACCGCGAGCGTCTCCGCCTGATAGCCGAAGCTGCCGGCCATGCCGCAACACGAGGAGGCGATGACCTCGATCTTCAATTCCGGAACAGCGGCCAGCGTGCGCTGCAGCGCGCCCATGGTGTTGAAGGCCTTCTGGTGGCAGTGGCCGTGCACCAGCGCCGACTTCTGCGGCAGCGGCGCCAGCGGCAAGGTCAGTTTCCCCGCCATGCGTTGTGCGTCGATGAACTCCTCGAACAGCACGAATTGCTCGGCGTATTCCGGTTTCCAGTCAGCCCCGAGCAGGGCAGGGGCCTCGTCGCGGAAGGTCAGCACGCAGGAGGGCTCCAGCCCCACCACCGTCGCGCCGCGCTCGAGCGCCGGCGCGAGGCTTGCGATGGTACGCCGCATCTCGGCCTTGGCCTCCTCCACAAGGCCTGCGGAGAGGAACGTCCGGCCGCAGCACAGCGGCCGCTCCCCGGGACCCGCGATTGCCTGGCCGACCGTGAACCCCGCGCGCGTCAGAACCGTCTGCGCGGCGCGCAGGTTGTCGGGCTCGAAGTAGCGGTTGAACGTGTCGGCGAAAAGGATCACGTCCGGTGTCTGCGGCTGTTCCACCGGTTGCCGCACCCAGTCGGAGCGCCAGACGGGCAGCGCGCGGCCGCTGGCGAAACCGGCTATTTTCTCCGAGAGATACGCCAGTCCGGGGATCCGGTCGCGCAGGTTCAAGAGCCACGGTACCTTCGCCGCATAGGGCGCGTAGCGCGGCAGGTAGGCCACGAGCCTGGCGCGCAGGCCGAGGCCCTTCTTGCGAACGCGCGCGGCCAGAACCTCGATCTTCATCTTCGCCATGTCGACGCCCGTTGGGCATTCCCGCCGGCAGCCCTTGCACGAGACGCACAGCGACATCGTCTCGGCCATCTCGTCGGACGTGAAGGCGTCGGGGCCGAGCTGGTCGGAAATCGCCAGCCGCAGCGTGTTGGCGCGGCCGCGGGTGAGATCGCGTTCGTTGCGTGTCACCCGGTAGGACGGGCACATGACGTCGCCGGCGATCTTTCTGCAGGCGCCGTTGTTGTTGCACATCTCCACCGCGCCCTGGAAGCCGCCGGCGTTGCCGGAGTATTCCGACCAGTCGAAACTGGTCTTGAACTCCGGCACGGAATAGTCGGGCGCAAAGCGCATCAGCGAGCGGTCGTCCATCTTCGGCGCGCGCACCACCTTGCCCGGATTGAGCACGCCTTCGGGATCGAAGCGGTCCTTGACCCATTCGAAGGACCGCGCCATGCGGGCGCCGAACATCGGCTCGTTGAACTCCGAGCGCGCGATGCCGTCGCCGTGCTCGCCGGAATGCGAGCCCTTGTATGCGCGCACCATCTCGAACGCCTCCTCGGCGATGGCGCGCATCTTCTTCACGTCCTGGTCGAGCTTCAGGTTCAGCACCGGGCGCACGTGCAATGTGCCCACGGACGCATGGGCGTACCAGGTGCCCTCTGTTCCGTATTTGCTGAAGATCGCGGTCAGCCGGTCGGTGTATTCCGCCAGATCCTCCAGCCGCACCGCGCAATCCTCGATAAAGGAAATCGGCTTTCCCGCCGATTTCATTGACATCATGATGTTCAGGCCCTGCTTCCGGAATTCCATGATCCGCGTTTGGAAGGCCGGGTCGATGGCGTCGACGACGCCGCCCTCCTTCTTGCCCGGATCGCCCCACTTGTAGCCCAGCTCCGCCATGCGCTCGTGCAGGGCGGCCAGCCGGCGCAGGTTCTCGTTCTGGTCGTCCTCGGCGAATTCGACCGTGAGCAGGGCGGCGGGATTGCCGCGCACGAATTCGTCCACCACCGGCTTGAACATCGGGATCGCCCGGCCCAGCGCGATCATCGTGCTGTCCACCAGCTCGATCGCCGTGGGGCCGAGATCGACCAGATGGCGGGTGGCGTCCATCGCCTCGTAGAAGGTGGGAAAATGGCAGATGCCGATGGTCTTCCGGCGCAGCACCGGCGACAGTTTCAGGGTCAGTTGGCGGGAAATCGCCAGGGTGCCTTCCGAGCCCACGAGCAGTTCCGCCATGTTGTTGGTCTGCCCGTTGGGCACCAGCGCGTCGAGATTGTAGCCGCCGACGCGGCGCATAAGATCGGGGAACCGGGCCTTGATCTCGTCGGCCTCGCGGACGCCGAGATCCAGCAGCTCGCGGAAAAGCTGCTGGGTGTCGTCGGGCGCGTTCAGCCCGGATATGTCGCGCGGCACGTCGGAGAATCGCGCCTGCGTGCCATCGGCCAGAAGCGCGTCGATGGCGGCCACGTTGTCGCGCATGATGCCATAGCGGAATGACCGCGCGCCGCAGGAATTGTTGGCGGCCATGCCGCCGAGCGTGGCGCGCGAGGCGGTGGAGACATCGACGGGAAACCAAAGCCCGTGGTCTTTCAGCGCGCTATTGAGATGATCCAGCACCAGTCCCGGCTCGACCACCGCCGTACGGCTTTCCGGGTCCACCTCCACGATTGTGTTGAGGTGTTTGGTGAAGTCGATCACGATGGCCTCGTTGACCGTCTGGCCGCATTGCGAGGTGCCGCCGCCGCGCGGCAGAACCGCCACGCCGGCCTCGCGGGCGATGGCGAGCGTGGCCTCCACATCGGCGAAGGTTTTGGGAATCACCACGCCGATGGGCATCATCTGGTAGACCGAGGCGTCGGTCGCATAGCGGCCGCGGCTGAAGCGGTCGAACAGCACCTCGCCTTCGATTTCCCGCGCAAGCCGCCGCTCCAGATCGGACTCCATCGCCATGCCGATTCAACCCTTGACTTGAATTTTGAATACAATATTCATTATGAAGAAACACGGCGCCGATCAAGTGCGCTGATATTTGTTCCTTGCGGGAGGGCGGGCATGGCTGGGCCAGGTCGACATTTTCTTCAGATTCCCGGGCCGACGAATGTGCCCGACCGGGTGCTGCGCGCCATGGACATGCCGACGATGGATCATCGCGGTCCGGCGTTCGCCGATGTGGGCAAGCGCGCGCTCGATGGAATGAAGTCGATTTTCAAGACCCAAGGCCAGGTCGTGATCTTTCCGGGGTCCGGCACCGGCGCCTGGGAAGCCGCCCTGGTCAACACCATGTCGCCCGGCGATCTGGTGTTGATGTATGAGACCGGCCATTTCGCAACCCTTTGGAAGAAGCTCGCCGACCGTCTTGGCCTGCGCACCGAATTCATCGAGGGCGACTGGCGTTCGGGCGCCGACGCCGATGCGATCGAGACCCGGCTGAGGGCCGACACCGCCGGCGAGATCAAGGCGGTCTGCGTCGTCCACAACGAGACCTCGACCGGCAGCGTCAGCCCGATCGCCGATGTGCGCAAGGCCATTGATGCGGCGGGCCATCCCGCGCTGTTGATGGTGGATACGATCTCTTCGCTCGCCTCTCTCGACTACCGGCATGACGAATGGGGCGTCGACGTCACCGTCGCGGGCTCGCAGAAGGGCCTGATGCTGCCGCCGGGCCTGTCGTTCAACGCGGTCAGCGAGAAGGCGCAGGCCGCGGCGAAGACGGCAAGGCTGCCGCGCGCCTATTGGGACTGGGCGGACATGGCCGGTCCCAACGAGACGGGATATTTCCCCTACACCCCGGCGACCAATCTGCTCTACGGCCTCAACGAAGCCATCTCGATGCTGCACGAGGAGGGGCTGGACAACGTGTTCGCGCGGCACCAGAGCCATGGCGAGGCCGCGCGCCGCGCCGTGCGCGCGTGGGGCCTGGAGGTGTTGTGCAACACTCCCGCTCACTGTTCCGGCGTGCTGACCGCGGTCATGATGCCGGAAGGATACAGCGCGGACGCTTTCCGCAAGGTGACGCTGGAAAACTTCAACATGTCTCTCGGCAACGGGCTGTCGAAGGTCGCCGACAGGGTCTTTCGGATTGGACATCTGGGCGACTTCAACGACCTGATGCTGATGGGGACGCTGTCGGGGGTGGAGATGGGACTGGAACTTTCCGGCGTGCCGTATCGGCGCGGCGGCACACAGGCAGCGCTTGACTGTCTAACGGGTCGGCAACAGACCCGGGCGGAGGACGCCGCGGAATAAGCGGCGCATCGCACCAAGAAAGACGCAGAGGACAATCGAGGGAGGAAACGATGAAACTCAGCACAGTAATGGCAGGCGCGGCGCTTTCCGCCGTCCTGGCAACAACGGCCATGGCCGAAAAGCTGGAATTGAAATTCGGCCACGTCGGCGCGCCGGGGTCTCTGTTTGAAGCCAGCGCCAATGAATTCGCCCGCTGCGCCAACGCGGCGTTGGGCGACAAGGCCGAAGTCCAGACGTTTGGTTCGTCGCAGCTCGGCAAGGACAGCGAGCTGCTCAAGCGCCTGAAGCTCGGTCAGGTCACCTTCTCGCTGCCGTCGTCGGTGATGTCGTCGGTGGCGGATGAATTCGGCGTCTTCGAGATGCCGTATATCATCAGCGACCGCGATCACATGAGGCGGGTGCAGGCGGCGATCCTGGAAAGCAAGCTGCAGCCGGCCGTCAAGGCCAAGGGCTACCGCATCATCGGTGTGTGGGAAAACGGCTTCCGCCACATCACCAACAACAAGCATCCGATCAACGTGCCTGCCGATCTGCAGGGCATCAAGCTGCGCACGCCCAAGGGCGCGTGGCGCGTGAAGATGTTCAAGCTGTATGGCGCCAATCCGACGCCGATGGCGTTTTCCGAGGTCTTCACCGCGCTGCAGACCGGCGTGATCGACGGTCAGGAGAATCCTTACGCGCAGATCTGGTCCGCCAAGTTCCAGGAAGTGCAGAAGTATCTGTCGATCACCGGCCACGTCTACACGCCGGGCTATCTGCTGGTCTCCGACAAGCACTTCGCGGCCCTGCCGCAGGACGTCCAGGACGTGCTGACCACCTGCGGCAGCGAGACCCAGGACTACGTCTACGACACCGCGGCGAAGCTTGAAGTCGAGCTCCTCAGCAATCTGAAAGAGGGCGGTATCGAGGTGAACGAGGCCGACAAGGCGGCGTTCATCGAGGCATCCGCTCCGGTCTACGAGGAATTCGGCACATCGTTTGACGGGGCGCAGGACCTGGTCGACACGATCCGTTCGCTCGCCAAGGGTTCCTGATCGTTTCGCGGCCCGGGGTTCGCTCCGGGCCGCGTTTTCCGCTTCTTCTTGCGATCGGCATTTTCAAGCAATCTGCGAGTGCGTCTCGCGGTCATCCGGGGATTCCCCGGGGCTGCCGGTTCGCGTCCCGAATCGCGCGGACGGCTTGAGGCGGCGAGTGTTTGTGGCTATCGGGCGGATCGGGACGGTCGGCCGGAACAACGGAACGGGTTGACGCATGCTCAGGCGACTACAAGCTTTCCTGACCTGGATCCTGGAGTGGACGACCATCATCCTGATGATCTTGCTGACTGTCGTGGTGATCGTCGCCGTCGGCTACCGGCTCGCCGAGGACTCGCTGTCCTGGTACGACGAGATCGCTGCCATCCTGCTGGCCTGGATCACCTATTACGGCGCGGCGCTGGCGGCGCTCAAGCGGCGGCATATCGGTTTCGACAGCGTGCTTCTGGCCATCCCCAATCCGATGAGAATGGTTGCGGTGCTCGTGGCGGAGGCCATCGTGCTCACCTTCTTCGCGCTGCTGGCCTGGACCGGGCTCGAGGTGCTGGAGGTGCTCGAGGGCGACACGCTGGTGTCGCTGACCTGGATGCCGGTGCGGCTCACCCAGTCGGTGATCCCGATCGGCGCCATCCTGTTCATCATCGCGGAGATCCTGAGCTTCCCGGACTATTGGCGCGTGACCGCCTCGGGAATGTCGCTCGAGCATCCTGAAATTCACGGCGAGGGCTAGTTCATGCTGATCCTGTTGATGTTCGTCGCTCTCGTCGCGATGATCTGTTTGAACGTGCCGATCGCCATCGCGCTCGGAATGTCCGCCCTGCTCGGCATCGTGATTACGGAAGGCACGGGCAGCATCGTCACCATGGCGCTGGACATGTACGACGGCTCGACGAAATTCTCGTTGATCGCCATCCCCATGTTCGTGCTCGCCGGCGCCATCATGAACGCCGCCGGCATCTCTCAGCGGCTGATCAATTTCGTCGCCGCCCTCATCGGCTTTGTGCGCGGCGGCCTGTCGATGGTGACCATCGGCGTGTCGCTGTTCTTCGCCGAAATCTCCGGCAGTGCCGTCGCCGATGTCGCGGCGATCGGCTCGATCCTTATTCCCGCGATGAAGAAACGCGGATACGGCGCGCCATTCTCCGCCGCCGTCACCTCGTCGTCCGCTTCGCTGGCCATCATCATTCCGCCGTCGATCCCGATGATCCTCTACGCGGTCTCCGCCAACACATCCGTTGAGCAGCTCTTTGTCGCCGGCGTGGTGCCGGGGCTGCTTGGTGCGGCCGGGCTGATGGGCGTCGCCTACGCGTTCGCGCGCAAGTACGACTTCCCCGTCGAGGAGGCGTTCAGCCTGCCGACGCTCAGGGCGGCGTTTATCGACGCGCTGCCGACCTTCGCGCTGCCGGTGATCATTCTTGGCGGCATTTTCGGCGGCTTCGTCACCGCCACGGAAGCAGCCGGTCTCGCGGTGCTCGCCTCCATCGTCATCGGTCTCTACTACAATGAGGTCGACTTCCGCCGGCTGAAGAGCGCCATGCTCGACGGCGGCATGCAGACCGCCGTCGTGATGGTGCTGGTGGCGGCCTCGGTGCTGATGGGCGGGTTTCTCACTCGTGCCCAGATCCCCCAGGAAATCGCCGCGGAAATCCTGGCGTTCACAACCAACAAGTACGCCATATTGCTGATCCTGAACGTCTTCTTCCTGGTGATCGGTTTCTTCCTGCATTCGGCCGCCGCCATCATCCTGGTGGTGCCCATCGTCATCCCGCTGATCCAGCAGGTCGGCATCGATCCGGTCCACTTCGGCCTTGTCGTGACCCTCAACCTCGCCATCGGCCAGCAGACGCCTCCGGTGGCCAGCGTCCTGATCACCGCGTGCTCGATCGCGCGGGCCAACATCTGGGAAGTCTCGAAGGTCAATATCTATTTTGTCGCCGTGCTTTTGACTGTGCTGCTCATGTGCACCTACATTCCGTCGATCCCGATGTTCCTCGTCGACTATTTTTACAGGTGATGCATGAGCGAGACTGAACTGGACACGGCCGCGGACGAACTCCTCTATGAGGTCCGCGACGGCATCGGCCATGTCACCCTGAACCGGCCGCAGGCGCGCAACGCGCTAACCTTCGCCATGTACGAGGGGCTGGCCGAAATCTGCCGCACCACGCCGACGGACGGCTCGGTGAAGGCCATCATCATCACCGGCGCCGGCGACAAGGCGTTTGCCGCCGGCACCGACATCGCCCAGTTTCGCGCCTTCAAGACACCGCAGGACGCGCTGGACTACGAGCAGCGCATCGACAAGGTGATGGGCGACATTGAACGCTGCCCCGTGCCGACGATCGCGGCCATGCACGGCGCCTGCACCGGGGGTGGGGCGGGGATCGCGGCGGCCTGCGATCTGCGCCTGTGCTCCGGTGACCTGAAATTCGGCTTTCCCATCGCCCGCACGCTTGGCAACTGCCTGTCGACCTCCAACCTGATGCGCCTGGTCTCGCTGGTCGGCGCCGGCCGCACCCGTGAGCTGCTGTTCACCGCGCGGCTGGTCGGCGCGCAGGAGGCCTCCGCGCTGGGTCTGGTGGCCGAAGTGCTCGACAGCCAGGAGGCGCTGCTGGCGCGGGCGCGGGAACTCGCCGAGCAGATGGCCACCTTCGCGCCGCTCACCCTGCGCGCCACCAAGGAGGCGCTGCGCCGTCTCAAGGAAGCCCAGCAGTTGTTGCTCAAGGACCACGATCTCATCGAGATGTGCTATATGAGCGAGGATTTCCGCGAGGGCATGGAAGCCTTTTTGGCCAAGCGCAAGCCCGACTGGAAGGGCCGCTGAAGGCATGGTGGCTGAGGGGAACGGCGCGCCGGTCCCTCACTCCTCGATCGGCTGTCTGGGCATTGCCATCTCGCTGCCCCAGCCTTCCTCGCCGATCAGCGGCACGAACAGCACGCCGCCGAGATTTTCCTCGCTGTAGTCGTCCTCGCTTCTGCGCGTGACGCGCATGAGGTTCTGGAAGCGCGGCGCGCTGCCCACGGGAATGACGAGACGCCCGCCGATCTTGAGCTGGCGCTTCAGGCTTTCGGGCACCTTCGGGCCGCCTGCGGTGACCACGATGCCGTCGTAGGGCGCCTCGGCCTCCCAGCCCGGGTGCCGTCACCGCAGATTACGGTAACGTTGGAACAGCCCGCGCGCTGGAGATCGCGGCGGGCGCGGTTTGCCAGAGCCTCGATGCGCTCGATGGTGATCACGTCACGGGCGATTTCCGCAAGAACCGCGGCGGCGTAGCCCGAGCCGGTGCCGATTTCCAGCACCTTTTCGCCGCCCCTGAGCGCCAGCGCCTGGGTCATCATCGCCACCATGTAGGGCTGCGAGATCGTCTGTCCCTCGCCGATGGGCAGGGGAGAATCGTCGTAGGCGTAGGCGCGCATCTCGGCGGGCACGAAGAGGTGGCGCGGCACCCTGCGCATGGCGGCGAGCGTGCGGTTGTCGTCGATGCCATGCGCCTCGAGCTGGTGGCTGACCATCCAGTCGCGCGATTCCCGGAACGCCTGATCGTCGGTTTTGGCCATGCGGACGACCCTAGATCACCGTCACGGACACCGCGTGCAGACCCATCTCGCCGTCCATCTCGGTGAAATGCACCTGGCTGCCGATCTCCATGTCGTTCCAGCCCTGGCCGTTAACGCTGTCGGCGCGGAAGAAGAAGCGGCGCCCGTCGGCCGCGTCGATGAAGCCATAGGCCTCGTCCACGAACTTGTCCGTGACCTTGCCGTGGGTCTTCGGGGGATGGTCCTTCACGTGAATGCCGCCGGTCTTGCGCACGTGGTCCTCGAGTTGTCGCTGCGCGGCATTGAAGGCGTCGCGGATGGCCACCAGCACGTCTTCATGGGCGTGGTTCTTGCCCGGTTCGCGGTTGACGACGACGTGTCCGCCAGGCACCTCGACGTCGATGCTGATTTTGTAGATCTCGCCCTTCTGGCCGCGCTGGTGCGGCGCCTCCACCGTTACCCGGCACGAGGTGATGCGGCCGTGGAATTCCTCGAGCTTGGCGATGCGCTCGTGGATGCGCTCCTCCACATGCGCGGACGGTTCCATGTTGCGATAGGTGATCTGCGGGTCCACCTGCACGGCGTTCCTCCCGTTCGACTGTCGGTGCGCCGTCCCTGCGGCGTCTGCGCATCATCGGGCATGATCGCCGCGGCCTCATTGATGAATGTCAACGGCGCTCGTCAGCCGGTGTTGATCAGCCCGCAGTCCAGCGCGATCGCCACCGCGTGCGCCTTGGACGCGGCGTCCAGCTTCACATAGGAATTCTTCAGGTAGAAGGAGACCGTGCGCTCCGTCAGCCCGAGGATCTTGGCCGTTTCCCATGCCGTCTTGCCCTTCGCCGCCCAATAGAGGCTTTCCACCTCGCGTTTCGACAGGGGGCTGTCGGTGCCGACCGGGCACCGGCTGTAGGCGTTGGCGATTTCACGGTGCATCGCCTTCGCGGTGCGGACGATCTCGTGCTTGTGCGTTGTGCAATACCGCCGCCACTCGCGCGCGCCCGTGTGGGCGTTGAGCGAAAACAGGATGGTGTTGCCGAAGATGCCCTTCATCGGCACCGTGAGGCCCTGTTGGCCGATGCCGAAGGCCGCCGCCTCGTCGAAAAAGGCCCGCACCGCCGGGTCCTTGCGCGGGATGTCGGCCCAGTTGAGCGGCGCCATCACCTGGGAGCCCAGCGACAGCACCGGATCCAGCCGCCGGTAGTCCATCGACACGTAATGCGAGATCCAGTCGGAGGAATAGGTGGTGACCAGCACGTCGTTGCCGCCGGAGTGCACCGGCAGCCTGGTTCCGAAATAGGTGGCGTGGGAAAAGCCGAACTCCGCGCAGAACGCCCGCAGGCAATCCGCCATCGTGTGATCGTCGGACGCGGCGCTCCAGGTTTCCGCGAACTGCGACATGGCCGGCATTGAGGTGGGGTCTCTCATCATCTGTCGTGTCTCGTCCGGTGGCTTGCCGCACGTCTCCACAAGGCGGCCGCGGCCGCCTTGTGGAGCGGGGTGTCAGACAAAAGCCGCCAGCGGGTGGGTGGCAGGCACCTTCTCGAACACCGAGTCCCGGATGCCGCTGACCTCGCGCAGCGCCTCGATCATCGCGTCGTCGGTGGCGAACAGCCCGGCATAGGTCATGACGCGGCCGAACACCTTCGGCGTGCCGACGAGTTCGGCCTTGCACCGGGCCTTGCGGAACACCCGCGCCATCGCCGCGTCATAGACGGAGACCACGTGCGTGAGCCCCACCAGCTTGCCGATCTCCGCCATGCCCAGCAGCAGTTCCACCGTGATCTCACTGACCTGGCCGGGCGAGCGCGATGCGCAGGCGTATTCCGGATCGACGGAGAAGCGCGAGCTTTCCCAGATCAAGGGGCTGCAGACCCTTTCACCGTCGGGCAGCAGCGCGTGGAACACGTCGCGCAGCATGTTGGGTCCGGTGGTGGGCAGCAGCCGCACCGAGCCGCGCACGTCGTCCGTTTCCGGGTCGATGGACACGACATACAACGGATTGCAGTCGTCGAAGCGGTCGATTTCCCAGCCGTCCTCCACCGTCACATCCCACTTCAGCCGGTCGTGGAACACGCTGGCGCGAATGGTGTGCATCCGATCGACTTCGAACGCGTGCTGGTATCGGTCAATTCCTTGGATGAGCCTGATCATTGTCGCCTCTCGTGTTAGGTGAGGAGGCGATGGTCATGCGAAGCGAGCGCGCTGAACACTCGGCTGAATGGCGGAATAGGGGCCGCCGTCCGGGTTTGTTATTCTGACAGATTGATCAATCGCGCGGACATTGCCCTGGCCACCGAATGGGTGGTGTTGAGCGTGTTGAGCTTGGCGCGGGCGAACTCCATGTATGTCTTCACGGTGCTCACGTTGATGTTGAGGATCGTCGCGATGTCGGCGTAGGTCTTGCCGGCGGCGGCCCACTTCAGGCATTCCAGCTCGCGCGGGCTCAGTTTCGGGCACTTCGGCCGCACGTCCTCGGTGCGCAGCACCATCTCGTGCACGAAGTTGGCGATGGTCTGGAAGTCGCGCATGTAAAAGGCCTTCAGGAATTTCCAGTCCCGGTCCGAGGCGTCGCTGGTGATCGAGAACATCGCCGCCTCGCCATGTGCGCCGCGGATGGGAAAGGTCATGCCCTGGCAGCCCACGCCGAACTCGTCCGCTTCGCCGAACATGCGGCGCACCATCGGCTGGCTGCGGTCGAACGTCGACCAGTCGGTCGGCAGCATCTGCAGCAGACCGGCGCGCAGCACCGGGTCGATCTCCACGAACCCCATCTCCTGGTAGTGCCGGATCCAAGGCTCGGAATAGGTGGTCGCGATATAGGGTTCGCGCGTGGTCAGCTCCGGCACGCGCGAGGCGAAGTACACCGCATGACGCAGGCCGTAGAGATCGGCGATCCGGCGCAGCAACACCCGGCCCTCGGCAATGGTTTCAATGGTTTCGAATTCATCGATGAGTATGGAAAATGCACTTTCGAGCTTCATCACATCACCCCCATCTCGGCCCTTGCGGGGAATAGTATCATGCGCATTGTTATTTATGATGAATAACGTTGCGTCGCTTTCCGCCTTTTCTGATTGTGATCCGCACAACCCGCCCGGAGAATCTTTGGCGTTGGACCGGCGGCCGTCCCTGTCGCGCCTGAAACGTCCCGGCCAGCATGAGGCGTCATGACGCCGGCGGACGGTGGCGCGCCACGCTGCGGGCCACGGCACTGGCGCGCTTTGGGTCGTGATGCTTGTAACGCAGGGATTGCAGGTTGCTTACATTAAGTAACTTTCCCTATATCTTTGATGCAATTCTTGTAAATCTCCGAAAGAATTCAATAATGCTAATATACTCCAAAAGTTGATTGAATTGATCAACGTCAATGTGTCGCGCGCCTCTGAAGCTCATGGTCCGCAGGAATTGGACCGGAATCTGAGTCGGAGTGAGACGTGGCGTTTCTCAAGGCCTTTCGTTGCTGCCTGAGCGCGGCGTGTGTCGCGTTCGCCCTCTGCCTGTCCGGCGCGGCCGGCGCCGCGGACCTTCCGGCGTTCCTCGACGCGGTTCCCGTGGCCGAAATGGTCCCCGGTGCCGATGCCTACGGGGCGATGCGGAGCGACGTCCCGGTGGTTCCGGCGCTGAAGGATGGCGAGACCGTCGGCTGGGTGTTCCTGACGTCCGACTTCGTCTCGACCACGGGGTATTCCGGCAAGCCGATCCACACGCTGGTCGGCATCGATTCCGAGGCGGTGCTGACGGGCGTGCGCCTCGTCAAACATTCCGAACCGATCGTGCTGATCGGCATTCCGGAGAAGAAAATCCGCGCGGTCATCGCCGAATATGTCGGGCTGGACCTGAAGGCGGAAGCGGCCGCCGGCGGCTCGGCGCACGATCTCGACATCATCTCGGGCGCAACCGTCACCATCATGATCATCGACGACTCGATCGTGCGCGGCGGCCTCAAGGTCGCCCGGATGCTCGGTCTGGGCGGCCTTGCGGAACCGCTCGCGGCGACCGGACCAAAGCGGGTCATCGATGAGCAGCTGCGCGAGACGCGCGACTGGATGGCCCTGACGGGAGACGGTTCGGTCCGCCGGCTGTCGCTCGATGTCGGTCAGATCAACGAGGCCTTCGCGGCCCAGGGGGACGCGACGGCGATCGCGCGACCGGAGCACGGGCCCGACACGGACAATTACGTCGATATGTATCTGGCGCTCGCCGATGTGCCCGCCATCGGCCTTTCGCTGCTGGGGGAGGCGGAGTACGCCAACCTGCGCGCGCGCCTCAAGGAGGGAGAACACGCGATCCTGGTGATGGGCCGCGGCCGCTATTCCTTCAAGGGATCGGGTTACGTGCGCGGCGGCATCTTCGACCGTATCCAGCTTATCCAGGGAGACATATCGGTCCGGTTCCGCGACCGGCAGCACCAGCGTGTGCGCGAGATCGCGACCGATGGCGCGCCGGCGTTCACCGAAGCCGATCTCTTCATCATCCCGGCTGGGTCCGGCTTTGACCCGGCCAGTGAATTCCGCCTTCAGCTGCTCGTGCAGCGCGCCATCGGCGCCATCGACAAGGTCTTCCTGACGTTCGATCTCGGCTACCGGCTGCCGGCGCGCTACCTGAAGAGCGAGCCGGTCGCCTCAACAGCAGCCGCGCCGGGCGTGCCTGCCGCGTCCGCGGCCGGCGACGAACGCGCGGCGACGCAGAAACTGTGGCTGCGTATCTGGGAGGCGCGCAAGATCGACATTCTCATTCTGGCCGGTGCCGTGGCGCTGCTCAGCGCGGTGTTCTTCTTCCAGATGCAGGTGACGCGGCATGAGCGCTTCACCTTCTGGTTCCGCATCGTCTTTCTCGTGTTCACGCTCGTCTGGCTCGGCTGGATCCAGAACGCGCAGCTTTCCGTCGTCAATGTGCTGGCCTTCTTCTCGTCGCTGACCAGCGAGTTCAGCTGGAACGCCTTCCTGCTTGATCCACTGGTGTTCCTGCTGTGGTTCTCGGTCGCCGCCGCGCTGCTGTTTTGGGGGCGCGGCGCCTATTGCGGCTGGCTGTGCCCGTTCGGCGCCTTGCAGGAACTGACCAACCGGCTGGCCAAGCTCGCCCGCATCCCTCAAATCGAGGTGCCCTGGGGGCTGCACGAACGGCTGTGGCCGCTCAAATACATGATCTTTCTCGCCTTGTTCGGCCTGTCGCTCTATTCGCTCGACGTCGCCGAGCATTATGCCGAGGTCGAGCCGTTCAAGACCGCGATCATCCTGAAATTCCAGCGCGCCTGGCCGTATGTCACCTTCGTCGTGGTGCTGTTGGGTGCCGGTCTCTTCATCGAGCGCTTCTATTGCCGCTATCTGTGCCCGCTGGGCGCGGCGCTGGCCATTCCGGCACGGCTGCGCATGTTCGACTGGCTCAAGCGCTATCGCGAGTGCGGCAACCCCTGCCAGCGCTGCGCCAAGGAATGCATGGTCCAGGCCATCCATCCCGAAGGCAACATCAATCCCAACGAGTGTCTGAACTGCCTGCATTGCCAGGTGCTCTATCAGCACGATCAGAAATGTCCCGTCTGCATCAAGAAGCTCGCCAGGCGCCAGCGGTTTGAGGCGCAGACCGGGATTTCCGGGCCGGACGGCAACACCGCGCGGGATGTTCTCGCACCGGCCGAATAACGTAAGGAACGACAAGGAGTTTGCCATGAAAGACCAGAACGAACACACGGGCAATGACCATAACGAACATTCGGGCCTGTCGCGACGCGACCTGCTCGGCGGCACAGCCAAGACCGCGATCGTCGCCGGCATGGGAGCCGTGGCGCTGTCGGGCGCTCAAAGCGTCCAGGCGGCGGAGCACGGACAGGCGTTCGAACTCGCGCCGGGCGAACTGGATGAATATTACGGCTTCTGGTCGTCCGGCCAGACGGGCGAGGTGCGTATTCTCGGAATGCCGTCGATGCGCGAACTGATGCGCATTCCGGTGTTCAACCGTTGCTCGGCGACGGGATGGGGCCAGACCAACGAATCGAAGAAGATCCTGACCGAGGGCCTGCTGCCCGAAACCAAGGCCTATCTCGCCGCCCAGGGCAAGGAGACCTACGACAACGGCGATCTCCATCACCCGCACATGTCGTTCACCGACGGCACCTACGATGGGCGCTACCTGTTCGCCAACGACAAGGCGAACACCCGCGTTGCGCGCATCGACTGCAAGACGATGAAATGCGACAAGATCATCGAGATCCCGAACGCGCACGACATTCACGGCCTGCGGCCGCAGAAGTTTCCGCGCACCGGCTATGTCTTCGCCAATGGCGAGCATGAGGCGCCGCTGGTCAACGACGGCAAGATCCTCGACGATCCGTCCCAGTACGCCTGCGTCTTCACAGCCATCGATGGCGACGAGATGAAGGTTGCCTGGCAGGTCATCGTTTCCGGCAACCTCGACAACTGCGATGCCGACTACCAGGGCAAATACGCCTTCTCGACCAGCTACAACTCGGAAATGGGCATGAATCTGGCCGAGATGACGGAGAGCGAGCTCGATCACGTCGTCATCTTCAACATCAAGCGCATCGAGGAGGGCGTCGCCGCCGGAGACGTTCAGATGCTGAACGGTGTGCCGGTGATCGACGGACGCAAGGGGTCGAAGTACACGCGCTACGTGCCGATCCCCAACAGCCCGCATGGCTGCAACACGGCGCCGGACCAAAAACACGTGGTCATCAACGGCAAGCTGTCGCCGACCTGTTCGGTGATCGACGTGACCAAAGTCGACGCGCTTTTCGACAGTGACGCCGATCCGCGGTCGTGCATCGTGGCCGAGCCGGAACTGGGCCTTGGTCCGCTCCACACCGCCTTTGACGGCAAGGGCGACGCCTACACCACGCTGTTCCTCGACAGTCAGATCGTCAAATGGAACATCGACAAGGCGATCCGCGCCTACGCGGGCGAGGATGTCGATCCGATTATCTCCAAGGTCGATGTTCACTACCAGCCGGGCCACAACCACACGACCATGGGCGAAACAAAGGACGCCGATGGCAAATGGCTGGTCTCGCTCAACAAATTCTCCAAGGACCGCTTCCTGAACGTCGGTCCTCTGAAGCCGGAGAATGAGCAGCTGATCGACATCTCCACGGACGAGATGAAGGTCGTGCATGACGGCCCGACGTTTGCCGAGCCGCATGACGTGATTCTGGTCAAGGCCTCGATCGTCAACCCGGTGAACGTCTGGAACCGCGACAACCCGATGTTCGCCGACGCGGTGGCTCAGGCCAAGGCCGATGGCGTCGAACTGGAGGATGCCGCCGACGTCATTCGCGACGGCAACAAGGTGCGGGTCTACATGTATTCGACCGCACCGACTTTCAGCCTCGAGAAGTTCACCGTCAAGCAGGGCGACGAGGTCACCGTCTACGTCACCAATATCGATGACATCGACGATCTGACACACGGCTTCTGCATGTCGAACTTCGGGGTGGCGATGGAAGTCGCGCCGCAGGCCACCGCGTCCGTCACCTTCATCGCGGAACGCCCCGGCGTACACTGGTTCTACTGCCAGTGGTTCTGCCATGCGCTGCACATGGAAATGCGCGGCCGCATGTTCGTCGAGCCGCGCGCGGCATGACGATGAGGCGCGCCGTCCCCATCATCGGCCTCACGGTCTGTCTCCTCGCCGGCGCTCTCGCGCCGGCGGGTGCGGCGGAGCGCGCGGTCGCGGCTGGGCCCGGCGCGCTTGTCATGGCCATCGGAACCGCGCGGGCCGGGGATGTTCTCCGGCTCGCGCCAGGCACGCACGAAGGGCCGGTTGTCATTGACCGGCCCCTGACGCTGCTCGGCGAAGGCCTGGCCACCATCGCCGGGTCGGGCACCGGCAGCGTGATCACGGTCGACGCGCCCGACGTCACGATCGCCGGGCTGACGCTGACCGGCTCGGGCCTGTCGCAGCAGACGCTTGATGCCGCCGTGAAACTGACCGACAAGGCCGACCGCGCCGTCGTGCGCGACAACCGCATGCTCGACAATCTCGTCGGCGTCGATGTGCACGGTCCGGCCGATACGCGCGTCTCCAACAACCTGATCGAGGGCCGGCGCGACCTCAGGCCGAACGAGCGCGGCAACGGCATCTATGTCTGGAACGCGCCGCGGCTCCTCGCCGAGTACAACACCATCCGCTTCGGCCGCGACGGTATTTTCGTCAACACCAGCAAGGCCGACGTCCTGCGCGCCAACCGCTTCGAGGATCTGCGCTTCGCCATCCATTACATGCACGGCAACGATGGCGAGATCGTCGGCAACGTCTCGACCGGCAACACCATCGGCTACGCCCTCATGTTCTCCTCAGGCCTGCTGATCAAGGACAATGTCTCGATCGGCGACCGCGATCACGGCCTGATGCTGAACTACGCCAACGACGCGGTGATCTCCGGCAACCTGGTGCGGGGCGGCGGCGAGAAGTGCCTGTTCATGTACAACGCCAACAAGAACCAGGTCACCGGCAACCGGTTCGA
Organism: Breoghania sp. L-A4; assembly: GCF_003432385.1. Lineage (NCBI taxonomy): Bacteria > Pseudomonadati > Pseudomonadota > Alphaproteobacteria > Hyphomicrobiales > Stappiaceae > Breoghania > Breoghania sp. L-A4. The sequence goes on along the minus strand of NZ_CP031841.1, from coordinate 3,732,063 downwards.
GCGCTGTCCGATCGGCATCCATTTCACCGCCGGCTCGGCGCGCAACACCTTTGCCGGCAATGCCTTTGTCGGCAACCAGACCCAGGTGAAATACGTCGGAACGCGCAATCTCGATTGGAGCGCCGGTGGCCGCGGCAACTACTGGAGCGACCATGCCGCCTTCGACGTCAACGGCGACGGCATCGCCGACACGGTCTTTCGCCCCAACGACATCGTCGATCAGATCCTGTGGACCCAGCCGGCGGCCAAGCTCTTGACCGGCAGCCCGGCCGTGCAGCTGCTGCGCTGGACGCAATCGCAGTTCCTCGCGCTGCTGCCCGGCGGTATCGTCGATTCAGCGCCGCTGATGCATGCGCCGGTCCTTTCCACGCCTCACGCCGGAGTTCAGGGATGAGCATCCTGTCGCTCGACACCGTCAGTCTCGCCTTCGACCGGCGTCCGGTCATCCGGGGTGTGAGCTTTGATCTCGCCGCGGGCGAGCGCGTCGCGCTGCTCGGCCACAATGGCGCCGGCAAGACCACGTTGTTCAAGATGATCCTCGGCTTCCTGCGCCCCGACAGCGGCTCGATCGCGGTTCTGGATGCGGCTCCGGGCAGCGCCGCCGCGCGCGGCGCTTCGGCCTATCTGCCGGAGGCCGTGGCCTTCCAGAAGACGCTGAGCGGCGAGGAAGTGTTGCGCTTTTACGCCCGGCTCAAGGGTGAGGATCCGGCCAAGGCGGTGGCGCTGCTCGAGCGCGTCGGTCTCGCCGAGGCCGGCAAGCGCCGTGTCGGCACCTATTCCAAGGGTATGCGCCAACGGCTCGGCCTCGCCCAGGCGCTGATCGGCCGTCCGAGGCTGGTGCTGCTCGACGAGCCGACCAGCGGGCTCGATCCGATTTCGCGGCAGAATTTCTACGAACTGGTCGAGGAAGTCGCGGGCCTCGGCGCCACCGTGCTGTTGTCGTCGCACGCCTTGACGGAGGTCGAGGCGCGCACCGACCGGATTCTGATCTTGTCCAGGGGCAGGCTCGTCGCCGACGACACCCTGTCGAAGCTGCGCGGCGCGGCCGGGCTGCCGATCCGCCTGCGGGTTCAGGCCAGCGATCCCGCGGCCGTCGCCGCGAAGCTCGGCGGTGCACGCGTCAACGGCCAGGGCGTCGAGCTCGTGTGCGCGCCCGACGACAAGCTTGCGCGGCTCGCCGCGATCACCGCTCTGGGGCCGCTGGTCACCGATATCGACGTTGCCCTGCCCAGTCTCGATGATGTCTACCGCCATTTTTCCGGCGAAGCCGCGAAGGAGCATTGAGCCATGCTGACACGCATCCTGACCGTGGCCGTCCAGGAAATCCGCATCGGCCTGCGCAACCGCTGGATCCTGCTGGCGACCCTGATCCTGGCGGCTTTCTCGCTGGCGCTGGCGCTGCTCGGATCCGCGCCGGCGGGCGCGCTCGGCATCGATCGCATGACGATCACGGTCGCCTCGCTTGCCAGCCTGTCGGTCTATCTGGTGCCGCTGATCGCCCTGCTGCTGGGCTTTGACGCCATCGCCGGCGAGATCGACCGCGGCACGCTGCTGCTGATCTTCTCCTGCCCGATCTCGCGGGCCGAATTCCTGCTCGGCAAGGCGCTCGGCCATCTGTGCGTGCTCGTGCTGGCGCTGGTCATCGGCTACGGCATCACCGCGGCCTTGCTGTTCGCGACCGGCGGGGGCTCGCTCGCGGGCCTGATCGATTTCGCCCGGCTGATCGGCACCTCGGCGCTGCTTGGTCTGGCGTTCCTCGCCATCGGGTACGTGTTGAGCGCCCTGGCGGGCCAGGGCAGCACGGCGGCCGCACTCTCCGTTGGCGCCTGGCTGGTGCTTGTCGTCCTCTATGACCTGGCGCTTTTGGGCGCGCTCGTCGCCGCCCCTGGCGGCCTGTTCGCCACCCGGGTCTTTCCGCTCGCCATCCTGCTCAATCCCGCCGACGCCTTCCGTCTGTTCAACCTTTCGGCGCTTGGCGCCAACACGCTCGTCGGCGGCATGGCCGGCGTCGCCGACAGCCTGCCGTTCCCGCCTGTCGCGGCGCTGGCGTCGATGGCCGGTTTCACGCTGTTGGCCTTGTTGCTTGCCGTAGCCCTGGTCCGGAGGATCACGCCATGATCCGGCTTCCTATCGTTTTCGCCCCGCTTGTCGCCATCGCAACGCTGCTTTCCGGCTGTCAGGAGGAGGGTCCGCTGGCCAAGCCCGCCGCCGTCGCGCTGACCGAGGACGCCGCCGGACACTATTGCCAGATGACGGTCCTTGAGCACGAAGGCCCCAAGGCGCAGATCCATCTCGCCGGCAATCCCCATCCGCTGTGGTTCACCCAGGTGCGCGACGCCGTTGCCTTCACCCGCCTGCCGGAGGAGCCCAAGGACTATGTCGCGATCTACGTGAGCGATATGGACAGGGCGGAAAGCTGGTCGGATCCTGGCATTGACAACTGGATCGACGCCACCGAGGCCTGGTTCGTCGTCGGCAGCGCCCGGGCCGGCGGCATGGGGGCGCCCGAGGCGATCCCCTTCGGCACGCGCGCGGGCGCCGAAGCGCTGGTCGCCAGCGAGGGCGGCGCCATCCTTCGGCTTGCGGAGATCCCGGACGATTATGTTCTGGCTCCGGTGATGCGTGATGACGCGGCGCGAACCTCCTCGATCTCCCCCGCGGTTCACCTGACGGAGGCCATGCAATGACCGGATCCTGGTCCACCCCGAGCCGCCGCCGTTTCCTGGCGATTTCCGCCGCGGCATTCGGCACGGCTCTTCTGCCCGCCGCCGGCCGCGCCGCCTTGCCGCTGCACCGCTGGCGCGGCGTCGCGCTGGGCGCGGACGCCGAAATCCGGATCTATCATGCCGACGCGGCCGTGGCCGGGGATCTGCTGGCGCGCGCGCGGGCGGAGATCCGCCGGCTTGAGGCGGTCTTCAGCCTGTATCAAGGCGACAGCGCGCTGAGCCGGCTCAACCGGGACGGACGGCTCGAGGCGCCGCCGCTCGATCTGGTCGACCTGCTGGGCTACGCCCGCACCCTGCATCAGCTCAGCGGCGGAGCCTTCGATCCGACGGTGCAGCCGCTATGGCGGCTCTATGCCGAGCATTACGCAGGCGGCGGGAGCGGGCCGGCCGCCGAGGCCATCGCCGCGACGCTCGGCTGCGTCGGATTCCATCATGTGCGGGTCGCACCGCACGAGATCCGTCTGACGCGCCCGGGCATGGCGCTGACATTGAATGGTATCGCCCAGGGGTTCGTGACGGACCGGATCAGCGATCTTTTGCACGCGGACGGACTGCGCGACATCCTGGTCGACCTCGGCGAGATCCGTGCGCATGGCTCGGATGCGGCCGGCGATGGCTGGCGCGTCGGGCTCGATCCCGACCACAGCGCGGGCGCGGCGGCAGAGCGCATCCGGTTGCGCGACGGGGCGCTTGCCAGTTCCGCCGGCCTTGGCACGACGTTCGATGCCGCCGGGCATGTCGGTCACATTCTCGATCCGCGCGACGGCCTTCCGGTCCGCTCGGGTCTGCGCGGCGTCAGTGTCATGGCGGATCGCGCCGTTGTGGCCGATGGCCTGTCGACCGCCGCCCTCGTTTGCGATCGCGCAATGCTTGGGCGCATGCTCGCGGCCTATCCCGGCGCGCGCGCCCGGCTCGTCACGGGGGAGGGGGCCGGCCTGTGGCTGGGCGGCTGACGCCAATGGGCATGCGAACGCAGGCATGACTCAGCCGCGGGTGCGCAGAACCTCGGCGCGTTCCTGCTCGAAGAAGTCGCGCAGTTGCTCCACGTCGCTCAGCGTTGCCATGTTCTGCTTGACCCGCACGCCGCGCTCCTTGAGCCGCGCGATGGCCCGCGAAAGGCTTTCGGGCTTCATGCCCAACTGGCCGGCGATCAGCGCCTTGTCATAGGGCAGCGCAATCGTGCAGGCGCCGGATTCCACGGGCGCCAGCGACAGCAGGAACTCGGCCAGCCGCTGCGCTCCCGTATGCGCCTTGAGCTGCTGGATCTGGCGCATCAGCGAATGCAGGTGCTGCGAGGTAGAGGCCAGCATGGTCAGTCCGATTTCGGGCCGGGCACGGATCCGGTCGAGCAGGTGGCGCGAGGGGATCATCAGCAGCCGGCAGTCGGTGACGCATTCGGCGCTGGCGGGAAACTTGCCCGCGGTGAACGCGGCGGCTTCGGCGAAGCTCTGGCCGCGTGTGAAGACCCCCACGACAGTCTCTTCGCCCGCCTTGGTTATTCGGTAGATCTTCACCCAGCCTTCGAGCACCACGAAAAACGCGTTGGCCGGATCTCCCTGCAGAAACAGCGTCTCGCCGCGCGACGGCGTCTTGACCGAACCCGCGGACAACAGCTCCGTCAGGGCGTCGTCGCCCAGCCCGCCGAAGATCGCGGTCTGCTTGATCAGCTCGATGTCGCCGGTGATATGGCCAATGATCACGTCAGAGAATTCCCGGTGTCAGGGCAGCAGGTGTTTCTTCTACACGCCGCCGCGCGATCAATCCAGATCCGTGCTTCACGCGCCTCCGCCGCCCACGCGCGGCGCGTGACCTCAGGGATCGGCGCGGCGACCAGCGCCGCGCCACCCATCAGGATCGCGCGTCGCGAGGGGGTGTCGGCGGGTATCTGGTGTTTTCGATTCTGATGGCGGGCCGTAGGGTCAGAGGTCGACCCGTCTGAGCCGCAGGGCGTTGGTGATGACGGAGACGGAAGACAGACTCATCGCAGCCGCCGCGATCATCGGCGACAGCAGCAGGCCGGTGACGGGGTAGAGCAGCCCCGCCGCGATGGGCACGCCAAGCGCATTGTAGGCGAAGGCGAAGAACAGATTCTGCTTGATGTTGCGCAGGGTGGCGCGGGCCAGTTTTCGCGCCCGGACGATGCCCATCAGGTCCCCGCCCAGCAGGGTAATCCCCGCACTTTCCATCGCCACATCCGCGCCCGTGCCCATGGCGATGCCGACATCGGCGGCGGCGAGCGCGGGCGCGTCGTTCACCCCGTCGCCCGCCATCGCGATCTTGCGGCCTTCCTTGCGCAACTGGTCGATCAGGTCCTTCTTGGCCTCGGGCAGGATACCGGCGCGCACCTCGTCGATGCCCAGCTTGCCCGCAACCGCCTGCGCCGTGCGCTCGTTGTCGCCTGTTGCCATGATGACGCGCAGCCCCTGGCCGTGCAGTTCCCTGATCGCCTGCGCGGTCGATTCCTTGATCGGGTCGGCCACCGCCACGATCCCTGAGAGCGCGTCATCGACGGCAATGAACATCGCCGTCTTGCCTTCGGCCCGCAGGCTGTCGGCCGCCGCTTCGGCCTCAGCCGTGTCCAGGCCCATTTCCCGCATCATCGCCGTGTTGCCGAGGGCCACCGCGCGTCCGCCGACCTTGCCGCGCACGCCCATGCCGGTGACTGCGTCGAAGTCGGTTGCGTCTTGACGCGGAGCACCCTGCGCTTCGGCTCCCTCGACGATCGCCTCGGCCAGCGGGTGCTCGGAGCCTCGCTCCAGAGCCGCGGCAAGCGACAGCAGCTCCGTCTCGGACAGCTCACCAAGCGCAACCGTATCCGTCAGCTTCGGCTTGCCCAAGGTGAGCGTCCCGGTCTTGTCGACGATCAGCGTATCGACAGCCGCCATGCGCTCGAGCGCCTCGGCATCCTTGATCAGCACGCCCGCCTGCGCCCCGCGCCCTGCCGCCGTCGTGATCGAGATTGGCGTGGCCAGCCCCAGCGCGCAGGGGCAGGCGATGATCAGCACGGAGACGGCCGAGGCGATGGCGAAGACCAGCGCCGGTTCAGGCCCTAAGATCATCCACATGAAGAAGGCCGCGACGGCGATGGCCACGACGGTCGGCACGAACACCGCCGAGACCCGGTCCGCCAGGCCCTGGATCGGCGCGCGCGACCGCCGCGCGTTCGACACCATCGCCACGATCTGCGCCAGCACGGTATCGGCGCCCACCTTGCTCGCCTCGATCACCAGGCTGCCGTTCTTGTTGATCGTGGCCCCGGTCACCGTGTCGCCCGGGCCCTTTTCCACCGGCATGGACTCGCCGGTCAGCATGCTCTCGTCCAGCGAGGACCGCCCGTCAATGACCACGCCATCGACCGGGACGGCGTCGCCGGGGCGCACGCGCAGCCGGTCGCCCTCCGTGATGTTCTCCAGTGGCGCGTCGTATTCGGTCCCGTCCGGCAGGATGCGTCGCGCGGTCTTGGGCGCAAGATCCAGCAGCGCGCGGATGGCGTCGCCGGTGCGTTCGCGCGCGCGCAGCTCGAGAACCTGGCCCACGAAGACCAGCGCGATGATCACCACCGCGGCCTCGAAGTAGGTTCCGACGCCGTGTCCCATCCGGTACTGTTGGGGAAAGACGCCCGGCAGGAATGTGGCGACCAGAGAATAGAGATAGGCCGCCCCCACGCCGAGGCTGATCAGCGTCCACATGTTGGGCGACCGGTTCAGGATCGAATCCCAGCCGCGCCTGAAGAACGGCAGCGCCGCCCAGAGCACGATCGGTGTCGCCAGCGCGAACTCCAGATAGCTCGCCGTCTGATGACCGATCCAGTCGCGCACCGGCAGGGCGACCAGTTCCCCCATCGTCAGGATCACGAGCGGCACCGCCGCCGCCGCCGAGATCCACATCCGGCGGGTGAAGTCCGTCAGTTCCTCACTGGGTTCGTCCGAGGGGACCATGGGCTCCAGCGCCATGCCGCAGATCGGGCAGGACCCCGGAGCGTCGCGGACGATCTCCGGGTGCATCGGACAGGTGTACTGGACGTTGGCCGGAGCAGCTTTCTTTTGCCCGGCGGCCCGGCCCGAGGCGTAGAACCATGGATCCGCCTTGAACTTCGTCTGGCATTTCTGCGAGCAGAAATGGAAGGTCTCGCCCTGGAACTCGGCGTGACGTCCGTCGGGCTTGACCGTGACCGTCATCCCGCAGACCGGGTCCTTCGCCGTCTCGGCCCCCGCGGGGATGTCGGACGCCGCGTGATGATGATCGTGGTCCATGTCCTGCCAACCTTTTGCTACGTATTCAGCTTTTGGCGTGCAGCTTGAGGCTTCCAGCGGCTGGAAGCTCAAGCCATTTTCAATGATGATCGTGAGCGCCTTCCCTGACCGGATTGCGCGCCAGGAAAACCCTCACGAATACGAACACCAGCGCCATACCGACGATTCCGATCACGACGATGAGCGGGTCGGACTGCCATTTCATGGCGGCGAAGGCCGCGAGCACAACGGCATCGAGCGCGATCGCCGTCAGCAGCACCCAGCCGTGTGCGCCGATCTCCTCGCGCAGATGCCGGAACACGCCCCAGTGAATGACGATGTCCATCACCAGGTAGAAGAAGGCGCCGAGAGAGGCGATCCGGCTCAGGTCGAAGAAGACCGTGAGGATGCCCGCGATCACGACGGTATAGACGAGCGTGTGGTCCTTGATCGTGCCCGGCATCCCGAAATGGCTGTGCGGGATCATCTTCATGTCGGTCAGCATGGCCAGCATCCGCGAGACCGCGAACACGCTTGCGATCAACCCGGAGGCCGTGGCCACCAGGGCCAGCGCCACCGTCAGATAAAAGCCTGTCGCGCCCAGTGCGGGTTCGGCCGCCTCGGCCAGCGCATAGTCCTTTGCCGCCACGATGCGATCGAGCGGCAGACTGGAGCCCACGGCGAAGGCGACGAGAAGATAGACGACAACGCAGATGCAGATGGACCAGACGATGGCCCGGCCCACGTTGCGGTGCGGGTCGGTGACCTCGGCGCCGCTGTTGGTGATGGTCGTGAACCCCTTGAAGGCGAGGATCGACAATGCGACCGAGGCCACGAACCCGCCGGCGCCAAGGTCTCCGCCCGTGGCCTCGAACGAGATGCCGCTCGCCCAGAGACCGGCAGCGCCGAACAGCGCGATGCCGCCAACCTTGAGCACCGCCATGACAATGGACAAGAGCCCGACCGAACGGTTGCCGGAGACGTTCACGAGATAGGCGAAGACGATCAGCCCGACGCCGAGAACCGGCACCAGAATGCCGTTCGGATCGCCGCCAAACGCCTGGAGCGTGTAGGTGCCGAAGGTGCGCGCGACGAGGCTTTCATTGATGACCATCGACAGCGCCATCAGCAGGGCTGCGCCCGCCGCGACCGTGGTCGGCCCGTAAGCCTTCTTCAGGATCATCCCGATGCCGCCCGCGGACGGAAAGGCGTTCGACATCTTGATATAGGTGTAGGCGCTGAACGCGGTGACGATCGCGCCAAGGATGAACGAGAGCGGAAACAGCGGTCCCGCAAGCTCGGCGATCTGGCCCGTCAGGGCGAAGATCCCCGCGCCGATCATCACGCCGGTGCCCATGGCCACCGCGCCCGGAAGGGTGATGCTGTTCTTCTTGTAGGCGTCCGCCATCAGGATTCCTTTTCGGTTCTGCGTTTCATTGCCACCCAGAGCAGCGGCAACCCGGTTACAAGCCCCAGGCCGAGCACCGCCCAGGTCGCCCGGCCCATGTCTCCGCTGACCGCCTCGCCGCCGACATGGGCAAGGAGGAAGCTCGCCGGGACGATGCCGGCCAGCGTCGCGAGCGCGAACCGCCATGCGTGCAGGCGGCTGAGCCCCGCGGCGTAACTGATCATGTCGAAGGACACGAAGGGCATCAGGCGGCTTGCGAAGACCGTCGCCGTCAGTGCGCTCTGCGAGCCAAGCAGCCCCGCATCCACCCGATCGCCGAACACCCGCCGCAGGACATCATGGCCCAGAACCCGCGCCAGACCGAAGGCGATCAGCGCCCCCAGTTCGGCGCCGATTATGACCTGCACCGTCCCCCAGACATGCCCGTAGGCCGCCCCCGCCGCGAGCGCGATCGGCGCGCTCGGGATCGGGCTGGCCACGACCGCGACGGTCATGAGCGTGACGATCAGAACCGGAGCCCACAGACCCGCGCGCGCGACCAGCCTCTCGAGACGCTCACCGTCCATCAGTCCGCGCGCCTCGGTGAACGCCGAAGGGACGAACAGCCAGACGCCGAGCAGGGCGATCCCGAGGATCGCGATCGCCAGGAGAATGATCGCGCGCAGGCTCATCTAAGATCGCCTTGCTTGTTTCCATCGGACCGTCGCGGACGTCGCCCGTCCGGCAATGTCCCGCTCCGGTCTTTCCCATGGGGATCGTCCAGCCTAACCGCATACCGGGGCCCGTTCCACTCCCGGCCGCCATTGCCTTGGCTTGCCGCGTGACCCGCCCGCCTTGCGGGCATCCAGGGACAAAAGCCTCTAAAGCCGCCGCGACAGCGCGCTGTTCCGGTTGCGGAGAAAGCTCAGCAAGCGTTCGGGGTAATCCGGCGTAACCGCTCCGGCGACAGAGGGCCTCTCGGCAAGCGCGGCCCGCCATGCACCGAGCTTAGGGGTCTGCGAAAACACCCCGAAATCGTCGATTCGATCGAAAACGTCGAAGTAGCGGAAGACAGGGCCATACACGGCGTCGACGAGGCTGAAGGTTGCGCCATCGAACCAGGGCCGGCCCACAAGGCGCGCTTCGACGCGGGCGAATTTCGCCGCCATTGCGTCCGCTTTTGCGCGCAGGGCCGCGTCGTCGGGCGCGTTGTAAAACCCGGCGATGTCGTTCAGGATCGCCGAGCCGAACTCGATCCATGAGCGATGCTCCGCTCTGCGCAATGCGTCGCGCGGATGCAGCGGGTTTGCCTGCGTTTCTTCCAGATATTCCAGGATGACGGCGGACTCGAAAACTGCGGTGTCGCCGGCCTTCAAGACGGGTGTCTTTCCCAGCGGAGAAAGCAGCGTGAACCAGTCCGGCTTGTTTGCCAGATCGATATAGCGGGTTTCGTGCGGAACCTGTTTCTCCGTGAGAGAGATGACGACCCGCTGCACATAGGGGCAGAGATGATGGCTGACGAGTGTGAGCGCGGTCATGCCCGTCCTCCTGCCGAAAGACCGGGAAAGCCTTGGGGCGCAGGCCGGGAGGGGACAAGCGCAAGGCGCCCGTCGCCGAGCAGGAATTGGCTGATCGACAGAAGAGTCAGATAGGCCGGGTATTCCCAGCCGCCGTTTTCATAACCGAACATCCAGCCGTTGCCGGAGTGCGCCCAGGTCGCCCCGGCAAGAACCGGCGCAACCGCCAAGGCCACCCAGCGAGCCTGAATCCCGAGGACAAGCATGACGCCCGCGGCCGTTTCAACAGTGAAGATCACATAGGCGAACCATCCTGGCAGACCGATTGACGTGAAAAACTGCGCGGTCCCCGGCAGCGTGTAGACAATGAGCTTCAAGAACAAGCTGTGAGCGAGAAACATGACGCCAAGCGCGACGCGCTGGAGTGTGGCCGCGAGTGCGACGGCATTGGAATCGGCGGGCATGGCAAGCCTCCTACATGCATTTGCATGTTTATATAGATGCAGATGCATGTACTGTCAATCTTGATGCAATTGCATTTTCTTGCTAGGAGGGTTCATGCAGGATGACACGCCGGAGCTCACAAAGGAGGCGGTAACCGCCTGGGCGCAGCTCGTCCGGGTCTCGCAGGCTGTGTTGACGCGCGTGGAGGGCGACCTGAAAAAGGCCGGGCACCCTCCGCTTGCATGGTACGATGCGCTGCTGGAGCTCGACCGCGCCCGGCCCGATGGCCTGCGCCCCTACCGGCTCCAGGAACGCATGCTGCTTGCGCAATACAATCTCTCGCGGCTGACGGAGCGTCTGGCGGCGGGAGGGTATGTCGAGCGGGAAGACTGCGCCGACGACGGACGCGGACAGGTCCTCAAGATCACCCGGGAAGGGCGCAAGCTCCTGCGCGAGATGTGGCCCGTGTACCGGCAAGCCATAGAGGCGCACTTCGCGAGCAGGCTTGACGCCGATGAGATCTCGGCCCTGTCCAGGATGCTCGTGAAGCTTCGCTGAGTTTCCAGACGTCGATGTTCCGCGCCGCCGGTCGCGCTTCAAGGCGCGCACCCGGTGCTGGAGCCTTGGTGGCAGAGCTTTGGCGGACCGTTCCTGTAAGACTACGGGCGAGACCATGTGCCCGCACCGCTAAAGGCATTCATCGGTTATGTGCAGGAGCACCGCTGGTAAGCGGGTTCCTGAATCTGCGACCCGACCCGACGGGTCGGCAACAAGGCGCGGCGGGGCTTTGCCCAATGTCTGCATGTAGCGGATCTGCGTCTGACATTCGTCGTCAGCGTCGAGGAGGACGGCGTCGATGAGGCGGATGATCGAGACCGTCGTTCGGGAAGATGCCGAGCTGGGGCATTTCCCCGAAGCTGGTCCGGGACGAGAATCGCTGCCTCGGTATCGAACATCCGTTCAGGTCGGCGCCATGGCGAGGCGATGCGGCAGGTGCAGATTGCCGAGCGTGATTGCGGACCAGAGATCGGTCATCGGAGTTCTCCTGAGTTACTGGATGCGGTGGGGAGCGAGGATCAGAGCGTGCCTTCGGCCAGCATCTCGCGGGTGCGCTTCAGCGTGGACAGCAGGGCGGCCTTGTAGCCCTTGTCGCTGTCGAACTGCGCCTGCTCGGTTCGTTCCTCCGGGCCGTCGGGCTGCTTGTCGCGCAGCCCGAGATAGCAGTAGAACTTGAGCTGAAGCGCGCCTGCTTCGCCCTCGACGATCTCGTTGATGATGGCGCCTTCGCGCGGGCCGGTCGCCTGGAAGAAGGTGACCTTGCGCCGCGGTTCCAGCGTGATGATCTCACGCAGGTCGGCGCCGGCGATCGTGGCGTCGCGGACGAAGTGCGTGGCGCTCTCCTCGGTGACGTCGCACTTGGTACACAGGCCGGGCGGAAGAAACAGCCGCGCGTCGCGGGCCTTGAGCTCGAGGCCCTTCCACACCTGCCCACGGGTGAGCGGGGTTTCGCCTGCCGGATTCACCGGGACGGTGGCGGTCGAATAGATCATGGCGATGGTCCTTGTCGGTGCGAGCTGGTGGGTCAGCCGGCGATCTGCGCGACGTAATCGCGGTAGGTGCGCAGCGGGCGGCCGAGCAGCGTGGTGAGCCGGTCCACATCGCCGTCTTTCGGCAGCATGCCGTCGGACACGAAGCGCTCGGCCATCAGGCGCATGTCGTAGGCCATCCAGCCGGGCATGAACTGGCGCATGTTCTGCTCGAACCCGGCGGTGTCGGCGCCCGGATAGGTGATCTCGCGGCCGAGAACGTCGCTCCAGACGGCGGCCGCGTTCGCGCCGGTCAGCGTGTCCGGGCCGACCAGATTGATACGGGTGAGCGGCAGCGGCGTGGGCGACTCTTCGCGGCGGACCAGTTCGATCGCGGCGATCTCGCCGATGTCGCGGGCGTCGATCATTGCCAGGCCCTTGTCGCCGATCGGCATCGGATAGACGCCGTAGCCGGTGATCACGTCCTTGATCGTGATCTCATTGTCCATGTAATAGGCCGGCCGCAGGATGGTGGCACCCATCCCCATCTGCTCGATCATCCGCTCGACGCCGAACTTGCCCGCGAAGTGCGGCACGTTGACGTAGACGTCGCTGTGGATCACCGACAGATAGACGATCCGCTCGATCCCGGCTTCGCGGGCGACGTTCAGCGTGATCAGCGCCTGGGTGAATTCGTCGGCAACAACGCCGTTCAGCAGGAACAGCGTGGAGACGCCGGTCATGGCGCCGCGCAGCGAGTCGACGTCGAGCAGGTCACCCTGGACGATGTCGACGCCGGCGGGGAAGCTGGCCTTGGCGGGATCACGCACGAGGACGCGGACTTGGGCGCCGCGGTTGACGAGCTGTTCGACGACGTTGCTTCCGACATTGCCGGTCGCGCCGGTTACGAGAATGGTCATGGCGTTACTCCTGGGTTGAGCCGTTTGGCTGTCCTGAATTTAGCGATCCACATTCGTGCCGATAGCCGCTATATCTGGACAGACCGTCTCACTGGTGGAACAGATCATGGATCTTCTCGCTCTCGCCGATTTCAACCTGGTCGCTCGCCACGGCGGCTTCGGAATAGCGTCCCGAGCCGCGGGCCGCCCGAAAGCCACGTTGTCGCGCCGCGTTTCTGAACTCGAAGCGAAGCTCGAGGTTCGTCTGTTCGAGCGGGGCGGGAGGATGCTGAAGCTGACCGAGGAGGGGCGCGCCCTCTACGCGCGCACCAGCCGTCTTTTGTCGGAGATGGAGGAGGCGACGGCCGCCATCGCCTCGGGCGGCGAAAAGCCCCGAGGGCGCTTGCGCATCAGCGCACCCTTGCTCTTCTCGCAAATCGCGATGGGAAAGCTGGCCGCCGAGTTTGCCGTCAAGTACCCGGAGGTGAGGCTGGAAATCACGACGGAAGATCGCGCCGTCGACATGGTGGACGAAGCCGTGGACCTGGTGATCCGTGTCAATCCCGAGCCGGATGAAAGCCTTGTCGGGCGCATCTTCCTGCGCGACCGGCTGGTCGTCGTGGCAAGCCCGGCTGTCGCGCGTCCAGATGGGGATGCGGTTGTTCCGGCCGTGGTGCGCGGGGCCGGCGATCAAAGCGCTGTGTGGGATGTGACGATACCATCAGGAAGATTGCGCGTCGCCGTCGACCCGATCCTGCGCCTGTCGTCAATGATCATGGTCCGCGATGCAGTTCGTGTCGGTGCCGGGGCGGCCCGCCTACCGATATCCCTCGTCACTCACGACCTCGCTGACGGCACCCTGGTGCATTGGGGCGACGTGGACGGGCCGGAGATCGCCTTGTGGACGCTCTATCCCACGCGCCGGCTGCTGAGCGCCCGCGTGTCGGCCTTCCTTGATCATCTGAGGGAGGCGTTCCCGCAAGGAACGCCTGACGAGCTCGCTGCCTACCTCGGAAGATAGGGCACCCGTCTCGTCCGGCAGTGCCGCCGGAGGGCGAGCTTGCCAGGGCGGTTCACCACCGGGCTCGCAAAAAAATCGGACACGGCATCCTTGCTGAGCAGCGCGGAATGGACCGGCAATCTCGCGCCCTGTTCCGGCGTCATGGAACCGGCATATCCGGCCTTCACAAGGCCGGGGCTCACCGCGTTCACAATGATCCGCGTATTGAGGAACTCCCGTGCGAGTTGCACGGTCAGCATGTATGGAGAGGTCGGATCCCCATTGATCGACAGCGGGCGCGCTCCTTGACAGATTGGCACCTCCTGTTTATTTCCGAACGGTCGGAAATAAACAGGAGAATTTTATGCCCCGCCCTCGCTTGCATGATCAGGAAAATATTCTTGATGCCGTGGAACGTGTGATCGCCCGCGATGGCGTACTGAGTCTTGGCGCTGTTGCGAAAGAGGCCGGGGTTTCCAAGGCGACTGTTCTTTACGAGCACACCAGCAAACGGGATCTTCTCGCTGCCCTCGTCGCACGGACGATCAGGGCTGACAATGCGTTCAACGCGCGTTGCGAAGCGGAATTCGCCGGACAGGTGGACGCGCCGCTGCTCGGCAGGATCGAAGCTGCCAAGCGAACGCAGTGGGGCAACGGAGGCAACGCCGCCGTCCTCGGGCTGATCTCTGCGCTGATGCAGGATGAAGCGCTTCGCAGCGAGTTCCGTGCCAATCAAGCGAACCTGCGCGAGACGCTGGTTGAAGCCGCAGCTGATGCCCGCACAACGCGTCTGGCCTGGCTTGCTCTCGAAGGGTTCAAATTCCAGCAGCACATGGAGTTGGTTCACTGGAGCGAGACCGAACGCGCCGAAATCCTCGACGACATCACAACGCTTGCCCGAAACGGCACACTCGCCGCAGAGACCTCAAATGACTGAACGACATGTCTTTCTCACCGGCGCGAGCGGCTATGTGGGGCGAAACCTCATTCGACATCTCACGAATGCCGGACATCAGGTAACGGGCCTCGCGCGCAGCGATCAAAGCGCGGAGCTGATTGCCGGGCTGGGAGCCAACGTGGTTCGAGGTGACCTGCTACGCGACGACCTCTCACCGCTCATGGCCGGGGCGACAGAATTGGTTCACGCGGCCGCCAACCTCGACCACGGACCTGGCCGGGACGCTTATGAAGAAAATGCCCGTGGTGCCGAGGCCGTCATGTGCGCGGCTTCAAGTGCCGGTCTCCGGCGCCTTGTTTACATCAGTTCGGATTCAGTACTGCAGGACGGCCGCCCCCTTCGGAATGTCAATGAGGGCCATCCAGTGCCCGCACGTCATGCGGGGGCCTACTCCTCCGGCAAGGCCGAAGCAGAGCGGATCGCACTGAAAGCCAACAGTGACACTATGGCCGTGATTGCCCTCAGACCCCGCATGATCTGGGGGCGCGACGACACTACAGCACTGCCGACGCTCGCGGCCATGGTGCGAAGCGGACAATTCGCCTGGATCTCCGGCGGTCATTACCTCTGCTCCGCAACGCATGTGGGCAATCTGTGCCATGCGGTCGGCCTGGCACTGACCAATGGGCGCGCTGGCGAAGTTTATCATATCTCCGATGGCCCAGCCCGGTCGTTTCGCGATACCGTGACAGGCTTGCTTGCGACACAGGGTATTTTACCCCCGGACAAGTCAGTACCGCGCCCGCTTCTGCGCCTGCTGGCGCGAGCGGGTGATGGTCTTTATCGTCTGTCCGGAGGCCGTCTGCGCGGACCTCTAAGCTTTCAGGAATATGCGACGAGTGCTGTTGAGATCACGCTCAACATTTCCAAGGCGAAACAGGAGCTCGGCTATCTGCCGATCGTCGGCTGGGAAGAAGGCCTGGAAGAGCTCAGGGCCCGAAACCGATAAGCGCGCGAGGCAGGCACATATTCGCCTGAATCGCGCCTCCGCATACCGCTGTAATGCTTTCGAAGCCGTCACGCTGTGATGCGCTAGGTTCTTGCGTCGCAAGGCACCGAATTTAACTGGAAATGGTGCACCCGACAGGATTCGAACCTGTGACCTCTGCCTTCGGAGGGCAGCGCTCTATCCAGCTGAGCTACGGGTGCGGCGCGGCGCATGATGCCGGTGCGGTTTCAATAGCGGATCGGCGCGGGACAGGCAACCGGTTTGCGCGGGGCCCGTCCGCTCATCCACCGGAGGCGGAAGGATCAATTCCCCCGGGATCGAGCCCAGGATCCAGCGCCTTGCCACGGCAGGCATCGGGAGGAGCAATCCCGACCCGGTTTCTCAGCGTCGCTTGGCCGTCCGGGCGAGCACGCTCCGTGCGTTTGGCATCCTCGGAGGGCGTGCATCATGAAATCGCAAGGGGTCTTCGCGTGGCTGCCTGCAGATCGGCCTGGTCCCTGTACGCCGCGCGCCTCACTCCTGCTGCCGCGCGGCGACCCGCGTGCCGTCGGCGATCTGGTTGGCGGGGTGGACGACCACGGTGTCGCCTTCGCCGAGCCCCTCGAGCACCTCCACCTGCAGCCCGTTGGCGTGGCCGATGCGGACTTCGGTGGCATGGGCGCGGCCGTCGCGCACGGCGAACACCGTCCAGGCGCCGTCCTTGCGGAACAGCGCGGTCAGCGGCAGCACCAGCACGTCCTCGCCGCGCCACAGGACGATGGAGGTCTCCACCCGGAATCCATGCGCCAGCCGCGCGTAGGCCCCGGGCGGGTCGGTCAGGTCGATCACCACCTTCACCCGCTGCTCCTCGATGCCGAGCGCGGAGACCTTGGTGAAGCCGAAGGGCTCCACCCGGCGCACGACGCCCGACAGCGGCGCCTCGCCGCCCCAGTCGTCGATGATCACCGCAAGCCCCGGCTCCACGCGCACCGCGTCCGCCGACAGAAGGTCCGTCACCACCTCCAGATTGCGCGGATCGCCGATTTCGGCGATCGTCGCGCCGGCGTTGATCACGCCCTCGCTGGTCTGCATCAGCCGCAGGATCTTGCCGTCGATCGGCGCCTGCACCGGCACGCAGGCGCAGCCGTCGCGCTGGTCGATCAGCTCGCCCGGCGGGATCAGCTGCGCCCTGGCGCGTTCCAGTTCGTGCATGCGCATGTCCAGCGTCGCCTGGGCCGTGGCCAGCTCCGCCTGGCGGGTGTCGTACGTCAGCTCGGCCTGGTCCAACTGCCGCCTGGAGGCGGTCTCGGTTTCCGCCAGCTGGCGGATGCGGGCGCGGTCGGTCTCCGCGAAGGCCAGCTCGGCGCGCGCGCGGGCCACATTGGCCTGGGCCAGGTCGCGCGCGGCTTCCGCCGCCTGCAGCGCCGCGCGCATTTCGGCCTCGGTGCGCAGATCGAGAAACGCCGGATCGATCGGCTGCAGCTGCGCGATGATCGTCTGGTTGGCGACCACGTCGTCGCCCACCTCCAGCGTGATGCGCAGCACCCGCCCGGTCACCGGCGCCGAAACCTCGTAGATGTCGCGGATGCGGGTCTCGGCCTCCTCATCGATGCTGACGGTCAACGGCCCGCGGTCGATCCGCGCCAGATCCACCGGAACCGGCCGCGGCCACAGGGCGTAGGCGATGCCCAGCGCCACGAGAAGCGCGAGAATTCCCCACAGGATCAGACGGCGAAGGGTGATGCTCATTGGTTATTCCCGTGTCTTGAGAACGGCGATCAGGTCGAGCCGGTCGAGCCGCCGGCGCACCATCAGGGCGGAGACGGCGGCGGCCGCCAAGGTCACCAGCATGGCGATGCCATAGGACGAGGGCTCGATGACGGCGGGCACCCGGTAGAGTTCGGTGTCGAAGGAGGCCGCCATGCCCAGCGCCAGCCAGGTGCCCAGCAGACAGCCGACGGGCAGGGCGGCAAGGGTCAGAGCCAGGCTCTGGCCCAGCAAAATGTAGGAGATCTCGAAGCGGGTGAAGCCGATCACCCGCAAGGTGGCCAGTTCGCGGCCGCGTTCCGACAGCGCGATGCGCGCGGAATTGTAGACCACGCCCACGGCAAGGGCTGCCGCGAAGCCGGCGAAAATGCCGACGAAGACGTAAAGCGTGCGCGCCATGGTGTCGTTGAAGAGCGTGATCGCCGCCTCGCGCAGATTGACGAAGGAGACATAGGGCGTGTCCTTGAGCCTTTTAAACAGCGCTGCCTGGTCGCGCGGGTCGACGCGCAGGTGAACGGTGGTGATCGTGTCGCCCTCGCGCATCAGCCGGTTGACCGCGGCAAGCCGCATGTAGGCGGGATAGCCGATGTAGGTCTCAAAAATCTGCACCACGGGCACGGTAACGGTGGGCCGCCGGCCCTCCAGCACCTCGAGCGTGATCCGGTCGCCGACCCGGGCGTTCAGGATCTCGGCGAGTTTAGACGAGATCACCAGCCCGCCGGGCGGCATGTCGATGGCGCCGCCGGCCTCGTCATAGACCCGGTTGAGGCCCTGGTGCGCCGGCACGCCGTTCAACCGCAGCCGCTTGGAGCGCGCCTGAAAGCGCAGCCGCACATCGATGCCGCGCTCGCCTTCCACCGCCATCACCCCGGGCAGGCCCTCGAAGGCGCGCAGCACGGATCCGTCGCGCACCTCCGTGAGGCTGATGCTGACGTCCTGGCGCTGGGCGGCGATGAAATAGGTATCGACCATGCGCGCGATCGAGTCCATCCACTGCAGCGCCATCACCAGCACCGCGACGGACATGCCGATGCCCAGCACGGTGAGGCTCGAGCGCAGCGGCCAGCGGAAGATCTGGCGAAAGATCATCCGCGTCGGCTGGTCCAGGCTCGCGGCGATGCGGCTGCTGGCCAGAAGGCTCCGGGCGAAGACGGGCGGGGCGGGCGCGCGCATCGCCTCGGACGGCGCCAGTCTCACCGCCCGGCGCACGGCGCTCAGCGTTCCCAGCACCGCCGCGGCAAGGCTCAAGCCGCCGGCAATGGCGAAGCTCTCGGGCGCGGGGCGGAAGATCAGGAACGGGAAGGCGTACATCTCGGCGTAGATGCCGGTGGTCATGTGCCCGAGCGCCGCGCCGAGCGCCGCGCCCAGCGCGATCCCGATGCCGGCGATGGCCATCACCAGCTTCATGTAATGCCAGCCGACCTCGAGATCCGAGTAGCCGAAGGCCTTCAGCAGGCCGATGACGCCTCGCTCGGTGGCGATCAGCCGGTTGATGACCATGTTGGTGAGAAAGGCGGCGACGGCGAGAAAGATCGCGGGCAGCAGCCGCGCCATGACGCTGAGCTGGTGGATTTCGCTCATCAGGAACCAGTTGGATATCTGGTCCTTGCGGGCATAGGCGCCGCTGCCGCCGTAGCGCGCCAGCATCCGGTCCAGCCGCTGGATGACGTCCTCGGGATCCGTGCCCGCCAGCAGCGTCAGCGTCACGTCGTTGAAGGCGCCGTCGAGATCAAACGCGCCCGCCAGCGCCCGCTCGCCCATCCAGAAGATGGCATAGCGCTTGTCGTCGGGCATCAACTGGCCGGGGCCGATGGCGTAGGTGTGTTCGGGCGACAGCGCGATTCCGACGATCCGCAGGGTGCGTTTCTGCGTGTTGATGAGCGCGCGCACCGTGTCGCCGATGTCGAAGCCGTAGGCCTCGGCGAACCGCGTGTTGACGATCACCTGGTCCGGCTTCGAATGATCGACCAGACGGCCCTTCTTCAGCGTCAGGCGGTTGAGCACGGGTTGCGATGCGTCGGGCAGGGAGGAGAGCAGGGCGGTGGCCGGTTCCCCGAAGCCGTCGATGTCGAGCGTGGCGTATTGGACAATGCGCGGTTCCACGCTTTGCACGCCCGGCAGCGCCGCGATCTTGCGCGCAAGCGCCTTGGGCGCGCGTTTCACATGCGCGAAGACGTCGGCGAAGCGGTTGCGTTCATAGTAGGCGTCCGCCGTCGCCTCCAGCGAATTGGTGACCCCCAACGCCATCACCAGAACGCCGACGCCGGTGGCGATCACCACGGCGATGGCCAGCACCTGGCCCTTCAGATGCCACAGGTCGCGCAGCAATTTGCGGTTCAGCGGGTGCGCGATGCCTCGGATCATCGGGGTCTACCAGTCGATCTGCGATGCGGCGGTTTTTGTCTCGTTGCGCGAGACGCCGGTGATGCGGCCGTCGGCCAGCCGCACCACCCGGTCGGCCATGGCGCTGATGCCCGCGTTGTGGGTGATCAGCGCCGTCGTGGTGCCCAGCTCCTTGTTGATGCGCTCGATGGCTTCCAGCACCACGACGCCGGTTTCGCTGTCCAGCGCGCCCGTCGGCTCGTCGCACAGAAGGATGCGCGGCCGCTTGGCGATGGCCCGCGCGATCGCCACCCGCTGCTGCTCGCCGCCGGAAAGCTGGGCGGGGAAATGGGTGAGCCGGCCGCCGAGACCGACGAGTCGCAGTGCATCGGCCGGTGTCATCGGATCGGCGGCGATCTCGGTGACGAGTGCGACGTTCTCCTCCGCCGTCAGGCTCGGCACCAGGTTGTAGAACTGGAACACGAAGCCCACGTGGTCGCGCCGGTAGCGGGTCAGCGCCGCGTCGTCAAAGCCGGTGACCTCGGCGCCGTCAAAGGCCACCGTGCCGTCGCTGGGGCGGTCCAGCCCGCCGATGATGTTGAGAAGTGTCGACTTGCCGCTGCCCGAAGGCCCCAGCAGCACGATCAGCTCGCCCTCGTAAAGCTCGAGATCAACCCCGCGCAGAGCCCAGACGGCCAGATCGCCCGTGCCATAGACCTTCGTCAGTCCGTGCGCGCTGAGCGTCGCGCGCGCCGCCGCGTCGTTCGCCGTTTCCGTCTGTGCCGCCTGCATGCGCCCGTCCGTTGGTTGCTGCCTCGGGGTTCATTGTCGCCCTTCGCGCCTCATACGCACATGCGATTGATCAAATCGCCGCTGATTGAATGCGTCTGCTTGCCGAAGAGACCCATTTCGTGGTGAGGAATTGTGTCGATGACCAAAAGGAGCGTCGAGAGACCCATCTCCGATATCGTGGGGAAAAGCCTCGCGGATGATCAGAAGACGTCATTGCGTCTCCAGGGCCGTCCCGGGTCCGCCAAAAGCGTTGGCCCAAACCGGCCGCCCGCCGCGTCGACAATCTCGGGCGTGGGGCGCAGCCCTCTGTCCGGCTCCTTGCGGGTCAATCCGGTTTGGCCCAAAAGGATCGATCCTGTTTGTCGGGGAAATTCTCTTGGCGCGACTGGGCGGGATCCGCCGTGCGCTCAGGAAATCGAGCCGCAACGAATGCGGCGCGGCTGATACCGCGCCGTCGCTTCAGTGGTGCAAGCCGCGCCCGGAGCGCCGTACGAACTGATGAACCCGGAACGGGCGCCCCGGGATCTGTATCCGCATCGGACGCAAAACCGGTGTCCGATTTCGCGTCTGAAGCTCTATTCGTCGAGAAGGAATGAAATCTTGGCGTTGATGCGATACATCGCGATTGTTCCGTTCTCGACGGTCGCTTCCATGTTCTTGATGTAGATGGACTTGATGTTGCGCACCGACTTGGAGGCGTCCGCAATGGCATTTTTGGCCGCGTCATCCCAG
Source organism: Breoghania sp. L-A4 (assembly GCF_003432385.1). NCBI lineage: Bacteria > Pseudomonadati > Pseudomonadota > Alphaproteobacteria > Hyphomicrobiales > Stappiaceae > Breoghania > Breoghania sp. L-A4. The sequence continues at coordinate 3,710,833 of NZ_CP031841.1, read as the reverse complement.
CTCTTGTCGGATTGGGCGAGGACTTCGATCACTTTCAACATGGACATGGTTTTCTCTTTTCTTTTGGGCGGTTTTGGCGAGCGGAAGCGGCACGGTCAAACCGCGCCGTCGCAACTATGCCTGCATGCGCTGCGAGCTGTCGGATCGCACGGCCGCAGGCACGCAGGTCATCCTTGCGCTGGCGCGCCAGACCCGACACTTCCCTCGTGTATTAAAACGCGTGCAAACCCAATATGGTTCCACGGAAGACCGCAGCCGGCGTCAATTGAATTCAGATGCCCGACACTCAGCCCGCCGCGCCGAAGAACAGCATGCGGGTGAACAGCGTGTGGTCCGCCTCGATCACCATGATCGCCACGAAGATCAGCACGGCGACGGGGGCAGCAGGATGGCGTAGATCAGCGCCAGCCGCTCCCAGGCCATGTGCATGAAATAGGCGACGATCATCCCCGCCTTGGCCATCATGAAGAGCAGGATCAGCGACCAGCGCAACAGCCCCTGCACGTGCAGATAATCCACCATGTAGGAAAAGAAGCTGAGCACGAACAACAGCCCCCAGACCCAGAAATAGGTGGAGATGGGGTGTTCCTGCGTGTGCGCCGGCTCCGCGACTGCCGTGCCGCGCGTGCCTTCGTGGGTTGCCTCATGTGCCATGCGCCTTGCCTCACCACAGATAGAAGAATGCGAAGATGAAAACCCACACCAGGTCGACGAAGTGCCAGTACAGGCCGGTGATCTCGACGATCTCGTAGCGGCCGCGCCGCGAGGTGAAAAAGCCGGGCTTGCCGGTATCGAAGTCGCCGCGCCAGACCTTTCGCGCGATGATCAGCAGGAAGATCACGCCGATCGTCACATGGGTTCCGTGGAAGCCGGTGATCATGAAGAAGATGGCGCCGAACTGCGGCGCGCCCATCGGGTTGCCCCAGGGCCGCACCCCCTCCTCGACGATCAGCTTGGTCCATTCGAACGCCTGCATGCCGACGAACATCGCGCCGAAGAAGGCGGTGGCGAGCATCAAAAGCGCCGTGGTCTTGCGGTCCTTGCGGTAGCCGTACATCACCGCCATGGCCATGGTGCCCGACGAGGAGATCAGCACGAAGGTCATGATGGCGATCAGCAGCAGCGGGAATTCCGTGCCGCCGACGTGCAGCGCGAAGACTTCCGAGGCCAGCGGCCAGTCGACCGTCGTCGACATGCGCACCGTCATGTAGGACAGCAGGAAACAGGCGAAGATGAAGGTGTCCGAGAGCAGGAACACCCACATCATCGCCTTGCCCCAGGACACGTTGCGGAACGCCTGCTGGTCGGTGGACCAGTCCTCGACGAAGCCGTTCATGTTGTTCGGCTCGTGTGTTGCAGCGTTTGCCACGTCCTTCCCCCTTCCAATAAGCCCGCCTTGCGGCTCCGGTACGTCGGCCGGGCCCTTATCTCAGTCCGCAGAGCGTGAGCAGGAAACCCAGGTTCTCGTTGCCGGAGAACAAAAGCCCGAACAGCACCAGCCAGATGATCAGCAGGGTGTGCCAGTAGAGCGCGCAGCGCCCCAGGCTTCCCTGAACCTCTTCCGTGTCGCCCTCGCGCCACAGCCGGGTCGTCACGCGTCCGAGCGCCACCATGCCGCCGCCCATGTGCAGTGCGTGCGCGATGGTGATCATGTAGAAAAACGCGATCGCCGGATTGGTAACCTCGAACGCCGGCAGAGTGCTGAGCTGGTTCCAGGCGACGATCTGCCCGCCGAGAAAGGCCAGCGTGAAAATTCCGCCGAACGCCACGCCGCGGTTGAGCCAGTGCGTGCGGCCGGTTTCCGAGCCGATCAGCGCCAGCTGCAGCGCGCCGCTGCCAAGGATCAGCAGCACCGTGTTGGTCCACAGCAGGCTGATCGGGGGCGTGGGGCGCCAGTCCTCCTGCACCATGCGCGCGCCATAGGCGGTGATCAGCAGCACGAACAGCACCGTGACCACGCCGAGGAACACCCGCAGCCCGAGCGACGCCCTGGGCAGGGCGAACGTGGGACCCGTATGCGCGTTGTCGATCAACGCCTGCGCCTGCGTCCAGGGTTTCGCCGTGATCTGGCTGAACAGGCTCATGTCGCCCCCGCCGTCTGGCCGGCCGCCGTCCGGCCCGCGGACGTCCGGCTCACCTCATTGGGAGGAACGTTCTGCGGGATGAAGTCGTCCACGACGCCGGGCACGGAGTAGTCGTACGGCCAGCGGTAGACCACCGGCAGCTCCTCGCCGAAGTTGCCGTGCTCGGGCGGCACCACCGGGGTCTGCCATTCCAGCGAATTGGCCTTCCACGGATTGGGCTCCGCCTTCTCGCCGTGGCGCAGGCTCCAGATCAGGTTGAACAGGAACACTATCTGCGCGGCGCCGACGGTCAGCGCCATGACGGTGATGAAGGCGCTGAGCGACATGGCGGATTCGGGGATGAAGGCGGTCTCGCCCAGCTCGAAGTAGCGCCGCGGCACGCCGAGGAAGCCGAGATAATGCATGGGGAAGAAGATCAGGTAGGCGCCCAGGAAGGTCACCCAGAAGTGGATGTGGCCGAGCGTGGTGTTGAGCATCCGGCCGCTCATCAGCGGATACCAGTGATAGATCGCGCCAAAGATCACCAGGATCGGCGCGACCCCCATCACCATATGGAAGTGGGCGACCACGAACATCGTGTCCGACAGCGGCACGTCGACCACCACGTTGCCCAGAAACAGCCCCGTGATGCCGCCATTGACGAAGGTGACGATGAAGGCCAGCGAGAACAGCATCGGCAGGGTCAGGTGGATGTTGGCCTGCCACAGGGTGAGCACCCAGTTGTAGACCTTGATCGCCGTGGGCACCGCGATGATCAGCGTGGTGGTGGCGAAGAAGAAGCCGAAATAGGGGTTCATGCCCGAGACATACATGTGATGCGCCCAGACGATGAAGCTCAGCGCGCCGATCGCGACGATGGCCCAGACCATCATCCGGTAGCCGAAGATGTTCTTGCGCGCGTGGGTGGAGAGCAGGTCGGAGACGATGCCGAAGGCCGGCAGGGCGACGATGTAGACCTCGGGATGGCCGAAGAACCAGAACAGATGCTGGAACAGGATCGGGCTGCCGCCGCCATACTCCAGCCGCTGGCCGAATTCCGCGATCGCGGGAATGAAGAAGCTGGTGCCCAGCACCTTGTCCAGCAGCATCATCACGCAGCCCACCAGCAGCGCGGGGAAGGCCAGAAGCGCCAGCACGGTGGCGGTGAAGATGCCCCAGATGGTCAGCGGCATGCGCATCAATGTCATGCCGCGCGTGCGTGCCTGCAGCACGGTCACCACATAGTTGAGCCCGCCCATGGTGAAGCCGGCGATGAACAGGATCAGCGAGACCAGCATCAATATGATGCCCGATTCCTGCCCCGGCGTGCCGCTGAGGATGGCCTGCGGCGGATACAGCGTCCAGCCGGCGCCGGTGGGTCCGCCCGGCGTGAAGAAGCTGGCCGCCAGAACGATCACGGCGAGCAGGTAGATCCAGAAGCTGAGCATGTTGACATAGGGGAACACCATGTCGCGCGCGCCGACCATCAGCGGGATCAGATAATTGCCGAAACCGCCGAGGAACAGCGCCGTGAGCAGGTACACCACCATGATCATGCCGTGCATGGTGACGAACTGGTAGTAGGCGTTGGCGTCGATGAAGTCGAAGACCTCCGGAAAGCCGAGCTGCAGCCGGATCATCCATGACAGCACCAGCGCGACGAGGCCGATGGCCATGGCCGTGGCCGAATACTGGATCGCGATGACCTTGGCGTCCTGGCTCCAGACGTATTTCGTCCAGAAACTGTGCGGGTGGTAGAGTTCCATCTCTCCCACCTGGGCCTCGCGAATGTGCCCGTCCGCGGTGGGGGACACGTCTGTCGGCGTGATGTCGGCCATGTCTGTACTCTTCCGTTTCCTCCCGCCGGGGCCATTCTCGAGCGGCTCCTCGGCTCACGGGATGCGTCCGTGTCTGTTTCGCGCCGGCGCGGTGTCGGGCGCGCTATTGCGGCGTGGCGTCGGCCGTCGCCTTGGCCGCCGGTTCGCCTTGCGCGACCTCCAGCGTGCGAGGCGCGGCGTTGCGGGCCATATACTGCTCGTAGGTTTCCTGCTCGGCGACCCAGGCGTCGTAGTCCTCCTGCGCCTCCACGACCACTTCGCCGCGCATGACGTGGTGGCCGACGCCGCAGAGCTCGGCGCACAGGATGTCGTAGGTGCCCGCCTTGTTCGGCGTCAGCCAGAAGTAGGTCACCATGCCCGGAACCATGTCCATCTTGGCGCGGAACTGCGGCACGTAGAAATCGTGCAGCACGTCGATCGAGCGCAGCTGAACCTTCACCGGCTGGTCGAGCAGCAGGTGCAGATCGGCGGCCTCGATCAGGATGTCGTCGCGGCCGGCGGGATCGTCGGGATTGAGGCCGAAGGCGTTGTCGTCGATGTGCTCGACCGCGGTGGTGCCCAGCTTGCCGTCCGCGCCGGGCAGGCGGTAACTCCACTGCCACTGGTTGCCCATGACCTCGACGACGACGGCGTCCTCGGGCACGGTGACGTACTGGTTCCACACGAAGAGCCCGGGCGCCAGCATGCCGGCGACGCCGATCGCGGTGATCGCCGTCAGCCAGACCTCCAGCCGCTTGTTCTCCGGCTCGTAGTCCGCGCGCCGGCCCTCGACGTAACGGAACTTGATCAGGCAATAGACCATGAAGCCGACCACCAGCACGAAGGCCACGCCGGTGATCCAGAACGTGATGGTGATCGTGTTGTCGATATAGCCCCAGTTCGACGCAATGGGCGTGGACCACCAGGGGCTCATGAAGTGGAAAAGGACAGAGCCGGCGGCCAATATTATCAGTGCAATCGCTATTATCATGGTTATTATGCCCCAACTCTGAACGTATCGAGTCGAACTCGCGATCCATGCGTGCCGGAACGTTAACACAGTTAAATGGGTCGTGGAAGATACTAAGACTTCCGCTCGGTCAGGCGACAAATTCGATTGTGCCGCAACCGGTTATGGTGTGTTATTGATCTGGTTCCTGTTACGGATGCGTGATCGGGGGGAAGCAAGAATGACCATGACGCTTGGTAAATTGTCGGCGCTTTTCAAGCTGCGGATCGGGTTCGCCATCACCTTGTGCGCGGCCGCCGGAATGGCGATGACCCAGGGTCCCGCGCTGCCCGCCTGGAAGGTTTCCGTGCTCCTGCTGGCGGTGTTTTTGTCGTCGGGCGCGGCCGGCGCCTTCAACCAGTATGCGGAGCGGGATCTCGACGCGCGCATGGCGCGCACGCGGCGCAGGCCGTTCGTCACCGGCGAGTTTCACGCCGGTCCCGCCTGGCTGGCGATCATCCTCGGCATTCTCGCGTTCGCCGTGGCCGCCGCCGCCTGGGCGCTCAACGTGATGTCCGCGCTCTATGTCTTCTCCGGCGCCTTCGTCTACGGCGTGGTCTACACCGTGTGGCTGAAGCAGCGCACGGCGTGGAACATCGTGGTGGGCGGGCTCGCGGGCAGTTTTGCGGTTCTCGCCGGTTCGGCCGCCGTGGACCCGGCCCTGTCGCCCGCCGCCATCGCCCTGGCGGTCGTGCTGTTTCTGTGGACCCCGCCGCACTTCTGGAGCCTCGCGACCGTGCTGCACAAGGACTATGCCGCGGCCAACGTGCCGATGCTGCCCGTCATCGTCGGCGACGCGAAGGCCGCGCGCATCACGCTGGGCCACACCATTGCCTTGGTCGCCGTCTCGGTGGTTCCGGTGGTCTTCGGCATGGGCGTGATCTATCTTGCCGGCGCGCTGGCGGGCGGGGCCTATTTTGTTCTCAAGAGCGTCGATCTGGTCCGCGACCCCGGCCCGAAGGCCGCGCGCGCCAACTTCCTCGCCTCCTTCGTGCAGCTCGGCCTGCTGCTCACCGCCGCCATCGTCGACCGCGCGGTGGGGTAGGGGGCAAACCAGCGGCGCCACCGTCATCCCGTGCGCGGTGCGGCACGCAGTGATGCGCCGCAGACACGTGCCGTGATGTCACGGGGCGGGCTGGCCTCACGATATCATGGGCCACGTCCCTGCTGGCTCCTGTCAGAATGGATGCCAGGTCAGGCATGAGTGCGCAGGCTGCATTACCTGCTCCACGCCATCCCACCCACCGATGTCATCCCCGACTTGATCGGGGATCCACTCTGCGCGCGGCAGGCAAAAGGGTCTGCAATGGGCACATGCGTGCTCTCGAACGCGATCCGGAAAATGCCGAGACTTGGATTGGATTCTCGATCAAGTCGGGGATGACGGCTGAGGGCTGGAAGGAAACAATCGAACTTCGGATTTCGGCCCGGAGCCGACGTTTGCACCGGGTGCCGCGAAGGACCGCTTCGGGCCCATTTTGACAAATGCTGCACTTTGGTCAATTTGCCGCGAAGCAGTGCAAAGCGGACACGCCTAACTGGGATGCGGCTCCAAGAGCAATGCAGCCCGTGACCTGCATCAAGATGAGAAGAGGGCTGATATGCAATCATTTTCGGATGAGTGATGTAGCAATCATTGACTGGCTTCTCGAGGGTGATCCAGCGATCCAGTACCAAACGTGTCGTGACCTTCTGGATGAGGAACGGCCCGACATAAGAGCGCAGATTGCGACTGAGGGGTGGGGCGCCAGATTTCTCGCCGCCCGCAATCCTGACGGGTCTTGGGGTGACAGGTTTTATCAACCCAAATGGATCAGTTCGCACTATACGCTGCTTGATCTTAAAACACTGTGTGTCGCGCCGGACCACCCGCTGATCCGCGACAGCATTCGGGACATCTTTGCCGATCTCATGGGCCCCGATGGCGGGATACTCTGCAACCGCGGCAATGAAACAAGCGATGTCTGCGTCAACGGCATGGTGCTGAACTATGCCAGCTACTTTGGAATGCCCGAAGATCAGCTGAAATCGGTGGTGGACTTCTTGCTGAGCGAGCATATGACGGATGGCGGGTTTAACTGTCGAAGCAACCGCTCCGGTGCGCACCACTCCTCGTTGCATTCCACGCTGTCCGTGCTGGAGGGCATTCAGGAATATGCCGATACTGGCTATCGCTACAGGCTGGGTGAGTTGCAGCAAGCCGCAGCCAAGGCGCGAGACTTCATCTTGCTACACCGGCTGTTCAAATCGGACCGTACGGGCCAGATCATCAACAAGAGTTTTCTGAAGCTGTCGTTCCCGCCGCGTTGGTATTACAATATCCTGCGCTGTCTGGATCACTTCCGCGTCGCTGGGGCACCGTGGGACGATCGCATGGCGGATGCCTTTGGCGTTCTGATGTCGAAGCGAAGACCGGATGGTCGCTGGCCACTGCAGGCCGCCCATCCGGGACAGGTGCATTTCAAAATGGAAGAACCGCGGCAACCCAGTCGGTGGAACACGCTTCTGGCGATGAGGGTGCTGAAGACCTATCCACAAGGGAAGCGCGACGATCCCGCTCTCTCCTGAGGTATGGGTCGCAATGCGCCATTATGCGGACCTTAGAATTGTTTTGGCCAACGGCAGCAAAGTCCGCAGAGCCGCCGTTGGTTCACACCGCAGCAAACGCCCGGTCCCCGTCCACTTCAACTGCCAGACGCGCACCTCACCGCGCCGCTGCGCGATGGCAGCGGATCTGGAGAGCGGTCGTCGGGTGACTCTCGTGCCGGAGGGGACGCCAAGGGCGCGCGCTCGGCCTCCCCCGTCATCCTCGGCCGAGGATCCAATTCTTTCAATACCTTATGGATGCCCGGGACAGGCCCATGCATGACAGCTCCGGGGATTTCGCGCGCCGGCCGTGGGGCAGGAGGCTTCTCCGGCGCTTCGCCGCCGCTCCCCTACCGCGGCACTGCCGCGCGATAGAGGTGCCATGTGGCATGGCCCAGCACCGGCATGGTGATGGCCAGGCCGACGAACAGCGGGATGGAGCCGAGGATCAGCCCGGCCGCGACGATGCCGCCCCAGGTCAGCATGACCTTCGGGTTGCGCCGGAAGACGGCGACGGAGGTCAGCGCCGCGGTGGTGGCCGAGACGTTGCGTTCCAGCAGCATGGGAAACGAGGTGGCGGCCACCGCCAGAACGATGACGGCGAAGACGAAGCCCACGGCGGTGCCGGCGATGATCAGCGTCCAGCCGGCCGACGTGGTGAAGACGTCGGTGGCGAATTGCGCCAGCGAGGTCGGCGCCAGTCCGCCGAAGGTCATCCAGTGGATGACCATGGCCGAGGCCAGCCAGACGAAGTAGATGATGCCGAGAAACACCGCGAGCGTCGCGATCGCGCCAATCGTCGGCTTGGCGAAGATGCCGAGGCTGTCGCGCCACTCATACGGGCGGCCTTCCTCGCGGCGGCGGCTGATCTGGTAGAGCCCGAGGGCGGCGACGGGACCGACCAGCGCAAAGCCCGACATCAACGGGAAGATCAGCGGCAGCATGTCGTAGCCCGCCGCGATGCGGCCGGCGAACAGCCCGACGATCGGATAGATCACCATCAGCATGATGATGTGGCTCGGTTTGGCCTTGAAGTCGTCGATGCCCTTGTGCAGCGCCTGGCGCAGGTCGTCGGTCGTGATCGTGTTGACGGCGGGAAGCTCGGCGCGCAGGCCTGCGGTGGAGAATGTCGGTGAGAGCGGCATGGTCGCGTGTCCTGAGAATGAGGTCAGAACGGGCGCGGCAAATTTTGTGACGTAAAGGTATTTGAGTTGTTAAGTCACACCTGTCGCGTCCAGTGTAGGACTATAGTACACCATGCCGTGTCACTTTGTCGCATTCATTCGAATTCCGTCGCTAATTTGACTCGAAAATCAGTCTAAAAACCTTCTAATTAGCGCGAATTCGACAGAAGTTTTTGAGTCAGTAGAATTGAGTTTTATACGTGAAGTTACGTATATATGACCGCTTTCTGTGCATGCCTGAGGAATGCTCATTCGGGTCGTGCCGGGAGTGCGGGTGCCGCGGTCGCAGGATATCCGTGCGGGGTTAGCGGGGATATTACCGAGCGCAGGTTGGCGCTCCGGCAGTCGCGCCGCTGCCCCGCAGGTGCGGGGACTTTTACGGGCCCGGCGGTTCCCGTCATGGGGGCGTCGACGGCTCCCCTTCCGACGCCAGCCGTGTTCAGCGGATCGCGCCGATCAGCGCCTTGTCGGGGAAACAGGTCGCCGGCAGCCCCGCCTTCTCCTGCCACAGCCCGATCGCCGTGCGCGTCTTGAAGCCGATCAGCCCGTCGGCGCCGCCCACGTCATAGCCCGCGCGCTCCAGCCGCTGCTGCATCTGCTGCACGTCGCGGCGCGAGAAGCCGCCGGTGACGCTCCAGTCCGCCACGAACGGCTTGTTGCCGCCGAAGCGGTCGGCCAGGTGGCCGATGAACAGCGCGTAGGCGTCGGACTCGTTGTAGGTCTTGAGCACATAGAAGTTCGGCGTGGCGACGAAGGCCGGACCGAGACGCCCGGCGGGCATCAGGAGGTGGCCGTGGCTCGCCAGTTCGTGCGCGGGAAACGGCCGGCCGCTGATCCGCGCGGCCCCGGCGCCCACCCAGTCGCTGATCGGCCAGCCGCGTTCCGGACCCTCCAGCGTGCAGGAGATCTTTTCCGGGATGCGCGCCTCAAAGCCCCAGTCGCGCCCGGTCTGCCAGCCGTGCGCCTTCAGGTAGTTGGCGATCGACGCCAGGCTGTCGGGCACCGAATTCCAGATGTCGCGCTTGCCGTCGCCGTCGAAGTCCACGGCGAATTTCAGGAACTTGCTGGGCAGGAACTGCGGATGTCCAAGCGCGCCGGCCCAGGAGCTTTTCAGCGCGTCGCCGGGAAAATGATCTTGTTCCAGAATCTCCAGCGCCGCCAGCACCTCCTCCTCGAACACCTGCTTGCGCCGGCCCATGAAGGCCTGCGTCGCCAGCACGCGGATGGCGTTGTGCGGCAGTCTTGCGGCGCCGAAGCCGGTTTCCCGGCCCCAGATCGCCACCACAATGCGGCTGGAGACGCCGTAGCGCTGCTCGATGGCCGCCAGCGTGTCGCGCCATTTGGCAAGCTGCGTGCGGCCATGGGCCACCAGCGTGTTCAGATTGGCTTCGCTGAAATAGCGCTGCGGGCTGCGGAATTCCGCCTGCTGCTGGGTTCTCGGAGCCTGTCCGGGCGCGCCGGGGGCGCGCAGGTCGGGGAGTTTCCAGTCCAGCGCGACGCCGGAAAATGCGGTGTCAAACGTGGCTCTGGAGACGCCCCGCGCCTTCGCCCGCGGCCAGAGGTCCCGTGCCAGCCAGCTGCGGAACTGCGCTTCAACAGTGGCTTTCGACGGTGCGGCGGAGGCGGGCTGCGCCGCGAAGCAGAACGCGAGCGCCAGGAGAAGAACGGCGGCGCGCAAGCCTGCCGGCGGATGCGGAGCCGGCGCGCGCGCGGGGGTGGCGTGTGGTTTCATCGCCGCAGGATAGAGCATCGGACCCGCGTCTGGGAACCGGCGGCGGGATCATTTCTTCGCGCTGCGAAGGCCGCGCCGCGAAGGCCGGGGTGCGTCAAGCTGCGGCCGCTCTCAGGCGACCTTGCGCGCCACATCGGCGAAGAGTTTCTCGCCCTGCTCGAACATCTTCGGCAGGTCCTCCGCCGGGCGCGGCCGGCTGAACAGATAGCCCTGCACGTCGGTGCATCCCTGGTCGCGCAACCAGTCGAACTGCGCGCCGGTCTCGACGCCCTCGGCCGTGCTGGCCATGCCCAGGCTGGCGGCCAGACCGATGGTCGCCTTGACGATCGCCGCGCAATCGGGCCGCTCGATCGCGTCGCGCACGAAGGACTGGTCGATCTTGATCCGGTCGAAGGGGAAGCCGCGCAGATAGGACAGCGAGGCGTAGCCGGTTCCGAAATCGTCGAGCGCGATCCTGACGCCGATGGAGCGCAGGTGGTTGAGCGTGTTGACGGTGGCGGTGCTGTGGGTCAGCAGCGCCGTCTCCGTGATCTCCAGCTCCAGCCGGCGCGGGGACAAGCCGCTGGTGCCCAGTGCGCCGAGAATGATGTTGAGCAGTTGCGCGTTGTGGAATTGGGTCGGGGACAGATTGACCGCCAGCGTGACCGCGCGCGGCCAGCTTGCGGCCTCCGCGCAGGCGGTGCGGATCACCCAGGCGCCGATCTCGTCCATCAGCCCGCTTTCCTCGGCCACGGGGATAAAGTCGGCCGGGCTGATCGCCCCCTTGACCGGGTGGGTCCATCTCAGCAGCGCCTCGAAACCCCTCAGGGAGTTGTCGCAAGCGGAAATAACAGGTTGATAATGCAGGGAGAATTCGTCCGCCTTCAGGGCCGCCTGCAGATCCTCGGTCATGGTGCGGCGCTTGCGCACCTCCGCGTCGATGGCGGGACCAAAGACGCGGAACTGACCGTGGCCCTCGTTCTTGGCGGTGTAGAGCGCCAGGTCGGCGTTGTTCATCAGCTGCTCGGGCGAACAGGCGCCGTCGCCGGTCAGGGCGATGCCCGCGCTCGCGCCGATTTGTACTTGTTTTCCATGCAGTTGGTAGGGCAGGCTGATGATGGCGATGACCTTTCTGGCGAGTTCGACAACGTCCTCTTCGCGCAGCGGGCCGGACGGCAGCACCGCGAATTCGTCGCCCGCCAGACGCGCCACGATGGCGGTATCGCCGACCGTGTCCGTCAGCCGTCCGGCAATGCAGACCAGAAGCCGGTCGCCGACCGTATGTCCCATGGAATCATTGACGGATTTGAACTGGTCGAGGTCGATGCAGATCAGCGCGGGCGGCGATGTGGCCGCCTCGCCGGCGATCCGCGCGCTCAACAGTTCGCGGAAATGCGCCCGGTTGGGCAGCCCGGTCAATCCGTCAAACCGCGCCATCTGGGCGATGCGCTCCTGCGCGCGGCGGCTCTGGGTGACATCGGATCCCACGCCGCGATAGCCGCGATAGGCGCCTGTCTCATCGAACACCGGCTTGCCGCACAGGGACCACCAGCCATCGATTCCGCCGATGGTTACGGCCACCACCTGGTCGCGGAACGGCGCGCGCTTGGCGATCAGGTCTTCGACCAGTTGCAGGTTGCCCGTGCCCGCATGTCCGGCGTGGGGGCAGAAAACCTCGCGAAAACGCCGGTTCTGGAGCGCGGCGGCCGGCTGGCCGAGCATTGCCGCGAGACGCATGGAGACGTGTTGTAGCCGGCCTTGTTCGTCGATTTCCCACAGCCAGTCGCTGGCGCTTTCCTCGAAATCGCGCAGCAGCAGGCCGATCAACTCGTTCTGTTTCACCAGTTGTGCCTGGTCGATCAGGCGGCTGATGAACATGTCGGCCTTCCAGGTGGTGGTCTTGGCCAGGATCCATGTGTAGATCAGCAAGATGACGCCGATGTAGACCAGAACGGGTTCCGCGGCCGAAATCAGCGCGAAGGCGGAGGCCAGCGCCAGCATGAATGTGTAGGTCAGCGCCGCCAGCGGCACGGTGGACAGCGCCAGCGCGCCCGCGCTCATCATTCCGCTGGTCAGCACCGCGATGAACATCCGGGCGCCGGGTTCCGCCTGCGCGAACAGCGTTATGGGCACCATGCTCCACAGCAGCGCCAAGACGGCGGAATTGATGATCATGCGGCGGATGCTTTTGGACGAGCGCGACCGTCGCGGCAGGCCGTCATTTTGCAGCAGCGGCCGGTTGCGCCACCAGGACCGCAGGCCGGTTACGGCCAGAGTGATGGTCAGAGCGGACCAGGCAATGAGAAACACCTGATGATCGCTTTGCCAGAACAGCCAGTCGACGGTGCCGACGTTGAGCAGGTTGGCGATCATCATGACAGGCGTCAGGCGCAGGATCGCCGCGATCTGCCCGGCTCTGATCTTGCCGGCCAACGGCTCGGGAATGTGGTCGGTGTTCGGCAGGTGTACGCCGAGAGCGGCGACAAGGCTGTGCAACATTGCCTTGCAGGCATGCGCAATGTCCCGTGCTTTCGTCTGGCGCCGCGCGCCGGCATTGCGTGCCTGGTGGGTGTCTTGGTTCGTGCTCAACAAAGCTCTCCGCCGCCGCGCATGTGCCTCGTGTTTCGTCAACTGCATGTTCGAACAAGCCGTGGCCGATGCCGTAGCGGACTGATGCGTCACCCGTTGATCACCAGGGTCCGGACAAGCAATTCTTGGATGCGATCCGGGTGCCGCAGGTCGCTGGGAGGCGAGCATCATTTCGATAGTCGGTATATTATCTGAGTAACGACGTATTTTTTCTTAACGTTGGCATATTGCGTCAACATGTCTTAGAAATCGTAAAATTACATATATATACTTATGTAGTTTATACTTATGTCGGTCCGCGCCGCCGCGACAGAGGACATGACCGCCTCGATCACCGAAATCGGCCAGCAGGCCACCAAGTCCCGCGATATCGCGCGTCAGGCGGTGCGCACAAGACCAGCGAGTCCGTGCGCGGGCTGGCCGGGGCCGCCGAGGCCATCGGCTCGGTCATCGGGCTGATCTCCGACATCGCGGCGCAGACCATCCTGCTGGCGCTCAACGCCACGGGCTGGCCGGCGAGATGGGCAAGCGGTTGTCGCCCCCGAGGTCAAGGAGCGTCTTCGACCGGGTGCTGGCGGCCTGATCCGCTTCCCCTTCGCTTCGCCAGAGTGTCATCTGTCGTCAGCCGCCGCGGTCACATCCGCGGCGGCTGATTTGTTATCAGCAGTTCTTGGGGCGGCGGGGTCCCAGATCGATCTGGCACTCGTCGGTGACCGCGCCGATGACGGCACCACCCACGGCGCCCACCGCTGCTCCGGCGAGGATCGGTCCGCCGGCAATGGCCGCCACACCAACACCGGCCGCGGCGCCGATGCCCGCGCCGCTCGCGCTTCGCTCCAGGCGGCTGGAGCCGCAGGCGGCGAGCGAAAGGCCGAGGCCGGTCAGGACCACGAGACGGAAAACGCTGTTGTTACGCATAAAATACTCCGGTTGGACTGTGTCCCAGCAGAGAGACAGTCAACAAAAGGTTTAAACGATCGGTAAAGGTGCCCGGACGCGCCGCCGTCCGCGACGCGCGCCAGACCGGATCGTGCCGGCGGTTGGCGAATTTGACGAATACGCGCAATTTCGTGCGTCTTTTTGAAGCGCGTTTGTTGCTCTTCGCCCTTGCTTCGCTTATGTGTGCGGCCAACGTTCCCACCCCATTTTCGGAGCATTTTGAGCCCATGGCGCGGCAGTTCATCTACCACATGCACGGACTGTCCAAGTCCTACGACGGCGGCAAGAAGGTCCTCGACAACGTCAATCTGTCTTTCTATCCGGACGCGAAGATCGGTATCCTCGGCCCCAACGGCGCGGGCAAGTCGACCCTGCTGAAAATCATGGCGGGACTCGACAAGGAATACACCGGCGAGGCCTGGGCGGCCGAGGGCACCAAGATCGGCTATCTGTCTCAGGAGCCGCAGCTCGACGAGAGCAAGACCGTGATGGAAAACGTCATGGAAGGCGTTGCCCACAAGCAGGCGATTCTCGACCGCTACAACGAACTGATGATGAACTATTCCGACGAGACGGCGGAAGAAGGCGGCAAGCTGCAGGATCTCATCGACGCGGAAGACCTGTGGAATCTCGAAAGCAAGGTCGAGATGGCGATGGAAGCCCTGCGTTGCCCGCCTTCGGACTCCGAAGTCACCACTCTTTCGGGTGGCGAGCGCCGCCGCGTGGCGCTGTGCAAGCTGCTGCTCAGCGAACCGGATCTGCTGCTGCTCGATGAGCCGACCAACCATCTCGACGCCGAGACCGTGCACTGGCTGGAACGCCACCTGCGCGAGTTCAAGGGAAGCGTGCTGATCATCACCCATGATCGCTACTTCCTGGACAATGTCACCGGCTGGATCCTCGAGCTCGACCGTGGTCAGGGCATTCCCTACGAGGGCAACTATTCCGCCTATCTGGAGAAGAAGTCCAAGCGGATGCTGCAGGAGGGCCGTGAGGACATGGCCCGCAACCGCGCGATCGCGCGCGAGCGCGAGTGGATGGGCATGAGTCCGAAGGGCCGCCAGACCAAGTCCAAGGCGCGCATCAGGGCCTATGACGATCTGATCTCCAAGCAGGAAGAGCGGATGCCGTCGATCGAGCAGATCCTGATCCCGGTCGGCGAGCGGCTGGGTCAGAACGTCATTGAGGTCGAGCATGTCTCCAAGGGGTTTGAGGACCGGCTGCTGATCGACGATCTCACGTTCAAGCTGCCGCGCGGCGGCATCGTCGGCGTGATCGGCCCCAACGGCGCGGGCAAGTCGACCCTGTTCAAGATGCTCACGGGCCAGGAGAAGCCGGATCAGGGCACGATCACGATCGGTGACACCGTGCACCTGGGCTTCGTCGACCAGTCGCGCGATTCACTGGATCCCGAGAAGAACGTGTGGGAGGAAATTTCCGGCGGCGCCGAGGTGATCTATCTCGACGACAAGGAAATCAACTCACGTGCCTATTGCTCGTCCTTCAACTTCAAGGGCCCGGCCCAGCAGGCCAAGGTCGGCAATCTGTCGGGCGGTCAGCGCAACCGGGTGCATCTGGCCAAGGTGCTGAAGACCGGCTCCAATGTGCTGTTGCTCGATGAGCCGACCAACGATCTCGACACGGAGACGCTGGCGGCGCTCGAGGACGCCTTGGAAAACTACGCCGGCTGCGCCGTGGTCATCTCGCATGACCGCATGTTCCTCGATCGCCTTGCCACCCACATGCTGGCGTTTGAGGGCGACAGCCACGTGGAATGGTTCGAGGGCAACTTCGAGGACTACGAGAAGGACAAGGTCCGCCGCCTTGGCGCACACGCCGCCGACCCGCGCCGCATCAAGTACAAGCCGCTGACGCGTTAGGCGCCCAGGATTTTCGCACAGACGGATCGGCGGGTCGCAAGACCCGCCGTTTCGCGTTCCGAGCCTGCGCCCGGCTTTTCTACGTGCCGGGGCCTAGAGCGTTTCCTTGTTAAATGGACCATTCTGCGGCGATGAATTTTGTCGAGGATCAAGAGGATTGGCGAAGGGCATATCGCGGATATGGCCGAGACGAGCCTCGCCGATAATCGGGAAAATTCATCCCGCCCAAAGGGTTGGTCGAAACCGGCCGTCCGCCGCGTCAACGGCCTCCGCCGTAGCATGGGCTATGCCGTTCGCCCGTTTCCTCGCGGATCGAACCGGTTTGGACCAACAGAATTGATTCCATTTAACAAGGAAACGCTCTAGAGGGGCTTGCCGATGCGGCTCAGGAGCGGCTGCGGCGAGACGAAGGGCTCGAACTCGCGGCAGGTGTCTCCCGCGCGACACAGTTGCGTCAGGCGGTCCATGAGCACATCGTCGGAAATGCTGGCGCTGTCACGGCAGATATCGCAGGGCACCGCGCGGCATCCGTCGTAGACGCAGCCGCACCGCGTGCATTTCTTGCCGCCGCGCTGGCCTGTGCAGCGGCGCCATGAGCACGAGTCGCCCCGCACGGAGACGCCGCCGACATGGAAATACAGCCCATCGCAGGCAAAGACCTCTTCGAGACCGACAATGGTGCTGTCGGACGGGGTGGGGATGTAGAGGAAGCCGTCCGACCCTTCGCGCAGCCTCGGCTCCGGCATGTAGATCGCCAGCGCGCCGTCGGCGGAGAGAACCGCCTCGATGGTCCGGAAATCGCCCCGCAGGTCGTTTTGTCTGCCGTAGCCGGCGCCCCTGAGTATTTCGAGTGCCTCCGGCCCGGGAATGACGAGCGTTTCCGTTGGAGCGCCGGTGTCCATGAAGACCGGATTGTCGAAGAGTTCGAGCAGGTTGACGGCCAGGCGGGCTTTGATCTCGCCGACGGTCTGGTCATAGTAGACGACCTGTGGCTGTTGTGACGTCGCCAATGATTCATTGGCGTAACAAGCGCCGCGAAAACCAGTAGTACGAATGAGAGGGCTTCATGATGCCGCTCCTTTGTTCAATTTTTCATATTTTGAAAATTCACTGTTATTAATAAATATCGCATATATACTCTGAATGTGGTTTGTATTGCATGTTTTCAGGTCAAATTGAACTCTCCTTTTCTGATGAAAAGCTGTGAATTGAACTTGGTATCATATATTCCTTTGCGTCATTTTTGGGTGGCTGGCCGTCTCGCGGCGCAAGCCTCGCGGGTGCCAAGCGACCAACCGCGACCCCGTTGCGCCCACATTTTGCCGTTTCCGGTCATTCGGCGGTTGCCGGTCCATGGCAATTGTTGCAGGATTGGGGATGTTTCGTCGCGTTAAGCCATCGTGGGCAGGGCCGTTGTACGATGACGGTGTGTGACAAGCGGCGGCGGCGGATGAAACGATAGATTTATTGATTTTGGCGATCAATGCTTTCTTGTGACCGAGTATTGCGGCTTGTTGGAGCAATCGTGCCTGGAAATCCGAACCCCTGCGAAGCCATGGTCGACGTGATGCCGAAACGGTCTGCATCCCGCTCGCCCCTTCTCCTTGCGGGTGTCGTCTTCCTGGTGCTGGGGTTGCTTCTGCCTGGGCGCCCTTTCCCGCCGATGGTGTTTGCCGGGGATGGAACCAGCGGGCGGGCTGCCGGTGACGGCAGCTTTTCAAGCACCGCGCGCCCGGCGCGCGATGGCGACGTTGCCGTTCGTGAGGAGTTCGACGCGGCCGTGCGTCGCGACACTCCGGAGGGCTACGAACTGTTCATTCTGCGGCATCCCGACCATCCTTTGGCGGAGGAGGCGCGCAGACGGCAAGACAAGGCACGCGGGTCGACTGACAAGGACCGGCAAGACTTCAACCCCAACTGACCCTCAGGGCGCCGTTGCATTGCCTGAGTGGTCTGACTTCCAATTTTGAGGACATACGATGAGCGGAACGGGAAACACCACCAAGTCGGTCGCCTCGACCGGAAATCAATTCATTGATGGCGTTCTCACCTATGACGCATGGGCCGATTCGACGCTGTACTATTCGTTTTCGACGAGTTCCGCCGCCTATTCCTATACCGGCACGGGCAACGAGGATCTGCCCGCCAATTTCAACGCCATTACCGCGGCCCAGCAGACAGCGGCGCATTTTGCGCTGAGTGCGGATGACGGGCCGTCCGCGAGCGCGGGTTTCTCGCTCGAAGGATTTACCGCGATCAATGTGGCTTCGCTGGGGAGCACCAACAGCTCGACGGCGGAGATCCGTTTTGGCGAAACGTCGTCGTCAAGTCTCGGAACAGCCCAGGTCGCTGACTTTCCCGGCAACTATATTACGGGTCCGTCCGGCGACAACGGGGACGTCTGGTTCGGTTCTTACAGCGGCTATATCTACCGCACGCCGGTGGCGGGCAATTACGCCTGGCATACCCATCTGCATGAGATCGGCCATGCGCTTGGTCTCAAGCACGGTCAGGAAAACTCCGGCGCCGGGCCGACGCCGGCGGCCTACGATTCCATGGAATATTCCGTGATGACCTATCGTTCCTATGTGAACGATCCGCTGATCGGCGGCTATTCCAACGAGACCTATGGTTATGCGCAGTCCTACATGATGGCGGACATCGCCGCGCTGCAGCACATGTATGGCGCGGACTTCACGACCAACAGCGGCGACACGGTCTACAAGTGGAATCCGAATTCCGGCGACACGCTGGTCAATGGTGCAGTCGCGATCGATGCGGGCGGCAACCGGATTTTCGCGACCGTCTGGGATGGCGGCGGCACCGACACGTATGATCTCAGCAGCTACACGACCGCGCTGATGCTGGACTTGCGCCCCGGCGAGCATTCGGTGTTCAGCGCCGTTCAGCTCGCCTATCTCGGGGACGGCAACTACTCGCGTGGCAACATTTTCAATGCGCTGCAATATCAAAGCGATACCCGCTCGCTGATTGAGAACGCCATTGGCGGCTCCGGCGACGACACGATCACCGGTAATGCGGCAAACAACACCTTGCAAGGCGGCAACGGCGCCGACATGCTGTACGGCGGCCTTGGGAACGACACGCTCGAAGGCGGCGCCGGCGCCGACCTGCTCGACGGTCAGGGCGGCTGGGACATGGCGAGCTACGCGGGCTCATCGGCCGCCGTGACCGTCAATCTGGGTGACGGGCTGACCGAAACAGGCGGCGACGCTGAGGGCGACCAGCTGTTGCGTATCGAGCATCTAGAAGGATCGGTCTTCCACGATACGCTTATCGGCAACGCCGGCATCAATTACCTGTATGGCGGTAACGGCAACGACACGCTCGAAGGCGGCGCCGGCGCCGATCTGCTCGACGGCCAGGGCGGGTGGGACAGGGCGAGTTACGCGGGCTCGTCGGCTGCTGTGACCGTCAATCTCGGCGACGGGCTGACCGAAACAGGCGGTGACGCCGAGGGCGACCTGCTGTTGCGTATCGAGCATCTCGAAGGATCGGCCTTCGACGACACCCTTATCGGTAGCGCCGGCATCAACTACCTGTATGGCGGGGATGGCAACGATACGCTCGAAGGTGGCGCCGGCGCCGACCGTCTTGACGGTCAGGGCGGCTGGGACAGGGCGAGTTACACGGGCTCATCGGCCGCTGTGACCGTCAATCTCGGTGATGGACTGGTCGAGTCCGGTGGCGATGCGGAGGGCGACCAGCTGCTGCGTATCGAGCATCTCGAAGGATCGGCGTTTCATGACACGCTTATCGGCAGCGCCGGCATCAACTACCTGTATGGCGGGGATGGCAACGATACGCTCGAAGGTGGCGCCGGCGCCGACCGGCTTGACGGTCAGGGCGGGTGGGACATGGCGAGCTACGCGGGCTCATCGGCCGCCGTGAGCGTCAATCTGGGCGACGGGCTGGTCGAGTCCGGCGGTGATGCGGAGGGCGACCGGCTGTTGCGCATCGAGCATCTCGAAGGATCGGCTTTCAGCGATACCCTTATCGGCAGCGCCGGTATCAACTACCTGTTTGGCGGCGATGGCAACGACACGCTCGAAGGTGGCGCCGGCGCCGACCGTCTCGACGGTCAGGGCGGGTGGGACAAGGTGAGCTACGCGGGCTCATCGGCCGGGGTGAGCGTCAATCTGGGCGACGGGCTGGTTGAGTCTGGTGGCGACGCCGAGGGCGATCAGCTTCTGCGTATCGAGCATCTCGAAGGCTCAAGCTACGCCGATATCCTGACCGGTTCTGCCGGGATCAATTGGATGGGTGGCGGTGCCGGTGCCGACGAACTGGCCGGCGGCGGGGGCAACGACCGCTTGAGCGGCGGCACGGGCGCTGACGATTTCATCTTCAACACCGGCGACGGCAGCGACACGATCACCGACTTCGAGCTCGGCCTCGACGACATCCGGATTCTCTCCGGCGCATCGAGTTTCGGCGATCTGACGATCACCGACAGCGGCGCCAACGCTCTGGTGCAGTTCGCCGATGTGTCCATCACACTGCTGAACGTCGACCACACGCTTCTCATGTCGGATGACTTTCTTTTCGCCTGAGACTTGCTCAAAGGGCGGAGCCTGCGGCGGCGGGCTCCGCGCCTCGCGGCTCGGGCTTCCGGCGCGTGTTATGGCAGGACCCGTTGGGAGCGACCTTCGGCACCGGCTGCCTATTCCTCGATTTCTTCCGTCTCGCCGATCTGCCGTGCGCTGCCCCACGTCGTCAGCACGCCGTTGATGGCATCGCATGTGAAAAAGCGCGCCGCATCGCGATCGTAGCCATCGCCGAGAAGATCGTCGTAGTCTGTATGGGCGTGGCGGATTCGGCTGGTGGCCGCCAGCCAGACCGCGATGGACGGTGGCAGATGGCGCAGGTGACCGGCCAGCGCCTGCTCCAGGATGCATTCCGCTTCGTCATAGGGTACAAGCGGCACCAGGGCTCGCAACGCCTTGCGCATATCTCTTTGTCTCTTGGTGCCGCCGCTCATAGCCACTTCCCGTGGGCGATCCCGCGTCTGTTACAATTCACCTTGCGTAACAGTTGCTCAGTCCTCAGACTGGCAGCGGTCGCCTTCGTTAGACCCGTACCGCTTTGGAGTGCCGTCGACATGCAAAATATCGCCAGCGACGTGGCTTCAGCCACGACCTCTCCCCAGACTCCCGCGAGCCCGGTCGAGATCTCGGGCGGGGATGCGGGCACCTTCCACTTCGTCATGATCAAGCCGACTCATTATGACGATGATGGCTATCCGATCCAGTGGCTGCGCTCCGCCATTCCGTCGAACACGCTGGCGTGCCTGAACGGTCTGGCCGAGGACGCGCGCTCGCGCGACATTCTCGGTCCCGGCGTCGACATCCGTCTGCATACGTTTGACGAGACCAACCGGCGGGTGCGGCCGGAAAAGATCGCGCGCCAGCTCCGCCGCGACGGGGGCCGGGTGCTGATCGGCCTGGTGGGCGTTCAATCCAACCAGTTTCCGCGCGCGGTCGATCTGGCGCGGCGCTTCCGTGCCCAGGGGCTCACCGTCATGATCGGCGGGTTCCATGTGTCGGGCTGTATCTCGATGCTTCCCGAAATGCCGCCCGAGATGGTCGCAGCCCAGGCCGAGGGCATCAGCTTTTTTGCCGGCGAAGCGGAGGAGGGACGTCTCGATGAGGTTTTCCGCGACGCCTACAAGGGCGAACTGAAACCGCTCTACAACTACATGAAGGATCTGCCGGGTCTCGTTGGCGAACCCACACCGATCCTGCCCAACCAGCATGTCGGGCGCACCGCCGGCTCGCATTCGTCGTTCGATCTCGGGCGCGGCTGTCCTTACCAGTGCTCGTTCTGCACCATCATCAACGTCCAGGGCCGCAAGAGCCGGTTCCGCTCGCCTGACGATCTGGAAGGCATCATCCGCGACAATCTCGCGCAGGGCATCAACCGGTTTTTCATCACCGACGACAACTTCGCCCGCAACCGCGAGTGGGAGGCGTTTTTCGACCGGCTGATCACCATGCGCGAGGTCGAGAAGCTCGACATCAAGTTCATCATCCAGGTCGACACGCTGTGTCACCAGATCAAGGGCTTTGTCGACAAGGCCGCGCGCGCCGGCGTCAACCGGGTGTTCATCGGGCTTGAGAACATCAATCCCGACAATCTGATCGCCGCCAAGAAGCGTCAGAACAAGATCACCGAATACCGCGATATGCTGCAGGCCTGGCGCGATCACGGCTGCACCACCTATGCCGGCTACATCCTGGGCTTTCCCGGCGACACGCGCGAGAGCATCCTGCGCGACATCGCCATCATCCAGAAGGAGCTGCCGCTCGATCTCCTGGAGTTCTTCTTCCTCACGCCGCTGCCCGGTTCCGAGGATCATCTCACCCTCTACAAGAAGGGTGAGTGGATGGATCCGGATCTCAACAAGTACGATCTCAACCACCGCGTGTCGCATCATGGCAAGATGAGTGATGCGGAATGGGAGCAGGTCTACCGCGAAGCGTGGGACGCCTATTACTCGCCCGAGCATGTCGAGACGATCCTCAAGCGCGCGGCCGCGCACCCGAAGGGTCGCCCCGGCAACAAGCTTTTCCTGATGATGTGGTTCTACCTGATGGTGAAGTATGAGGGCGTGCATCCGCTGGAGGGCGGCTACATGCGCCTGAAACACCGCCGCGACCGGCGCTCCGGCATGCCGATCGAGAGTCCGCTGGTGTTCTACCCGAAGTTTTTCGTGGAATCGCTGGCCAAGCAGCTCGCCTACGGCATGGAGTTCCTCAAGGTCTATTTCCGCTACCGGCGGGTGAAGCGCGCGCCCGACCGGCGCAGCTACACCGACAAGGCGCTGTCGACGGCGGTCATGGACGATCTCGACGCGATGGAGATGTTCACCCAGACCGACGGCGGCAAGGCGGCGGTGGCCAAGTCGCGCCGCGACAAGGAGCTGCGCGCCGCGGCGCGGACGGCGGCGGAATAGGACAGTGCTAGAGCGTTTCCTTGTTAAATGGGATCAATTCTGTTGGTCCAAACCGGTTCGATCCGCGAGGAAACGGGCGAACGGCGTAGCCCATGCTACGGCGGAGGCCGTTGACGCGGCGGACGGCCGGTTTCGACCAACCCTTTGGGCGGGATGAATTTTCCCGATTATCGGCGAGGCCCGTCTCGGCCATATCCGCGATATGCCCTTCGCCAATCCTCTTGATCCTCGACAAAATTCATCTCCGCAGAATGGGTCCATTTGACAAGGAAACGCTCTAGGCTGTTGGCGCGGCGGAGTATCCGGGTCTCTCGACAGCTTCAGGCTTTGCGCCTATTTCTGGGGCCTGTCCTGATATTCGCGAGAGGTCCCATGACCGCAGAGCTGTTTCCCGATGATGCCACGCGCATTGTTCCCGCACGCAGGCTGACGGGGCGTGTTTCCCGCGTTCTGGCCGCCATGGGCGAGGATTTCGCGACCACCCAGGTCGACGACCTCCCGTTTACCTTTGACGGCATTCCCGGCGATGTGCACGCGGGCACCACCCGGCGTTCGGGCGGACGCGAGCCGTGGTATCCGCGCGGCACCGAAATGCGCAACGAGCGCCAGCTCTCGGTGCTTGCCGCCGATGAGCTGGAGGAGGTCGCGCGGCTGATGGAGATCGATCGGCTGCTGCCGGAATGGATCGGCGCCAATCTGGTGCTCGAGGGACTGCCGAGGCTGTCGATGATTCCGCCGCGGACGCGGCTTGTGTTCGAGAACGGCGCGGTGCTGCGGGTGGACGGCCAGAACGCGCCCTGCCGCTCCGCCGGCAAGGGGATCGCCGCGCATTTCCCCGAGCGCGAGGGGTTGGACCTGTTGTTTCCCAAGGTGGCCAAGCGCCTGCGCGGGCTTGTGGCCTGGGTGGAGAAGCCGGGTGTTGTCACGCCGGGCGAGACAGTCATCGCGAACATGCCCGAGCAGTGGATCTATGAGGAGTAAGCGCACGGGCGGCTGGCGCCTTTGCCGTTCGACGAATTGACCTGCGTTCGGGAACGCGGGATAAAGTAGTGTGTCCGTTCGCCAGCCGCCGCGGGGAGGAAGCCTGTGGCAGGGAGTTGGCGTACGGGCGAGCCCAAGGGCGTGTTCTGGGAGGAACACATGGACGTTGTGCACGGCGGCCATCATGCGCATCGTGTCGAGGCGGCGCTGGGGTCTGGCGCCGCGGCGACCTCGTCGCTGGTCGCGTCCTGGCAGCGCTCGTCGCGTCTGCACCGGCTCGATCCGGCCGATTACAAGCCGCCGCGGAGGCTCGGTTCCCGCGAATTCGATCAAGCGCGCCAGCGCATGGAGCCGTTGCTGCGCGCGGCCCAATCGAGTCTTGACCGGCTTTATCTCGCCGTCGGCGGCGTCGGCTGTTGCGTGCTCCTGGCCGATACCGACGGCGTTCCGGTCGATCGCCGAGGCGCGGTTGCCGATGATGATACGTTCCGTGCCTGGGGGCTGTGGACCGGATCGGTCTGGAGCGAGGACGCCGAGGGGACCAACGGTATCGGCACCTGTCTGGTCGAGCGGCGGCCGCTGACGATCCACTGCGATCAGCATTTCTTTTCCCGCAACACCGCGCTCAGTTGCACCACGGCGCCGGTCTATGACCACGAGGGCAATCTGGCGGCGGCCCTCGACGTGTCGTCGTGCCGGGCAGATCTGACGGAGAGTTTCGTCAATCTGATTTCCGTGGCGGTCGGCGATGCGGCGCGGGCCATCGAAGCGGTTGCTTTCCGCCAGGCCTTTCCCGATCGTCGCATCGTGCTCACGCCGGATGCAAAAAGCGGTTCCGCCAGTCTGCTTGCTCTCGACAAAGACGATCTCGTCGTCGGCGCCACGCGCGCCGCCCGGCGTGTGCTGGGTCCAACCAGCGAATGGCTCGGCAAGCCGGTTCCGGCCGGTGACGACGCTGGCGGCCGCACGTGTCCCTCGGAGGATCTCGCACGGGCGGAGCGTGCCGCCATGAAGCGGACACTTGCGCGGGTGGACGGCAACGTTTCGGCGGCGGCCAAGGCGCTCGGCATCAGCCGGGCCACGTTCTATCGCAAACTCGGCCGTGTCCGTCGCGACCCGCATTAGTGCCGGGCGCGGTGACGCGCGGCGCCCCGAGTGTCGCAAATCTGAGACACTTGCCTTCCACGCTCCGGTTCCCCCGGCTGACAGTGCTCTGTCGCTGCGGCAGGCTGACTCCCAGACGCCGCGTGTCGCGGCATCACGTTTGGGAGGACAGCATGAACAAGATGGACGTGACCCGTTCGGTCAAGTCGCCGTTTGCGACGCGATACGACAATTTCATCGGCGGTCAGTGGGTCGAGCCGGCCACGGGCGCCTATTTCGAGACCACTTCGCCGGTCAACGGCCAGGTGCTGTGCCAGATTGCCCGCTCCAACGCCGAAGACGTCGAATGCGCCCTTGATGCGGCCCACGCGGCCAAGGATGGCTGGGCGGCCACCAGCGTTGCGGATCGCGCGCTGGTTCTGAACCGCATCGCCGATTGCATGGAGGACAATCTCGATCTGCTGGCGCTGGCCGAGACCTGGGACAACGGCAAGCCGATCCGTGAGACGACGATCGCCGATCTGCCGCTCGCCATCGACCATTTCCGCTATTTCGCCGGTGTCCTGCGCGCCCAGGAAGGCGGGATCTCGGAGATCGACAAGGACACGGTCGCCTACCATTTTCACGAACCGCTCGGCGTCGTCGGTCAGATCATCCCGTGGAACTTCCCGCTGCTGATGGCCTGCTGGAAGCTGGCGCCGGCGATTGCCGCGGGCAATTGCGTCGTGCTGAAGCCGGCCGAACAGACCCCGGCCTCGATCATGCTGCTTATGGACCTGATCGGCGATCTGCTGCCGCCTGGCGTGCTCAACGTCGTCAACGGCTTCGGCCTGGAGGCCGGCAAGCCTCTGGCGTCAAGCCCGCGTATCGCCAAGATCGCCTTCACCGGCGAGACCACGACCGGCCGGCTGATCATGCAGTATGCCAGCCAGAACCTCATCCCCGTCACGCTGGAGCTCGGCGGCAAGTCGCCGAACATCTTCTTCGAGGACGTTCTGGCGGCCGATGACGACTTCTTCGACAAGGCGATCGAGGGGTTTGTCATGTTCGCGCTCAATCAGGGCGAGGTGTGCACCTGCCCGAGCCGCGCGCTGATTCAGGAATCGATCTACGAGCGCTTCATGGAACGGGCGTTGAAACGGGTGGAGGCCGTCATCCAGGGCGATCCGCTCGATCCCGCGACGATGATCGGCGCTCAGGCATCCAGCGAACAGCTCGAGAAGATTTTGAGCTACATCGACATTGGCAAGCAGGAAGGGGCCGAGTGTCTGATCGGCGGGGAACGCAATCAACTGCCGGGCGATCTCGCCGGCGGCTACTACGTCAAGCCGACGGTGTTCAAGGGTCACAACAAGATGCGGATCTTCCAGGAGGAGATCTTCGGTCCCGTGGTCGCGGTTACGACTTTCAGGGATGACGCCGAGGCGCTCGAAATCGCCAATGACACGCTCTATGGCCTCGGCGCCGGCGTGTGGACCCGCGACGGCAACCGCGCCTACCGCTTCGGCCGGGCGATCCACGCCGGTCGCGTGTGGACCAACTGCTATCACGCCTATCCGGCACACGCCGCATTCGGCGGCTACAAGCAGTCGGGAATTGGCCGCGAGACCCACAAGATGATGCTCGACCACTACCAGCAGACCAAGAACATGCTGGTCAGCTACGCTCCGCAGAAGCTCGGCTTCTTCTGAGCGGCTTTGCGCGATGTCTGGCAAGGAGCGGTTCGCAGGGCGATGCGGGGCATCGTTCGAGAAGCGCGACGCGGTCCAGTCGTTGTGACCATTGGTATCAAATGCTGCGCGCGGACGGTCTCCCGACGTACTTCGGGCGCAGTTCCTCCAGGCGGCCCGGTTTCGGCCGGGTCGCCGACATTCCTTGGGCATTTGTCATGCAGATCTCCGTAACCGGCGCCGCGCTGGACCTTCTCGCCGAGATTGTTGCAGACGCGGGACCGGTCCTGTTTCACCAGTCCGGCGGCTGCTGTGATGGTTCGTCGCCGATGTGCTACGCAATCGGTGACTTCCTTCTTGGCGATCATGATGTGCTCGTTGGCGACGCCGGGGGCGCAGCGTTCTATATTGGCGCCGCGCAATACGAGGCCTGGAAGCACACCGACCTGATCCTCGACGTGGTGCCCGGGCGCGGCGGCATGTTTTCGCTCGACAATGGCCGCGAGCGCCGTTTCCTGATCCGCTCCAGTGTGTGCGGTGTGGCGGCGCCGAGATAGGCAGCCGTCCGATCGGCTATTGGGCCGCCTCGCCGGGGAACCGCATGGCGCAGGGGCCGCTGAGTTCTTCGGCGACCTCCGCGATCAGTTCGCCAAGAGCGATGAAATCCTGCTTGCGCGGCGATGTCTTGCGCCAGAGAAGACCGATGGTTCGCGAGGGCTGCGGTTCCGTGAAGCGCAGCAGGGCGATGCGCTCGTCGCGGACCTCGACGTCGATGCACATTTCGGGAAGCAGGGTGACACCGTAGCCGGCGGCGACCATCTGCATCACCGTGGTCAGGCTGGTGGCGCCGAAATCCGACGTCCGGCCGGAACGGCCATGCAGGTTGGCGCAATAGGTCAGGGCCTGATCGCGCAGGCAGTGGCCTTCTTCAAGCAGCATCAGGTTTTCATCGGCGATCGACGACGGCTTGACCCGTTTGCGCTCGTCAAGATCCGGCCGCGCGTGGGTTGCGAGCAGGAAGCGGTCCTCGAACAATCCAAGGGATTCCGTTTCCGGCGTATCGGCGGGGAGCGCGGCGACCACCGCGTCCAGTTCGCCGCGCAGCAGTTCCTCGATCAGCGTCGCCGTCAGCGTCTCGCGCAGTTTCAGTTCGATGTCCGGATAGGTCCCGTTCAGCCGCGCCAGCATGCGGGGCAACAAATAGGGCGCGATTGACGGTATAATTCCCAGGCGCAGCGGACCGCTCATGACGCCCGCTGCGTGATGGCCATAGTCCATCAGGTCGCGGATCTCGGCGAGTATGTTGCCGGCCCTGCGCGCGATCTCGTCGCCCTCGCTGGTCAGACAGACATCGTTTGGGCGGCGCTCGACGAGGTTGATTCCCAGATGGCCCTCCAGGTCTCGGATCTGGATCGACAGCGCCGGCTGCGAGATGGCGCAGGCCTTCGCCGCCTTGCCGAAATGACGGTGGCGGGCCAGGGCGTCAAAATATCGAAGCTGTTTGATCGTGATCATGGACGATAAGATATTCTTATCGCGATGATCATGCAATCAAATTAGAATTTATCAAAAGAAGGGTGCATTCTGTCTGTGCAAGTTTCAATCATGGGAGATTCGCCATGATCTTTAACTCAATCCTGACGACGAGCGCCGGCGCGCCGTATCGGACAAACAGAACTCGGTGACCGTTGGCGAAAGCGGGTCTGGCTCAGGCGGGATGTCCTGCCATCGGAGTCGTCGACCCGCATTTGCCGCGAACGCACTGCGGAACACAATCGGAGAGAAAAATGGACGCTAAGCTGAAAGACGTGAACGACAGTTCGGCGAAATGCCCGGTGATGCACGGTTCGATGACCGAGACCGGCTCGTCGAACATGGCGTGGTGGCCGAATGCTCTCAATCTCGACATTCTTCACCAGCACGACACCAAGACCAATCCGATGGGCCCCGACTTCGACTATCGCGAAGAGCTGAAGAAGCTCGACGTCGACGCGCTGAAGAACGACGTCCGCGCGCTGATGACCGACAGCCAGGAGTGGTGGCCCGCTGACTGGGGACACTACGGCGGCCTGATGATCCGCATGGCGTGGCACTCCGCCGGTTCCTACCGTCTGGCCGATGGCCGTGGCGGCGGCGGCACGGGCAACCAGCGCTTCGCGCCGCTGAATTCCTGGCCGGACAACGTCAGCCTCGACAAGGCCCGCCGCCTGCTGTGGCCGATCAAGAAGAAATACGGCAACAAGGTCTCCTGGGCCGATCTGATGATCCTGGCCGGCAACATGGCCTATGAGTCCATGGGCCTGAAGACCTTCGGCTTCGCCTTCGGCCGCGAGGACATCTGGCACCCGGAAATCGACATCTACTGGGGTGCCGAGAAGGAATGGCTTGCGCCGAGCGACAACCGCTATGACGACGTCGGCAAGCCGGACACCATGGAAAACCCGCTCGCCGCCGTGCAGATGGGCCTGATCTATGTGAACCCGGAAGGCGTCAACGGCACTCCGGATCCGCTGAAGACCGCCGCGCAGGTGCGCGAGACCTTCGCCCGCATGGCGATGAACGACGAGGAAACCGCGGCCCTGACCGCGGGCGGCCACACCGTCGGCAAGACCCACGGCAATGGCAGCGCGGAAGCGCTGGGTCCGGAGCCGGAAGCCGCCGGCATCGAGGAGCAGGGCTTTGGCTGGTCCAACCCGAACATGGGCGGCAAGGCCGCCAATGCGGTTACCTCGGGCCTCGAGGGCGCCTGGACGACGCATCCGACCCAGTTCGACATGGGCTACTTCGATTTGCTGTTTGGTTACGAGTGGGAACTGCGCAAGAGCCCGGCCGGCGCCCAGCAGTGGGAGCCGATCGATATCAAGGAAGAAGACAAGCCGGTCGACGCGAGCGATCCGTCGATCCGTCACAACCCGATGATGACCGACGCCGACATGGCCATGAAGATGGACCCCGCCTATCGCGCCATCTGCGAGAAGTTCATGGCGGATCCGGAGTACTTCAAGGACACGTTCGCGCGGGCCTGGTTCAAGCTGACTCACCGCGACATGGGTCCGAAGGCGCGCTACGTCGGCCCGGACGTGCCGAAGGAAGACCTGATCTGGCAGGATCCGATCCCGGAAGGCCCGGTCAACTATGACATCGGCAACATCAAGTCGAAGATCGCCGCCAGCGGCTTGAGCATCAGCGAACTGGTCTCCACCGCCTGGGACAGCGCCCGCACCTATCGCGGGTCCGACATGCGCGGCGGCGCCAATGGCGCCCGCATCCGCCTGGCTCCGCAGAAGGACTGGGAAGGCAATGAGCCGGCGCGTCTGACCAAGGTGCTGTCGGTTCTCGAGCCGATTGCGGCTGACGCCGGCGCGAGCATCGCCGACGTGATCGTTCTCGCCGGCAACGTCGGCGTCGAAAAAGCCATCGAGGCGGCTGGCTTCTCCGTCTCCGTGCCCTTCGCGCCGGGCCGCGGCGACGCGACCGACGCCATGACGGATGCGGAATCGTTCGAGCCGCTCGAGCCGATCCACGACGGCTTCCGCAACTGGCTCAAGAAGGACTATGCGGTCAGCCCGGAAGAGCTGATGCTCGACCGCACCCAACTGATGGGTCTGACCGCGCATGAGATGACCGCTCTGGTCGGTGGCATGCGTGTGCTGGGCACCAACCATGGCGGCACCAGGCACGGTGTCTTCACCGACCGTGAAGGAGCCCTGACGACGGACTTCTTCGTCAACCTCACGGACATGGCCTACGAGTGGAAGCCGACGGGTAACAACCTGTACGAGATCCGCGACCGCAAGACCGGTGCCGTTGCCTGGACGGCGACGCGCATGGATCTGGTATTCGGCTCGAACTCGATCCTGCGCGCCTACGCCGAAGTCTATGCCCAGGACGATTGCCAGGAGAAGTTCGTGAAGGACTTCGTGGCTGCGTGGACCAAGGTCATGAACGCGGATCGGTTCGATCTGGCCTGATCCGCCGCTGAACACGGGAAGCGGGCGCGCTGTCCGCTTCCGCCGCCGGCGGCTGTGACCGGCAGGCACGATTGCCCGCCTCCTCAGAGGGTGGGGCAATTGGGAATTCGGTTCCCGGGTGCCCGATTTCAGCGATCTCGGAGGGACAGGCGCCTGTCGTCTTTCTCTCCAGGACCGCACGAGCGAAATCGGGTGGGTGCGACTGGCCGGTATCTTCGGATACCGGCCTTTTTTTTGATTATTGTGCTCGGCGCTACGGACGGGCCTTCGCGGGATGGTCAGAAGCGCCGGGCCAACAGTTCGCGCAACAGCTTGCGCTTCAGCGCCGCCGAAAAGGCTCTGTAGTCGCGGGCCTCGACGACGAAGCTGCCGTCGCCGCCGATGATTTCACGGCGATAGAAATTGGCGATGCCGCCGGGTCTCTGACTGTTGGCCGAATAGGTCAGCTGGCCGTTGATGGTGCCCAGCGGATGATCGTCAACGATCGGCAGCGCGTTGATGGTGATACCGGCCTTGACGGCGGCGTCGCGCGCAGAGGCCGAGCGGCCGAAGTCGGATGCATGGTCGCTGGCGATGTCGATAACCTTGCGCGCCGTCCCGAAATTGCCGCTGGTGAGCAGATATGTGGCCTGGCGCAGGCTGGCGGCGAGCGCGGTGTTGCCGGCGCTGGATCGTGGCGCGGCGGCGACAGCATCGCCGAAGGCGCGGGTCGAGGGCTCGTCGGTGATCACGCTCCATTCCTTGACGGTAACGATCTCATCCTTGCCGGAAAATTCCACGTAGGTGATGGCGATGCCGCCCGCGTTGGCCTGCACCGCGGCGAGGATGTCCGGATCCGAGAAGGCCGCGCGATAGCCGTTCTTGATCATTTCAAACTCGTCGTTGTCGATGCTCTTGGACACGTCGTTGAGCAGCACCAGCGCCAGAGCGACACCGGAGGTGGGGGAAGGCGCGACTTCCGCGAGCGTCGGGGGCGGCGTCATCGCGCTTGCGCCGGTCAGTGGCGGAACCACGAGTGCCGCAAGGACGGCGAGCTGCGTGAGGGTGCGGCACGGTTTGGGGCCGGGCCATCCTGCGGGTATGCGCATCAGCGTCTCCTCAAAAATTCCGTGGTGGCGCCGCTGCGGACGGCGCATGGGCGCGGCGGCAGTCTATCACGCAGGGGAAGGGGACCGGTATAGGCTAAACGAACGCTATCTGGACGGGCGCCGCGATGCGGTCAGACGGTGTCTTCCGGCACGGGATCCGTCCGGCCGGTGGACCGCCGTCCCGGATGGGTGATCGTCTCACGCCAGGCGACACGGGCGTGCGGCACGGAATCGGTCGCGGCGAAATACGGCTTGATGTCGATAAGCGGCGTGCCGTTCAGGCAATCGAGCCCGCGCACCGACAGGCCGTCGTCGTGCACTGCCAGCAACTCGACCACCGAAAGTGCGATCGGATTGGGCCGCGCCGGCGAGCGCAGGGCGAAAACCCCATGCGTCGTCTCGTCGAAGGCCGGGGCCTGTACGATCAGGTCGCGCCGGGCCTCGTGCATCCAGTAGAGAATGTGGAGGTGGCTGCAGCCCTCGACGGACTTCAGCCCCGGCAGGAATTGCGGTTTCATTGCGATTCTGCAAACCGCATCGCTGTCCTTGCCGCGTCTGGGGCAGGCGTGACGGTCGCTCCAGGGAGTCTCGATATGGCCGATGAAGACGAGGGACGCGTCATTGGCGACCCGGGCCGGATCGTCGATGAGCTGAATTTCGCCGGGGCGCCTGCTGTCCATGGCGGCAGTATAGCGTGAACGCGCCTGCTGGAAAGGCCATCGGGTGGCGGATCTCCCGGCTTTTTTGCATGACGATAAGATTTTAGGTGAATTTGAATTTTATTGTATTCGTATATGAACTGAGGTGTATTCAAAATATATGAAATAGAGGATCAACTACGTATCAATTATTTCTCCCGCGAATGCTTTTTGATTAATTTATCGATGTTAGAAAATTGCAAATTGGGATTGATTGGACACCGAGGTAATCATGGGCGAGCCGATTAAAACAGAGTTGGTCAACTTCTCGATGCTGGAACGCGGCGCATCCGCGGAACAGCGCGCCGAGCTTACGCGGCATGTCGTCAGTCTGTTCAGGTTGACGTCCAAGACCTGCTCCAAGGAGCAGATGGACACCTATGACGCGGTGTTGCTGCGCCTGGCCGACTTCGCCGACGATCCCTCCCGACGCTACATGGCCGAGGAACTGGCCGAGCTTCGCCGCGCGCCCGAAACCATCGTGCTGCGCCTGGCCAATGACATTATCGACGTGGCGATGCCGCTGCTGGAGAGATCCACCCTGTTGCGCGATCCCGACCTTGTCGAGATCGCTCGCCACAAGGATCAGGAACATATGCTGGCGATCGCCGGGCGCGACGTCTTGTCGGAAATGATCACCGACGTTCTCGTCGACCGGGGCGATCCGTCGGTCAAGCGCCGGGTGGCGGGCAATCAGGGCGCGACCTTCTCCGAGCAGGGGATGGCGACGCTGGTGGATGCCGCCGCGCAGGACGAACGGCTGCAGATGGAACTGGGCCGTCGCAACGATCTGCAGGAAGAGGCCATCGTCAAGCTCATCTCCGTGGCCACGCAGCAGGTGCGCCAGGAGTTGCTCGACCAGGGCGAAACGGGCACGGCCGACAAGATCCCGGAAGCCGCGCGTCTCGCGGCTCAACAGATGTCCAATGAATACTGGCTCTCACGCTACGATTTCGAGACCGCTCATGAGACTGTCATGGGCATGGCGAGCCGCGATCAGGTGACCGAGCAGGTGTTGCGCCGCTTTGCCGAGGAGGACCGGTTCCCCGAGGCCGTCGCCGCCTTTGCCTATCTTGGCGGGATTTCTCTGGAAGCGGCCAAGCACTGGATGGTGCGCACCGAGACCGACCCGTTCATCATTGTCGCCCGCGCCTGCGGTCTGTCGCCGATGACCGTTCAGGCCCTGATCAAGGTCGGCCCATGGCGCCATCGCCTGTCGGCCGAGGAGCGGATGACCACGTTCAACCGCTTTCAGGCCCTGACCATGGAAAAGGCGCGTCACGCGCTGGGACTGTGGACAGACCAACGCATCGCGAGCTGAACAGCCGCCGCTCCCGGCCTTCGGGGGCGGCGCTTCGCGTTTCGATTGTTTTTTGGATCCACTGGCGGGTCCGTCAGGCGGATGGGCGGCTTGGTATTGATGAGGCTGTTCGTCCCTGTGTGATTTGACACGGACGCGGCCATGATTTCCTGACCATTTGCACAAGAATTCGGTGCCCTGCGCAAACCCCGCGCGGCACCGCTCCCGGGCACGCGCGTGGCGGACGTGCGAGCCGGATGATCCGGCCGGGACCGAGGCCAATACCCGGCCGGATCGTTTGGCTGCCGCGCGCGCTTGCCAGCCACGCTTTCCTTCAGGCTCATGTCCTCCGCTGAGGGCGCGGAGCCACGCCGGCGTGCGGCACGGTTCTCTCGACGCTCCAGGATACGCCTTTCCCCCATTTTGACGCCCGTTTCACCTTCACGGCGGCGTGCCGGTGCATGCGGTCCTTGCATCCCCTTTCGATTTAGGTATAAAGATATCTTTATATCCGACTATTGCATTGGAAGTGGTGACAATGGATCCGACCCTGGTTCTCGATCACGCCGAGCTCATGGACGCCGGCCGCGATGCGGTCTCCGGCCCTGCTGCGTCCAGTGTCGCAGCGCGAAGCCCCGCGGCGGAGCGAGACGCAACCGGTGACGGGCCGCGTTTGTCGCTCGACGATTTGCTGGCCGGCCTGCGTGCGGCAGGAGAGGCGACGCGCGTACGGCTGCTGGCGCTGCTGGAAGAGGGCGAACTGACGGTCAAGGACGCCACCGCCATTCTCGGCCAGAGCCAGCCGCGGATCTCGCGCCACATGAAACTGCTGACGGAGGCGGGTCTCGTGCAGCGCTTTCCCGAGGGCTCCTGGGTCTACTACCGGCTGGCGGAAGGCGCGCGCGGCGCGCTCGTCTCCTCCGTTCTGTCGAAGATCGAGCCCGACGATCCGGTGATCGCGCGGGACCGCGTCCGGCTCGCCGCCATCAAGCGCGCCCATGCGGAGGCGGCGGCGGCCTACTTCGGCGCGCACGCCGAGCTTTGGGACACCATGCGCGCCCTGCATGTTGCCGAAGACGCGGTTGAGTTGGCGATGCGGGAAATCGTGGGACCGGCGCCCTTTGAGCGATTTCTCGATCTGGGCACGGGTACGGGCCGGCTGCTCGATCTGTTTTCCGATCGTTACGAATTTGGTCTGGGTCTTGATACCAGTCACGACATGCTCCGGGTGGCGCGGGCCAATCTCGAGCGCAGCGGCGTTTCCGGCGCCCAGGTCCGGCATGGCGACATCTACGCGCTGCCGGCGCAGCCGGAGGCCTTCGACGTGGTGGCGGTGCACCAGGTGCTTCACTACCTCGACGATCCGGCTGGCGCGATCGCCGAGGCGGCGCGGGCCCTGCGCCCCGGCGGGCGGCTTCTGGTGGTGGATTTCGCGCCCCATGATCTGGAATTCCTGCGTGTCGAGCATGCGCATCGCAGGCTCGGTTTCTCGCATGAACATGTGGCCGCGTGGATGACCGCGGCCGGACTGGACCTTGTGTCCATTCGTGATCTGGCGCCCGAGGCCGGCCGCACGGATCAGCTGACAGTAACTTTATGGCTTGCGCGCAATACGCCTGAAACCGGCGATGCGCGGCGAGCTGTCTCAAGACGTGAGGTCGCCTGACATGTCCCCTTCAGCCAAGCACGCGCCATCCGCGCGCGACGCCGCGATCGAAGTCTCCTTTGAATTCTTTCCGCCCAAATCCGAGGCGATGGAAAAGACCCTGTGGCGGTCGATCGAAAGGCTGGCGCCGGTGGCGCCGTCCTTCGTCTCCGTCACCTATGGCGCGGGCGGATCCACCCGCGAGCGCACCCACAACACGGTGGCGCGGATCCTGCGCGAGACCGAGCTTAAGCCGGCCGCGCATCTGACCTGCGTGGCGGCCAGCCGCGCGGAGGTCGATGCGGTGATCCAGGATTACTGGGACATCGGCGTGCGCCACATCGTGGCGCTGCGCGGGGATCCGGTCGACGGGTTGGGCGCCGCCTATAAGCCGCATCCCGAGGGCTACGTGAATGCGGCCGGGCTGGTCTCGGGTATCCGGGCCATTGGCGATTTCGACATCTCGGTCGCCGCCTATCCCGAGCGCCATCCCGAAAGCGCGGACTGGGGCGTGGAGCTGGACAATCTCAAGCGCAAGGTCGATGCGGGCGCCAGCCGGGCGATCACGCAGTTCTTCTTCGACAACGATCTGTTCGAGCGCTTTCTGGAGCGGGTGCGCGCGGCCGGCATCACCATTCCGATCGTCCCCGGCATCACGCCGATCCACAATTTCACCCAGGTGGCGTCGTTTTCGAAGAAATGCGGAACGTCCATTCCGGCGAAGCTGGCTGAGAATTTCCAGGGCCTGGACGACGACGAGGAGACCCGCAAGCTGGTCGCCGCCGCCGTCGCCGCCGAGCAGGTGATGGATCTCGTCGGCCGGGGCATTTCGGATTTCCACTTCTACACGATGAACAAGGCGGATCTGGTGTTCGCGATCTGCCACTTGCTGGGCCTGCGTCCGCGCAATGGCGAACAGAGGGCCGCGTAATGACATCTGACGCCACCACATCGGTCACGCCGCAGGAACGGCTGCGCGCGATCGCCCGGGATCGCATTCTGGTGCTCGACGGCGCCATGGGGACGATGATCCAGGACTTGCGGCTGGACGAGGCGGGCTTTCGCGGGCCGCGCTTCGCCAACTGGTCGCAGGACCTGAAGGGCAACAACGATCTGTTGAACCTGACCCAGCCGGATGCGATCCGCGACATTCACATCGCCTATCTGGAAGCGGGCGCGGACATTGTCGCGACCAACACGTTTTCCTCCACCACCATCGCGCAGGCCGACTACGCGATGCAGGACCTCGCCTACGAGCTGAACGTGGAGGGCGCGCGGCTCGCCAAGGATGCCTGCCGCCGCGTCGGCGAGAGCGACCCCTCGCGTCCGCGCTTCGCCGCCGGCGCCATCGGGCCGACCAACCGCACGGCGTCGATCTCGCCGGACGTGAACGATCCCGGCTATCGCGCGGCGAATTTCGACGATCTGCGCGCCACCTACGCGGAAGCCGCGCGCGGGCTGATCGACGGCGGTGCGGACATCCTCCTGGTCGAGACCGTCTTCGACACGCTGAACGCCAAGGCGGCGCTGTTCGCGATCGAGGAAGTGTTCAACGAGAAGGGTGTGCGGCTGCCGGTGATGGTGTCCGGCACGATCACCGATCTGTCCGGGCGCACGCTCTCCGGCCAGACGCCGGAAGCCTTCTGGAACTCGATCCGCCACGCGTCGCCGCTGACCGTGGGTCTCAACTGCGCGCTCGGCGCGCGCGAGATGCGCGCCCATATCGCCGATCTGTCGCGCCACGCCGACACGCTCGTGTGCGCCTATCCCAACGCCGGGCTGCCGAACGAATTCGGCGAATACGACGAAAGCCCGGAGGCCATGGCCGAGATGCTGGGCGAGTTCGCGCAAGCCGGGCTGGTCAATGTGGTGGGCGGCTGTTGCGGCACCACGCCGGATCACATCCGCGCCATCGCGGATGCGGTGGCGGGCAAGGCGCCGCGCGCGATACCCGATGTGCCGCGGCACATGCGGCTGTCGGGCCTGGAGCCCTTTACGCTCACGGCGGAGACGAATTTCGTCAACGTCGGCGAGCGCACCAACGTCACCGGCTCGGCGCGGTTCCGCAAGCTGGTCAAGGAAGGCGACTATGCCGCCGCGCTGGATGTGGCGCGCAGCCAGGTGGAGAATGGCGCCCAGATCATCGACGTCAACATGGACGAGGGCCTGCTCGACTCCGAGCAGGCGATGGTCACGTTTCTCAACCTGATCGCCGCGGAGCCGGACATCGCCCGGGTGCCGATCATGATCGACTCGTCGAAATGGACGGTGATCGAGGCCGGGCTGAAGTGCATCCAGGGCAAGGGCATCGTCAACTCGATCTCGATGAAGGAAGGCGAGGAGGCGTTCATCCATCACGCCCGGCTGGCGCGCGCCTATGGCGCGGCCATCGTCGTGATGGCGTTCGACGAGACCGGCCAGGCCGACACCCAGGCGCGCAAGCAGGAAATCTGCAAGCGCAGCTACGACATTCTGGTCGACACGGTGGGCTTCCCGCCGGAAGACATTATCTTCGATCCGAACATCTTCGCGGTGGCGACCGGCATCGAGGAGCACAACAACTACGGCGTCGACTTCATCGAGGCCACGCGCTGGATTCGCGCGAATCTGCCGCATGCCCATATCTCGGGCGGCCTGTCGAACCTGTCGTTCTCCTTCCGCGGCAACGAGCCCGTGCGCGAGGCGATGCACTCGATCTTCCTGTATCACGCGATTGCCGCCGGCATGGATATGGGCATCGTCAACGCGGGCCAGCTCGCGGTCTATGACGAGCTTGATCCGGAACTGCGCGACTGCTGCGAGGACGTGGTGCTCAACCGCCGCGCCGACGGCACCGACCGGCTGCTCGAGGTAGCCGAGCGCTGGCGCGGCGAGGGCGGCAAGGCGCGCGTCGTCGACATGGCCTGGCGCGATCAGCCGGTGATCAAGCGGCTTGAACACGCGCTGGTCAACGGCATCACGGATTTCATCATCGAGGATACCGAGGAAGCGCGGCTTGAGGCCGAACGTCCCCTGCACGTCATCGAGGGGCCGCTGATGGCCGGCATGAATGTGGTGGGCGATCTGTTCGGCGCGGGCAAGATGTTCCTGCCGCAGGTGGTGAAGTCGGCGCGCGTCATGAAGCAGGCTGTGGCCCACCTGATGCCCTTCATGGAGGAGGAGAAGCGCCTGCGCGGCGGCGAGGGCCGCTCGAACGCCGGCAAGGTGCTGATGGCGACGGTGAAGGGCGATGTGCACGACATCGGCAAGAACATCGTCGGCGTCGTGCTCCAGTGCAACAATTTCGAGGTCGTCGATCTGGGCGTGATGGTGCCCCCGGCCAAGATCCTGGAGGCGGCGCGGGCCGAGAAGGTCGACATCATCGGCCTGAGCGGGCTGATCACGCCGTCGCTCGATGAGATGTGCCATCTGGCCGGCGAGATGGAGCGGGAGGGGTTCGACATTCCCCTGCTGATCGGCGGTGCGACCACGAGCCGGGTGCATACGGCCGTCAAGATCCATCCCAATTACGCGCGCGGCCAGTCGATCTATGTGACCGACGCCAGCCGGGCGGTGGGCGTGTGCTCGCGGCTGATGAGCGACGACCGCGGCGCCTTCTACGACGAGGTGCGCGAGGAATACGTGCAGATCGCCGAAACGCACGCGCGCAGCCGCCAGAACAAGGCGCGGGTGTCGATCAAGGATGCGCGGGCCAACAGCTTCAAGCCGGACTTCAAGACCCATCGGCCCGTTCGGCCGGGCTTTTTCGGCACCAGGGCGCTGACCGATTTCCCGCTTGAGGAGCTTGTCGATCTGATCGACTGGACGCCGTTCTTCTCCGCCTGGGAGATCAAGGGAATGTTTCCCGGCGTGCTCACGGACAACCGTTACGGTCCCGCCGCCAAGGCGCTCTACGACGACGCGCGCAAGATGCTCGACGAGATCGTGTCGGGCAGGAAGCTGAAGGCCAATGGCGTCGTCGGGTTCTGGCCGGCGGCGGCCGACGGCGACGACATCGTGCTCTATCAGGATGAGGCGCGCGCGCAGGAGCATGTGCGTCTGCACACGTTGCGCCAGCAGATGGCGCGTACGGGAGGGACCTCCGGCGGCCGCGCCAATCTGGCGCTTGCCGATTTCATCGCACCCGTGGAGTCTGGCGTTTCCGACTACATCGGCGGGTTCGCGGTGACCGCGGGCATCGGTGAGGCGGAACTCGCGAAGGCCTACGGGGAGGCGAACGACGATTACAACAAGATCCTCAGCCAGGCCCTGGCCGACCGGTTGGCGGAAGCCTTCGCCGAGCGGCTGCACCAGATTGTGCGCAAGGAGCTGTGGGGCTATGCGCCCGAGGAGCATCTCTCGGACGCGGATCTGATCGCCGAGAAATACGCCGGCATCCGTCCCGCGCCGGGCTATCCCGCCCAGCCGGACCACACCGAGAAGGGCACGCTGTTTGCGATGCTCGATGCGGAAGCGCAGACCGGGATATCATTGACCGAGAGCTTTGCCATGTGGCCGGGCTCCGCCGTCTCCGGGCTCTATTTCTCGCACCCCGAAAGTCACTATTTCGGTGTTGGCAAGATCGAGCGCGATCAGGTGGCCGATTATGCGGCGCGCAAGGGATGGGATCTCGAGACGGCCGAGCGGTGGCTGGCGCCGATTCTCAACTACGATCCGCTGCGCATGGAGGCGGCCGAATAGGGGCCGTCCAGGCAATGGATCAGGGCACACCCGGAACGCAAAAACGCCGGCGAATGTCGCCGGCGTTTGTCGCTGTCTGAATGCTTGTGGCTCCGCCGCGATCCCTTGGGCTCTGTCAGCCGGATCGCGGGACCCTTACGCGCCTTGTTAACCGTTGCGGTTGTCAAAGCTGGGGAGCGATGGTGGCGTCTTGTTCAAACAAGGCCGAAAACAATGGCCGCGATGAACAAGAAAGCCGCACACATGGCTAGGACGTTGACGCTACGTGTTAATATCATATCGCTGCCTCCCTGGTAGACAGATGATGTCTCGACGATAAGTGCGGTCCGATCCAAATTGAAGAGAAAAATATGGTGCCGTGCCGCGCGACCTGCGCGTCCGCTTCGGATCTTCTAAAATATCATATTAATATCAATATGTTGAGTTTGCTGCAGCGCAGCGACGATAGTTGTGCGGGCAGAGCCCGCGCGGGGCGCGCTTAAATTGTTAATCTTTCGTGAATGGAATATCGGGTAGTTTTCCGGGGCGGTGACACATGCCGCCGGTCGCGGAACTGGGCTGGCGTTAAGAAATACGAAATTAACCGTCGCTACGAATGGTCGCTGGGACGGATAAACGGCGGAAGTCGGGTCGCGAATGCAAGCTCTTGAGAGATTGACAGAACTGGCGAGCAACGGCGGCGAAGTGGATCGCGGCGAACTGGTCGAAGCGCTGACCGACCTGTTCGTTGCCTTCAACGGCGCCAAGGCCGACAAGCTCGGTTTGCTCTTCGGTACCGTCGTGAGCGGTATCATCGACCATCTTGAGGACGAATCGCGCAAGATTCTCGCCGAGCGGGTGGGGGATCACGACCGTTTGCCGCGCGTTCTTGCCAAGCGTCTCGCCGAAGACGACGTCATTGAAATCGCCCGCAAGATCATCGAAAATTCCACTGTCCTGACCACCGAGGATCTCGTGTCGATCGCGGAAACGCAGTCGCAGGACCATCTGCTGGCGCTTGCCGAGCGCAGCAACGGCCTGAACGCCATGGTCACCGACGTGCTGGTGCGGCGCGGTTCAAGCGAAGTGCTCAAGACCGTGACCGACAATGAGCAGGCGTCGATCTCCATTGACGGATTCGATGTCCTTGTCGGCAAGGCGCGCAAGGATACCGATCTCCAGGAAGCGCTGGTCAAGCGCTCGGACCTGCCGCCCGATCCGGCCAAGCGGCTGATTCCGTTCCTCGACAAGGGGATTCGTGAGCGTCTGGAGGAAATCGCCGGTAATCCGCGCCTCGTGGAGCTGTTCTCGCAGGTCGCGGCGGAGAAGGTGCGCTCGCAGTTGCGCGAGTTCGGCGCGGCGCAGACCCAGACCGATCAGGCGATCGTGGCGCTGCAGACCGGCAAGGCCACGATTGATGACGTGGTCATCTTCTTCTCCAAGAACGACAAGCCTGTCGATCTCGCGCTCGTTCTGGCGAAAATCGGCAACGTGGCGGAAGCGGTCGCGACGCGGCTGGTGCTGAAGGGCGACGACGCGCCGCTGATCCTTCTGTGCCGGGCCTGGACGTGTCGCCCAAGGCGTTCAACCACGTCGTCAAGATGCGGGCCCGCCGGCTGCGGCTGACCGGCCAGAATTCGCAAGCCAGCCTGCAGCGCTATGAAGCGATGACGGTGGAGAAGGCCCGTGAGACGCTGGCGGGCG
The DNA here is from genome assembly GCF_003432385.1 of Breoghania sp. L-A4. NCBI lineage: Bacteria > Pseudomonadati > Pseudomonadota > Alphaproteobacteria > Hyphomicrobiales > Stappiaceae > Breoghania > Breoghania sp. L-A4. The sequence continues at coordinate 3,669,259 of NZ_CP031841.1, read as the reverse complement.
GAATCAAGCAGTCCGCCTGAGGCGCCCAGGCCCTGCGCGATTTCACGTCGACCTGACCGACGCTTCGAACCGCGCTGATTTATGTCTGCGGCTCCGCTTTCGCCTCCCCAATCGCTTCTTCCGGCTCCTTCACTTCCGGCGTCAACGCCTGGTCGGCCTCGCTCATCGGCTGACGGGTGAAACCCTTGAGGCCCGCGGTCTCGTCGGCGTCGCGGCGGATCTTGATTGGGCTCGCCACATAGCACGTCACCAGTTCCGCCAGGGAGCGCAGCGCGTGCATGTGGATGCGCTCGTAGCCGTGGCTGGCGTCGACGCCGAAGGTGGCGAGCGCGGTGCGCACGTCCGCGCCGGCCTCGATCGCCGATGCGGCATCCGAACGATAGTAGCGGAAGACATCCTTCTGGTAGCGGATGTCGTTGTCGCGGCACAGTTTCACCAGCTTGCGGGTCAGATGGTAGTCGAAGGGCCCGCTCTGGTCGGCCATCGAAATGGTGACGCCGAATTCATCCGAGTTCTGCCCCGGCGCGGAAGTGCCATTGTCGATGGCGACCATCGATGCGATCTCCGGTGTCAGGATCGAGGAGGCGCCGTGGCCGACTTCCTCGGCGATCGTGAAGATCCAGAAGATGTCGACGGGCAATTTGGTGCCGTCCTCGGTCAGGGCCTTGATCGCGGCCAGCATCACCGCGACGCCCGCCTTGTTGTCGAGGTGCCGCGAGACGATGAAGCCGTTGTCGAGCAGTTCCGGTTGCGGGTCGATTGCGACGGTGTCGCCCACCTCGATGCCAAGCCGTTCCAGGTTCCCGGCGTTCCGCGCGAAGGCATCCACCCGCAACTCGACGTAATTCCATCCCACCGGCTGGGTGTCGATTTCCTCGTTGTAGGTGTGTCCGGACGCCTTCATCGGCAGGATGGTCCCGCGATAGCTGCCGTTCTCGGTGAAGATCGTGGCGCGCGCGCCTTCGGCGAAGCGGGCCGACCAGGTGCCAATGGGCACCAGCGCCAGCCGGCCGTTGTCTTTCAGCGTCTTCACCTGAGCGCCGAGCGTGTCGAGATGCGAGACGATGGCGCGCGCGGGACGCCGGTCGCGACCCTTCAGGCAGGCCCGGATGGCGCCGCGGCGGGTCAGTTCGTAGGAAACGCCCAACCGATCCAACATGCCGCAGACGTTGCGCGCGATGGCGTCGGTGTAGCCGGTGGGGCTGGGCGTGGCCAGCAGGTCCTGAAGGGTGTTCGAGAGGTACTCGGTGTCGATGGAAAGCAGGGACATCGTGGTTCCTTTGGGGCTTCGCGGGCTTGTGCCCGTCGGGCTCGGGGAGCCTATTTTCGTCGTGCTTCGCGCGCGGCCTGCGGCAGCGACAGCGGAAACAGCAGGTCGATGAACCGTTCCGCCGTCGGCTGCGGTTCGTGGTTGGCGAGGCCCGGGCGTTCGTTGGCCTCGATGAAGCGGTAATCGGGCACGCGGGGGCTCTTGACCATCAGATCGATGCCTGTCACCGGGATCTCGATGGCCTTCGCGGCAGCGACCGCGGCCTCGACGAGCACGGGATGGACCTCGCCGGTGACATCGTGGATGGTGCCGCCGGTGTGCAGGTTGGCGCTGCGGCGCACGGTGAGTTCGGTGCGGGCGGGCAAGACCTCATCCAGGGTGTGTCCCGCGTCGGCCACGCAGCGCCGGGTTTCCTCGTCCAGCGGAATGGCGGATTCGCCGCCGGTTGCCGCCGAGCGCCGCCGGCTTTGCTTGGCGATGAGCTCGCGGATCGAGGTTTCGCCGTCGCCCGTGATCCGGGGCGGCCTGCGGACGGCGGCGGCGACGACGCGATAGTCGATGACGATCAGCCGCAGATCCTCGCCGGTAACGAACTCCTCGATGAGCACGCGGTCGCAGAGCTGCCGGGCGGCGTCGATCGCCGCGGTGATCTCGCCCATGGTGGTGAGATGCACGAAGACGCCGCGGCCCTGCTCGCCGCGCGCGGGCTTGACCACCACGCTGCCGTATTTTTCCAGGAACGCTTCAATGGCGGTTTCGTCGTCGGTTTCCAACTGCTCGGGTACATGCACGCCGGCGGCGGCGACCACGCGCCGGGTGACCGCCTTGTCGTCGCAGATGGAGACGGCGATCCCGGTGGTGAATTCGCTCAAGGATTCGCGGCAGTGGACCGAGCGTCCGCCATAGGTGAGGCGGAAGAAACCGCCTTCGGCATCCGTCACTTCAACGTGGATGCCACGCCGCCGCGCCTCGTTGACGATGATCGCGCCATAGGGATTGAGCTTGGCGTCGGTGGCGGGCCCGGCGAAGAATTCCTCGTTGATCGGGTTCTTGCGCTTGACCGTGAAGAAGGGCACGCGGTGGAACCCGAGCTTTTCGTAAAGCGCGATCGCCTGCTCGTTGTCATGCATGACGGAGAGATCGAGATTGGCCGCCCGCGCGCCTGAAACTGTTCCGCCAGCCGGCGCACCAGGGCCTCGCCGATGCCCGGGTGACGGGCCTGCGGGTTGACGGCCAGACACCACAAGGAGCAATCGAACCCCTGGTCGCCGATGGCCTGCTTGTGATCGATCCCGGTAACGGTGCCCAGGATTTCGCCGCTCTCCTCGTCTTCCGCGACCAGCACCGTGATTGCCTGGGCGCTGCGCTTGGACCAGAAGAATTCCGGACGAACCGGCACCATGCCGCGTGTCGAATAGATGACGTTGATGGCCTCGGCGTCCGCGCGGGTGCTCAACCGGCGGACGAAAAACCCTTTCGGATTCTTGCGCGCCGGGCGGTAGGTGGAGAGGTCGAGCCGGTAGGTGTGCGAGGGATCGAGAAACAGCTCCTGGGGGGCAGCGGCCAGCAATACATGCGGATCGCGCACGTAGAACGCGATGTCGCGGCAGTCGGGACGCTCCTCGCGCAAGGTGGCGACCAGATCCTCGGGCCTGGTGAAGGTCTCGGCGAAGACCAGCCGTCCCCAGCCGCAGTCGATCGTGGATCCGGACTTGGCGGAGTCCTCGCCGCCGTCGATCGGCGGCTTCAGTCCATGGTCGCGCATGCGGCGGAGCCGATGGTCGTAGGCCGCCTTCGGCCGCCTGGGCGTCTTCTCCGCCATGCTCAGACCCTTGCGCCTGCAGCCACATCTCGAGTTGCGCCACCTGCCACAGTTCCGAACCGCGCAGCTTGGTGATGTGCTCGGTCGGCGCGTCAAACAGCGTCTGCAGGTACTCCTGACGAAACAGGCCCCGGGACCGCGCCGCGTCGTTGGTCAGCGCATCGCGAACCATGTCCAGATAGACCCCCTGAATGTACTTCAGCGCCGGCACCGGGAAATAGCCTTTCGGCCGGTCGATCACGGCGGCGGGAACCACCAGGCGGGCGGCTTCCTTGAGCACGCCCTTGCCGCCTTGCGCGAGCTTGTGTTCGGCCGGGATGCGGCCGGCGAGCTCGACCAGCTCGTGGTCGAGGAAGGGCACGCGCGCCTCGAGCCCCCAGGCCATGGTCATGTTGTCCACCCGTTTCACCGGATCATCGACCAGCATCACGTTGGTGTCGAGCCTGAGCGCCTTGTCGACCGGATCATCCGCGCCGGGCCTGTTGAAATGCGCCTCCACGAAGGCGCGGCTGGCGTCGTGATCGGCGAGATACTCCGGCGCGACATGCCGGCTCAATTGGGCATGGGTGCGGTCGAAGAAGGCGTCCGCATAGTCGCCCACGGGATCGTTGGAATTGATCAGCGGCGGATACCAGTGATAGCCGCCGAACACCTCGTCGGCGCCCTGGCCGGACTGGACCACCTTGATGTGCTTAGAGACCTCGCGCGAGAGCAGGTAGAAGCCGATGTTGTCGTAGGAGACCATCGGCTCGGACATGGCGGCGATGGCCGAGGGCAGGTTCTCCATCATCTCGGCGGAGGGGATGAAGATCTTGTTGTGCCTGGTGCCGTAGTGATCGGCGATCAGATCGGAATACTGAAACTCGTCGCCCTTCTCGCCGTTGGCTTCCTCGAAGCCGATGGAGAAGGTGGTCAGGCCCGACTGGCCTTCTTCCGCCAGCAGTCCGACGATGAGGCTTGAATCCACACCGCCCGACAACAGCACGCCCACGGGCACGTCGGCGACCATGCGGCGCTTGACCGCCAGGCGCAGGGCATCGAGCACCCGGTCGCGCCAGTCCTCGGCGCTCAAGCTGAGGTCTGCCTGGGATTTCGAGAAATCGGGACGCCAGTAGGTGGTGTCCGAGGAGGATCCGTCCGGCTGGAAGATGCGGATGGTGGCGGCGGGAAGCTTGCGCACGCCCTTGAGGATGGTATGCGGCGCGGGCACCACTGCGTGCCAGCTCATGTAGTGGTGCAGCGCTATGGGGTCGATCGATGTGTCGACGTCGCCGGCCTTCAGCAGCGCGGGCAGGGTGGAGGCGAAGCGCAGGCGGCGGCCTGACTGGCTGAGATACAGCGGCTTGATGCCGAACCGGTCGCGCACCAGCGCGAGCCGGCCGCTGTCGCGGTCGTGGATGGCGAAGGCGAACATGCCCTGGAGCTTTTCGACGGCGTCCGGTCCCCATTGCGACCAGGCCTTGAGGATCACCTCGGTGTCGCCATGCGAGGCGAATGTGTGCCCCAGGGCCGTGAGCTCGGCGCGCAGTTCCTGGTAGTTGTAGATGCAGCCGTTGAAGGCGATCGTAAGCCCCAGCGCCGTGTCGACGAACGGCTGGGCGGCCTTTTCCGTGAGATCGATGATTTTCAGCCGGCGGTGGCCGAAGCCCGCGTTGCCGCGGATGACGATGCCCGCGCCGTTCGGCCCGCGTGGCGCCATGCAATCCGCCATCCGCTCGATGGCCGCCGCGGACGCCATGGCGCCGTTGAAATTGATCTCACCGCAAATTCCGCACATCTGGGCCGCGCACCCCCGCTTTCGAATTGATTTGACGCCATATAGTTAGGGTCATATCGATTAGAGTTCAAATAACTACCTGGGCCGGTTCGATGCGCGGCGCGCGGACATCCGGATGGCGAAATGCCTCATCCGACAGTGTCAACGCAAAGCGGCCCCTGGCGCAAGTCAGCGCTCTGCGAACGTCAATGACCCTCGAAACCAGACGATACCGGCACAGCATGACATCCAAAGACGACGCAGCGAAACTCTTCAAGGCGATCCGCCGGATTGTCCGGGCGATCGATCTGCGCTCGCGCGAGGTGGCGCGTGCCGTGGGTCTGACGATCCCGCAGATCGTGGTGCTGCAGGCGGCCCGGGATCTCGGCAAGGTCACCACCAAGGCGCTGTCGCAGCATGCCGATCTCTCGGCGCCGACCGTGGTCATCATTCTCGACAAGCTCGAGGAGAGGGGGCTTGTGGTGCGGCATCGCTCGCCGATCGACCGGCGCATCGTGCACACGCGGCTGACGCCGGAGGGGAGAGGGTGCTGCGCTCCGCGCCGCCGATGCTGCATGACGAATTCCGCAAGCAATTTGCGGCATTGCCGCCGGAGGAGCAGGCCGCGATCCTCGCGTCGATGGACAAGGTCGCCGGCATGATGGGCCCGAAGGGCGCCGAAGCGGCGTCAATTCTGGTTACGGGAGAGACACTGGAGTAGGGGGCTTTTCGGCATGCCCGAACGGGCAGCCCATGGCGAGCAGGACCATGGCGCGTGCCGTCGATGCGCTTCTCGTAGTCGCGCACGAGGCGTCGATGCTCTTGACCAGAAAGCGACGGGCCAGTTCACGAATCCGGCCGCAGACGGTCTGCCGGGGACTGAAGCGGATCGGCGGCATTCGCCTGCCGCAACTGGTGCACACCGGCTAACGCACCGCGTTGATCACCTTGCGGAAATCGACCTCGTGCGGTCGCCCCCACGTTCTGCATCCGGCATCAACGGCGCGACGTGCGCCCACGCCTTGCTGGTCAGATTCGACGGATAACGTTTGGTTGGCGACCCCGGCCATTCGCCCACGGCTTCGCTCTGTCCACATTCAGAGCTTGAATCACGAGGCGCACCGCCGTGAAGGCCCGGCAAACTGATTTTCCAAACGGGCTCTGCGAACGCTTCGCTTTGGGTGTGCTTTATGGATACGTTCTTGTAACAGCTCGCGGAAAACGCCTTTCGGCTTTTCTGACTGACATTTTACGCGCTCATTAACGGCTATCCGAAGCAACTAGGGGCAATTGGGCCATAAGACATTTGTAATCGGAAACCGTCTCTGGCATTCGACGTACTGATCCACAAATTTGGTTTTGATGATTTCTCTAATGCCTGGTGGGAGATCAACCTGAGGGGAGGCATTGATTTTTTCATCAAGATCAATATCTCTCAATTCAATCTCCAAGAAACCTTCAAGTCTTTCAACCGATCGCTCAGTAAACAGATTTTCGAACAGAGAATAATGTATCTGATGCGTGTCAAAGACAGATTCCAGATTGTTCATCGTTGAAATATAATCGGATCGGCTGATTTGCTGTGGATGATCGACGGCGATCAGGACCGTTTCAGTTAATTGATCGTCAGAAATTGTCTCACTTTTGTGTTCTGCGATCCGCTTTGACAGCCGTAAAGCTGACCAGAGCCTCTCTACCGGTTCGCGTAGCAAAAATATTACTTTGACATCAAATCCGTGCCTTTCGAGCACATTCTTGATGTGCCCGAAATCCTCAGAACTCAGATACGAATAAGATGGCGTAATGTCACCCGTCACATTGACATCGTTATCAATGAGCCCCTTAAAATATGCGCCGTAAATATCGTGATCGGCCTGCATTAATCTGCGAAGTGCTGCGGAAGAATTATCAGGTTTGATTGGCTTGGATTGAAATTCTTGGCCCAGGAGACTAAATTTCGCATCCCAGATATGGTATTCCTTTGTAAATCCCATATTGACATTGCTTTGCGCCATCAGGGCTTTGTGGAGCCAAGTAGTCCCGGCTCTCTGGGCCCCTACGCCAAGTATGAATTTCGGTTTCATTTCCAATATTGCTCTTAAATGAGGCGCGTTTCAGCATCCTGGTGGAATCTCGAACTTCCGGAAGAGCTCTTTCAGTTCCCTTGGTTCTGCAGCGCGTGCGCTCTCTTCTCAGCCATTTTCCGTTGATGTGTTTCCATTTAAGCGTTCAGTTCCAATCAGGACTATAGTTTTTCAACTCTTGTTTGTGCGCCTGATCGTACTTTTCTTATATGGAACTGTCCCGGATCCGTTGCTTTCGGCCGAGCTTGATCTATCGCCGTGGGATGCGCAACCGCTGGCCCGGCTCTGCGGTCTCGGGAGGTGCCCTGATCGGTCCTCCACGCTCATATCTGCCGCCAATCCGCATCTTTTATTGAAACGCTCCAAATATCCTTGTAGGATCGTGGCATGAACGATGCTCATGCCGTATCCGCGCTCACGGCGCTCGCCCACGACGACCGCCTCAGGGCCTTTCGCCTGCTGGTGACGACCGGGCCGGAGGGATTGCCGTCGGGCGAGATCGCGGAGCGGCTGGACGTGCCGCCGACGCGAATGTCGTTTCATCTCGCGACACTGGAGCGCTCCGGCTTGCTCGGCGCGACGCGCCGCGGGCGCAATATCGTCTACGCGGTCGACTACGCCCGGATACGCGCGCTTTTGATGTTCCTGACCGAGGATTGCTGTGGCGGTCATCCGCAAATCTGCGGCGATCTCGCCGCGTTGTGCTCCGCGTGTGAGACAGAGACCGGGGAGCCGGGCAAGGCAAGCGTGGCGGCGGAGGAACCGGCATGACCGCCGTTCCGGAGAACGACTGCGCAGGACATCGCCTGCATCCTGACCCCCACTCAACCAAGGAGCCTTCATGGCGACGACGATCTATCACAACCCCGCCTGCGGCACCTCGCGCAACACGCTTGCGATGATCCGCGCCGCCGGGGAGGAGCCGCGCGTCATCGAATATCTGGTGACCCCGCCGGCGCGGGAGGATCTGGTGCGGCTGATCAATGAGAGCGGGCTCTCCGTGCGCGACGCTCTGCGGCGCAAGGGCACGCCCTATGACGCGCTCGGTCTCGATGACCCCAAGTGGTCGGACAATGAGCTGATCGACTTCATGATGGCCCAGCCGATCCTGATCAACCGCCCCTTTGTCGTGACAGGCAAGGGCACGCGGCTGTGCCGGCCGTCCGAAGTGGTTCTGGAAATTCTGGAAGCGCCGATCGGGCGTTTCGTCAAGGAAGACGGCGAGGTCGTCTCGGTGGATGGTGCCCCGCGTGACTGAGCGCATGGGCGACACGCCGAATATCGACGACGCCTGCTTCCGGGAAATCGATGAGGACCGGTTGTTCAGCGCGCCGGAGATCGCCCACAAGCCGCGCGTTCTGCTGCTGCACGGTTCGTTGCGCGAACGCTCCTACAGCCGGCTGCTGAACGAGGAAGCGGCGCGGGTGCTGCGCCGCTTCGGCGCGGAGACGCGGCATTTCGATCCCTCGGGCCTGCCGCTGCCCGATGATGCGCCTGCCGATCATCCCAAGGTTCAGGAGCTGCGTGAGCTGGTGATGTGGTCCGAGGCGCAGGTCTGGTGCTCGCCCGAGCGCCACGGCGCGATGACCGGCATCATGAAGTCGCAGATCGACTGGATTCCGCTGGCGCTCGGCGCGGTGCGGCCGACCCAGGGCAAGGTGCTGGCGGTGATGCAGGTTTGCGGCGGCTCGCAGTCCTTCAACGCCGTCAGCCAGCTTCGCGTGCTCGGCCGATGGATGCGCATGGTGACGATCCCCAATCAGTCGTCTGTTGCCAAAGCCTATCTGGAGTTCGATGAGGACGGCCGGATGAAGCCCTCCAGCTATTATGATCGCGTCGTCGACGTGATGGAGGAACTGGTCAAGTTCACGCTGCTGCTGCGTGGCCGCTCGGACTATCTGGTCGAGCGCTATTCGGAACGCAAGGAAAGCGCGGCAAAGCTTTCGGAGCGGGTCAACCAGCGTTCGATCTGACCCCGGTTCTGGTCGTGGATCCATGACCTGAGGGGCCAGAGTCTAGGCCTCCGCTGCCTCGCTTTTTTGTTCGGGATGCAGGCGTTTGCCCAGAATATGGGTGTCGTGGCTGATGATATGCTGCGTCGTGCCGACGATCAGAGGGTCGGGCTTGCCGACGACGGAGACAGATTTGTCGGGGTAGGGAAGGGCGTTGAGGAAATGCGCCATGCAGTTCAGGCGGGCGCGTTTCTTGTCGTTCGCCTTGATCACGGTCCAGGGCGCGTCGGCGGTGTCGGTGTAGAAGAACATCGCCTCCTTGGCCTCGGTGTAGTCGTCCCATTTGCTCAGTGACGCGAGATCGATCGGCGAAAGTTTCCACTGTTTCAGAGGGTCGGTTTCGCGGGCGTTGAAACGGCGGTGCTGCTCGTCCTGGGTGATCGAGAACCAGTATTTGAACAGGTGGATGCCGTCGCGAACCAGCATGCGCTCGAAGTCCGGGCACTGGCGCATGAATTCGAGGTACTCGCCGGGCTCGCAAAAATTCATCACCCGCTCGACGCCGGCGCGGTTGTACCAGGAGCGATCGAACAGCACCATTTCGCCCCCGCCGGCAGATGTTCGACATAGCGCTGGAAGTACCACTGACTGCGTTCGCGCTCTGTGGGTTTGGGCAGGGCGACAACGTTGGCGCCGCGTGGATTGAGATGCTCCATGAAACGCTTGATGGTCCCGCCCTTGCCGGCGGCATCGCGGCCTTCGAAGAGGATCAGAACACGCTCGCCCGATTCCTGGATCCACCTCTGCGCCTTCAGCAGTTCTACCTGCAGCTTTTCCTTGCGCGCCTCATAGACCTTGCGGCGCATCTTCGTGGCGTAGGGATATTCGCCGGTCTCGAAGAGATGGTGGATGGCGTTCGGATCATGGCGCATTTCCGCGAGCCGGTGGTGCGGCTCGTCGCGCAGGTCATCCGCTCCATTGCCGGAACCGGATTTGGGGGGCTCAGGTGTATCTGCCATTGCGCTTCTTCCGCCCGCGATTCCTGATTGCTCTGGCGCACCTGCCGCATGTGCACCGTGTGGGACCATCATAGCGGTGGCGGGATTGATGTAAATTGTGTCGCCGGCAAATGAATGGCGCGCGCGCCGTGTTTGATCGCGCGCAAGGTCACGCGGGCGCGGCTGGCCGATGCTGACGGGGGCGGAGAGTACAAGGAGCGGCATGATGCAAAGGGGCATGCGGGCGATGGTGCTGGAGCGGGCCTGTGAACCGCTGGTGCCGCGGGAGAGGCCGGTCCCGGTGCCCGGCCCGGGGCAGGTGCTCGTTGAAATCGCGGCCTGCGGTGTCTGCCGCACGGATCTGCACGTGGTGGACGGGGAGTTGCCCGACTGTCCCTTGCCGATCGTGCCCGGACACGAAGTGGTGGGCCGGGTCGCGGCGCTCGGGCTGGGCGTCACGGATCTTAAACGCGGCATGCGCGTCGGCGTGCCCTGGCTGGGCCACACGTGCGGCGCCTGCCCCTATTGCGCGTCGGAGCGCGAGAACCTGTGCGATGCACCGCTGTTCACCGGCTATACGGTCGACGGCGGCTATGCCTCGCATATGCTGGCGGACGCCGGCTACTGTTTTCCTTTGCCGGATGCCTATACCGATGTTGAGGCCGCGCCGCTTTTGTGCGCGGGGCTGATCGGCCACCGCAGTCTCAAGATGGCGGGGGACGGGGCGGTGATCGGCATCTACGGTTTTGGCGCCGCGGCCCATATCGTGGCGCAGGTGGCGCGCTTTCAGGGGCGCACGGTTCATGCCTTCACCCGTCCCGGCGACACGCAGGCTCAGGCCTTCGCCCGGTCCATGGGATGCGCCTGGGCGGGCGATTCAGGCGAGGCGCCGCCGGAGCCGCTCGATGCGGCGCTGATTTTCGCGCCCGTCGGCGCGCTGGTGCCCGAGGCTCTGCGCCGGGTCAAAAAGGGCGGCACCGTGGTTTGCGGCGGCATTCACATGTCGGATATTCCGTCGTTTCCCTATCGCGATCTATGGGAGGAACGGGTGATCCGGTCGGTCGCCAATCTTACGCGGCGCGACGGGCTGGAGTTTCTGCCCCTGGCGGCCCGGGCCGGCGTGCGCACCGAGGTCATCGAATATCCGCTTGAGCGGGCCAACGAGGCGCTGGCCAATCTGCGTGAGGGGCGCCTGTCCGGCGCCGCCGTGCTGGTGCCGTAAATCTCGCGTGAACGCCTTAATTCAGGCGCTCGCGCGGCGCACCATCGCGGTCATGAGGCCGGCGCCGATGAGAACGCTTCCGCCGACCCGGTTGATGATCTGCATGGTGGCGGGCTTTTTCACCTGCGTGCGCACAGCGGAGGCAAGCCAGGCGTAGGCCAGTGCGTTGATGATGGCGAGGACCACGAAGGTCACACCCATCAGCACAAGCTGCGGCGCAATGGGCGCGCCGGGCGCGATGAAATGCGGCAGGAAGGCGATGAAAAACGCGATCCCCTTGGGGTTCAGCGCTGTGACGATCCAGGCGTGCAGCACGATCGTCCGGCTGCTGCGGACGGAAAGGTCATGCGTTCCCAATGGAACCGGTTTGCTCCGCCAGAGTTTGACTCCCAGCCACACGAGGTAGGCGGCGCCGATCCACTTGAGCGCCGAGAACAGCATGGCCGAGGTGGCAAGCAGCGCGCCGAGGCCGAGGAGCGAGAGCGAGGCGGCGGTGGCGTCGCCCAGGGCCACGCCCGTCACGGTCGCCAGAGCCGAGCGTCTTCCGTGCGAGAGCGCATAGCTGACGACCAGCATGATGGTCGGGCCGGGAATCGCGAGAACCAAGAGGGTTGCAAGCACATAAGCGGTGTAGAGTTCGAGTGTCATCGTTTGTTTCCTGCAGCGAGATAAAGATGATAGCGCCGAAACCAGGCAACCGGAACATCAGATACGACATGACACACCGCACCGCGACGACTGCCTCAACCCTGGCCCTTGCCGCACTGCTGATCGCCTTTCTTCTGGCGGCCGGCGCACCCCACGCCATGGCCGGTCCGTTGTCCCCCTGGGACGTCCAGAGGGCGCTTGGGCGCGGCGGCAATGCAATTCTCGACAAGGTCGATCCCAATCGCAAATCTCCCGGGACATCCAAGGCCCAACGCGTCGCGCCGAAGAAAAAGCGCCCGGTCGTTCGATCGGGGGAACCCGCTCCGGTGCCGGCGGCAAGACCCGCCGAGGACGATGGACCGACCGCGGGCCCTGAGACTCCGGCGGAGGCGGATGCGCCCGACGCCTCGATCGGACCCGTGACGCCCGACGCCCCCGGGACCCCGGATGCCTCCCAGGCGCCTGATACCCCAGAGACGCCGGAAATTCCGCAGGCTCAGGAGAGCCCGAAGGAGCCCGGGAACGACCGGGCTCCCGAGGCGCCCGAGCAGCCATCCGGCGCCTCGGGGGCTTCTTCGGACGCCGCTGTTCAGGAGAACGCCGAGCGGCTCGGTCCGCAGTCGGTCGAGCCCCGGGAGTCCGCGCCGGTGTTGAAACCCCTGCCTGGCGGACCGCTCCCCACCGGTAAACCCGACGGAAAAGGCGCGGCAAGACCTCTCGCCAAGCCCGACAGCTCTGTTGCCGGACGCGCGCCGGGGGTGAAAAAGCCCGCCTTGAAAGCCGTGCCGGCCGGTACGACGCCGGTGGCGCCCGTGACGGATCAGAAGAAGATTGCGGTTTGCCGGATCATCAATGCCCGTGTCGAGCGGATGGATCAGCCCGAGCCGGGCGATCTGTCCTGCCAGGTGCCGCGGCCCGTGGCGCTCAAGGACATGGGGAAAGATTCGGTGGTGACCTTCTCGCCGCAGGCCGTGCTGGATTGCGAAATGGCCGAGACGGTGGCCGCCTGGGTGCGCGAGGTCGTTCGCCCCGCGGTCCGTGAAATTTTCGGCACCTCGCTGAAGCAACTCCGGGTGGCTTCGTCCTTTGTGTGCCGCAGGCGCAACAACCTGCCCGACGGCAAGCTCTCCGAGCATGGCCGCGGCAACGCCATCGACATTTCCGCGTTCACGCTCGGCGACGGCCGCGTGGTGACGGTGAAGGCCGGATGGCACGGCGAGGCGGATGAGCGCAAGTTCCTCGCGCAGGTGCGCAAGCAGGCCTGCGACCGGTTCACCACCGTCCTCAGCCCCGATGGCGACGCCTATCATCAGGATCACCTGCATCTCGACGTCGGCTGTCACGGCAAGACCTGTACCTACAGGATCTGTCACTGACGGGCGTTGATCCAGTCGCTGAATTGGGACGGCAGGCCGCCGGGCTGCGACTGAAGCGTCCTTGCGACCGCCGGACAAAACGCAACAGGGCTTTTCGCGAGACCGAGTTCCTCGATCAGCATGGTGGTGCCCTGGACGAAGGCCGCGGGCGTCGCGGCCGACCAGAACGCCGTGTCGCAAGTGAGGGTGTTGCAGCCGCCGCCATAGGTTACGAATGCGCCGGTTTGCTGGATCGCGCAGGCGCAGATCGCCTTGAGCGGATCCGACGGATCGACCGTGCACGGCTTGTCGAGACAGTCGGTCCATGACTTCCCCGAAGGGCATGCCATGACCGGTTTCACCGCCGCCTGGCCGAAGGAATATTCGGATCTGATCTTGACGGTCCCGTCGGGCAGTGTCCTCGGCTTGCGCGCGTCGCAGGCGATTGTTCCGAAATTGGGCCCCGTGGTGACTTCGCATGTGCAGATGGCCCTGAGATCCGGTGCCCGCGGATCCGGAATGCATTTCGCCGACGTGCAAAGCGCATAGCGTTCGGTGTCGTCGCAGTAGATCCCGGTGCCGATCGGCGAGTCCTGAGGCGTGGCGTCCTGTGCGCTCGCGTGAGCGTGGTGAGTATCGATGCAATAACAAGCTGAAATGTCTTCATCCCATGTCGTCCCTCTAAAACAACGTCCGCAGAGTAGCGAAAAAACCTTTCGTTCAAACGTGAACGGGCACGCTTGTGGACGTGCCCGCCTCTCCCGAAATGCGGTGGTTGTGACGTGCCGTCCCGGCTGTCATCCTGCGGACGACTGCCGATTCCGGGTCAAACAGTGAAAGGCGACCGATGGACCTATACGAAAGCGCTCGCGCAATGGCGCTCGCCCTGCGACCCGATCAGTCGATTTACTGCTTTCACCCCAAGATGCTGACCCGCGACGCGAAGGCGTTTGTCGAGGGCTTTTCCGGCAAGACCGCCTATGCGGTGAAGACCAACGGCGAACCCTTCGTGCTCAAGACCGTGGCCGAGGCGGGCATCACCTGTTTCGATGTGGCGTCTCCGGCCGAATTCGCGGCCGTGCGTGCGGCGGCGCCAAACGCGGAGATGCTCTACATGCATCCGGTGAAGGCGCAGTCGGACATTCGCCTGGCGCTGGAGACCTACGGCATCCGCACGCTGGCGCTTGATCACGAGGATGAAGTCGCCAAGATTCTGCGCATCGTGCGCGCGCTCGATCTCAATCCCGGCGACATCACGCTGTTCGTGCGCATCGCCACCAAGGGACACGCGGCCTATGAGCTGTCGCGCAAGTTCGGCGCGGCGCCCGGGCACGCGGTCGAGCTTCTGCAGCGAATCGACCGGATCGGCTTCAAATGCGGACTGTGCTTTCACGTCGGCAGCCAGATCGAGGAGGCCGAGACCTACGAGCGCGCGCTGGCGTCTGCCGACTGGGTGCGCGGCCGGGCAGGGGTGGAGCTTGCCGGGCTCGATCTCGGTGGTGGATTTCCGGCCGAATACGGTCACGATCCGCGCCGCAAGGCGCCGCCCACGCCGTCGACCGCGGCAATTCTGCGCACGTTGAAAAGCGACATCGTCGAATGGGGCTTTGACGGCCTGCCGCTGGTGGCCGAGCCGGGACGCGCGATCTGCGCCCGTTCGATCTCGCTGGTGGTGCGCGTGCTGCTGAAGAAGGGCCGTCGTCTCTACATCAACGACGGCATCTGGTCGTCGCTGTCGGACAGCTGGACCGGCAAGATCACGCTTCCGGCGCGCCACATTCCCGACCCCGCGCGGCGGCGGCGCAACGGCGATCCGTCGAAAATCGTGCCGTTCAAGGTCTGCGGCGCCACCTGCGACAGCGTCGATATCCTGTCGCGGCCGTTCTGGCTGCCGGAGACCGTGGATACGGGCGACTGGATCGAGATCGGCCACATCGGCGCCTACTCACTGGCGCTGCGCACCCATTTCAACGGCTTCTATCCCGACACCATCGTCGAGGTGGAAACCGCCTTTCATGAGGAAGAGGGCGCGCCGGAAAGTTTCGCCTCGATCGAGACCATGGCGGATTGAGGGCGACGCAGGACCGCGCGGCTCCTCCACCGTCATCCTCGCGAAAGCGAGGATCCATGCCGTTTCCTGTCCACTCGGGTGCGGGCTGCGACGTCACGGTCTGGATCCCGGCTCTGCGCTGCGCTTCGGCCGGGATGACAACCACGGGATGCGGCACCGCGGCCGCTGACCGCGGATCTCCGATTTCATGAAAACCGGATCTGTATCACGGCAGCGTCACCTCGACCTTGATCTTCGAATAATAGGTCGCGACATTGGCGATGTCCTCGTCCGACAGACCCTTGGCGATGATCGACATCTGCGCGTGGGTCCGCTCGCCGGAGCGGAAGGCCTTGAGCTGGCGGGTGATGTACTGCGGGCTCTCCCCGGCGAGGTTCGGCACGTCGGGGTTCTTTCCGATGCCGTCGAGCCCGTGACAGACCTGGCACATGCGGGCCTTCTTGCGCCCCGCCTCCAGATCGCCTGCGGCGAACGCGGGCGTCGCTGCAAGCGCCGCGGCAAGGACGCAAAGCGTCCCGCGGAGAGTGAGGGGGCGGATGGTGGCGCGGTACGCGGGCAGGCGGCTCATGAGCGTCTCCGAACTGTTTCTCGCATCCTCTGTGGCGGGATGCCTTTGTTACATCGGCTGTATTCAGACATATCGAACCCGCCGCCGGAACTGGAAATTCCGGCGGCGGGTCTGTTTTGTCACGTTGCGTTCGTCACGCGAACGTCGCCGCAAGGATCCCGGATCTATTGCGCCGAGTAGGAGATCCGGTAGATGGCGCCGACAAGATCGTCGGAGACCAGCAGGGAGCCGTCACGCAATTGCGCCACGTCCACCGGCCGGCCGAGATATTCGCCGTTCTCGTCGATCCAGCCTTCCGCAAACGGCTTTGCGGTCGCCTGGCCTTCCGCGTCGATGGTCGTGACCATCACCCGCGCGCCGACCGGCGTGACGCGGTTCCACGAGCCGTGCTGCGCGGAAAAGATCGCGCCCTTGTATTCGGCCGGGAACATGTTGCCCGAGTAGAAGGTCATGCCGAGATCGGCCGCATGCGCGACCATTTCCACGGCCGGAAACACCACGTCGGACGGCGGTTCGTCGTTCTTGTATTCCTCGGTGCGCACGTGGCCGCCGCCGTACCACGGGAAGCCGAAATTCTGGCCCGCGGCGGTGGCATGATTGATTTCACCCGGAGGGATGTCGTCGCCCATGCCGTCGACCTGATTGTCGGTGAACCACAAATCGCCCGTGTCGGGATCGAAATCCTGGCCGACCGAGTTGCGGATGCCGGTGGCGAAGACCTCGCGGCCGGTGCCGTCAGTGTTGAGGCGGATGATCCCGCCGATGCCCCATTTGGTATAGATTTCCGACTTCTCCGGCGCGGGCACGTTGAAGGGCTGGCCGAGCGAGATGTACAGCTTGCCGTCGGGGCCGACGTCGCACACGCGGGCCGTGTGGTTGTAGCTCTCTTCCTCCGGCGGGATCAGCTCGCCCTGCTTGACCACCTCGAAGGCCGCCACATCCGGGCTTTCATAGAAGAATTCCGCGGCCGGGAACCACAGCACGCGGTTCTGTTCGGCCAGATACAGATGCCCGTCCTTGGAGAAGCACGGGCCGTTGGGAATGGCGAAGGTGAGCGAGGGCGCGAAGTCCTTCACCTCGTCCGCGACCCGGTCCTTGTTGCGGTCTGTGACCGACCAGACCTTGTCCTTGCGCGTGCCGACGAAGGTGACGATGCCCTGCGGCCCCACCGCCATGTGGCGCGCGTCGGGCACCACGGCATAGAGATCGATCGAGAAGCCCGCCGGCAGCTTGATGCGCTCGAGGGTTTTCTTGATCTGCGCGGCATAATCGCCGCCCTGCTCGATGTATTGAAACTCCGTGACGCCGGTTGTCTTGAATCCGGAGAGCTTCTCCAGGTTGCCCTGTGCGAGCGCCGGGCCGGCGAAACCGGCAAGGATCGTGCACGACAAGAGGGTCTTCCAGACGGACGTTGTCATTGCTACCTCCCAAGGTTCTGATCTTGCTTGCTTGTTTGTCGATCTTTTTCCAAGCAACAGGCAAACGATACCACGACGCGAGGCCGCGGATTTTTCGTATTATAGACAATTTTGAATATATCTTTTGAAACTTCGTCAAAGATGGCGCCACCGTACCAAAGGACGATGCCGCGCCGCGCAGTGTGCCGGTTCATTTCTTCTGCCATCCGTGCTTGGCTCTGAGTTGCGCCGACACGTCTTTAATTTCCGACGGTTTGCAGACCTTTCCCTACGGAATGCACGGCGGATGCGGCGGATTGTCAGCGCCGCGCATATGGCCGATGATGCGTGGAATCCTCTTCTGCCCCTCGTCGATCAGGACGCTTTGTGTCTGAAAGAAACACGATCTATGCCCGCCTGCCGATTTTCTACGGTTGGGTGGTGATTGCCGTTGCGTTTCTGACGCTGGCGGTGGCCGTGAACGCACGCACGGCGTTCTCGCTGCTGTTTCCGCCCATTCTGGATGAATTCGGATGGTCGCGCGGCGTCACCGCGGCCACGCTGACGGTCGGCTTCCTTGCCTCAACCGCCATGAGCCCGGTGATCGGCGCGATGATGGACCGCTTCGGCCCGCGGGTCGTCATTCCCTTGGGCGCCTGCGTCGTTGCGCTGGGGTTCGTCGCGGCGACCGAAATCTCGACGCCCATGGGGCTCTATGCCACGCTCGGTCTGCTGATGGTCGGCGGCTCGATTTCCATGAGCTTCATCGGTCATTCGATGTTCCTGCCGAACTGGTTCGTGCGCCGCCGCGGGCTCGCCATCGGCATCGCCTTCTCCGGAGTGGGCCTGGGCTCGATCACCTTGCTGCCTTTGCTGCAGGCGATCATCGACGCCGATGGCTGGCGCGCCGCCTGCATGGTGCTGGCCGGGCTCATTCTCGTGACGCTGATCCCGCTGAACGCCGTGTTTCAGCGTCGCAGGCCTGAGGATCTGGGCCTGCTGCCCGACGGCAATGGCCGGGGCGCGCGCGAACTGCGCCCCATGACGGACACGGTTGTCGACCGCGCCTGGGCGGAGACGGACTGGACACTGCGCATGGCGTCCCGCACCGGGCGTTTCTGGTGGATTTTCGGCGGCTACTATTGCGCGCTGTTTGCCTGGTATTCGGTGCAGGTGCACCAGACCAAATATCTGGTCGAGGCGGGGTTCAGCGCGCAAAGCGCGGCGTTTGCGCTGGGGCTTGTGGGCTTTTCGGCGTTGGCGGGCAGATCGGCATCGGCGCGCTGTCTGACCGCATCGGCCGCGAGCGGGCGTGGAGCGTGGCGTTGCTGGGATTCGCCGGCTGCTACGCCGCGCTGCTGCTGATCGCGCATCGCCCGGAGGCGTGGCTGATGTACACGATGGTGATGCTGCAGGGGCTGTTCGGCTATGGCATCGCGGCGCTATATGGCGTCATTCCCGCCGATATTTTCGGCGGCCGGCGGTTCGCCTCGATCTTTTCGGTGATGACGCTGGGCGGCAATCTCGGCGCGGGCACCGGCCCCTGGATCACCGGCTATCTCTATGACGTCACCGGGTCCTACGCGCCCGGATTTGGCCTGTGCCTGCTGTGCAGCCTTGCGGCGCTCGGCTGTATCTGGATGGCCAGCCCGCGCAAGATCCGGCTTGCGGCCGGACCGGCCGAGCGGCGCGCCGCGGCACGCGCCGCGCCGTTGCTGTGAGACGGTCCCTGCCGATCAGCGGCAGAACCGGTACTGGCCGGAATAGGCGAGATAATATCCGGTCCGCGGATTGAAGCTGCGGTATTTGCGGGCGCAATAGGCATACCATTCCGGGCTCCAGGCCGCGTGGCGGCCGCGGTAGACCGGCGGCGGCGGCGCGGGACGGTAATAGGTGCGCGACCGGCCATAGTACGGATCATAGTAGCGGCCATAGTCGCGGTCGTTGTAGTAGGGGCGGTTCAGCGCGCCGCCCAGGATCAGACCGGTTGTCAGTCCCACGATGCCGCCGACGATGGCCGCACCGTCGTTGTTGCGATGGCGCCGGTAGTTGCGGCGGTGGCGATAGTTGCGGTCTCGCACGCGCCAATTGGGGGAGTAAGCGCGCGGTCCGTAGCGCCGGTCATCGCTCACCTGAATGACCAGGTTGTTTTGCGCCGCAAAAGGCGCGCTGGCCGCGTTGCCGGCCGCAGCCGCGATTTGCGGCGCGGACAGTTGTGCCTGGGCCGGAACAATGGATGTCGCGGCGATCAGGGCGCTTGTCGCGATGGCCGCCCATGATGACGTGATCTTTTTTCGAACGCCGGGCATTGTGTACTCCTGCGGTTGACGTGCGAAACGGGATTTCGCTTTTCCGGTATTCGGGCCGCCGTCGTCTCGAGTTCACGCCGATCGGGCCTGAAAGCAGTTCATGGTGTCGGATAGCAGGCCGATAGGGTGTAATTGTGACTCTCTCGGCAGTATTGCGTATCCGGTTTCCGTGGCCAAGCCTCCGGCCGGGAGTTCTCTCCAGCATACCCCTTGGTCGGCCGCGAGGTCATCGGGTCCGGTCGGGCTGCCCGCCTGGGGCGGCCCGTACAGGGCCTTGGGGCGGGCAGCGTTCGGGGCCGGTTAGCGGCAGAAGACGTAGTCGCCGGAGTAGCTCTGGAAGTAGCCGGTGCGCGGATTGAAGCTGCGGTACTTGGAGCCGCAATAGGCGTACCAGTCGTTGCTCCAGGGCGCGGGTGGGCTGCGGGGCGATACGCGGGACGGGCATGCGACTGGTTGGACAGCGCGGAGCCGATGACGATCGCCGCGCCGAGACCGATCAACCCGCCGACGATGGCCGCATTGGTGTTGTCGCGGCGGCGGTTGTCGCGGTGATGGTCGCGGCGGTGATCGCGGCGCCGCTCGGCCCAGCGGCCGTCGCGCTGCCAGTCGCGGCCGCCGTCGCGGTCGATCTGCTGTCCCTGGCGCCAGTAGCGGCCGTCATTCGGGCCGGCAAAGGCGGGGCGGATGTGACGCCGACCATGGCGATGATCGCGATGGCGGTTGCGGAAGCGGCGGTCTTCTTCATGGCGGTGAACATTGTGGCTCTCCAGTCTGACCCGGTGGGGCTGTGTCGTTGGAAAGCACAATGACGCATCCGCACTGAACCCATTCTGAGAGCGCCGTTCAGCTGGCGTTCAGGTTCGCAGGACCGCCATTTGCAGGCGTTAACGGGCCAGTCTTCGCAGCCTGAATGGGGCGGGGTCCACGCACGGCGTCTCGCTCCTGATAAGTTCGGCGGCGAGCCGTCCCGCACCTGGACCAATGCCGAAACCGTGGCCGGAAAAACCGGAGGCAATGAAAAAGCCCGGAACGCCGGCAGCCTCGTCGATCACCGGCACCGCGTCCGGCGTGGTGTCGATGTACCCCGCCCAGCGCTCCGCGATCCGGACACCGGCGAATGCGGGATAGCTCTTCACCAGATCGTTCCATGCCCAGGCAAGCGTTGAGGCATGGGGCGTGGGATCAAGAACACGCATGGCCTCGAACGCGGTGGGCTCATCCAGTGCCCAGTGCCCGCGCTGACTGAGGCTGTCGAGGAATTTTCGGCCGATGCGCAGGCGGATGGTCTTCCACTCGTCCTTGAGGATCGGCAGGAAGTCGGTGAAGAAACGAAAACTGTCCAGCGTGATATCCGCTGTCGACATGCCGCCATGGGCGATGGTGTAACCACCGTCGAGCCGCTTACGGATGGCGAATTTCGGGGTCCACAGCCCGCCCTCCGTCAGCTCCGGTCCGCCATGCGTGCGCATCACCGTCGAGCGCACGGTGAGCTGCGGTAGGCGCACGCCCAGCGAGCGGGCGAACAGCGACGACCATGCGCCGCCGGACAGCAGCACCGCGGAGGTGCGGATGCTGCCTCTTTCCGTGACCACGGCGGAGATTTTGCCGCCCGTGCGCTCCAGTCCGCGCACCGCGCATCCGGTGAGCACTGACGCGCCCGCACGCATGGCCGCGCGGGCGATCGCGGGGGCGGCGAGCGCGGGCTCCGCGCGTCCGTCAGACGGGGTGATCAGCCCGCCCGCCCAGGTGCGCGTGGGGCTTGGCAGCGCGGCGTTGATCTCGGACGCGCTGAGCAGCCGCGTGTCGAGACCATGGGCGCGGGCATGCGGCATGAAGTCTTCAAAGCGTTTCATGCCGGCCTCGTTGGCGGCCGCATAGTGCACGCCCGTCTGACGGAAGCCGACGTCCTCGCCCAGCGCCTGGTGCATCTCGCGCCACTGGCGCATGCTCTCGATGATCAGCGGGATTTCTCCCGGATCACGACCCTGCTGGCGGCAGTAGCCCCAGTTGCGGCTAGACTGCTCGCCGGCGATCACGCCCTTCTCGCACAGCGCCACCGAGACGCCGGCCCGCGCCAGGTGCCAGGCGGCGGACACGCCGATGATCCCGCCGCCGATGACGACCACATCGGCGGAGGCTGGGAGCGCTTCGGTCGAGACGACGGGCGAGACGGGAGGCGACATGGGGCGGGATCCGGGGAGGGCGGGCGAACAGCACTCTCATGCTCTCGCACTTTTTTCGCATCCGCCAGAGCCCCGCGCGGCATTTACCGGTTTTCAACCGTCTTCGCACGTCACGTCGCCAGCAGCACGGCCGCCATGACGATCATCGCGATGTCCTCTGTCAGCGTCACGGTCGACAGCGGCACCGAGAGGATGTTGCCCATGCACGGACACTCGATGTCCACGCCCTCCTGCAGCGCCTTGAAGACGCCGGCCGCGCCGAAGGCGAAGACGGCGATGGTGATGATATAGGTGGCCGTCGGCATGAAGAATGCGAGGAAGGCGAGGCCCAGCGCCAGTTCGATGAAGGGATAGACGTAGCCATAGGGCTCGGCCTTCTTCGCCAGCAGGTCGTACATGTGGAAGCCGTCCTTGAAGCCTTCCAGGTCGAAGAGTTTCAGAAGCGCGAAGATGATCAGGAACATGCCCATATAGGCATGCATCACCGGGCGCATGGCGAGGTCGCCGAAGCCGGCGCCGATTGCGAAGGCGGCGAGCCCGGCGACGCCGACCAGGCTGATCAGCGGCCAGTAGTCTGACAGGGCCGTGCCCCGGCCTTCCTCGCGAACATGAATGCTGTCGCTCATGGTTTCGTCCTCCATTCGTTGCCATAGTGCGTGTTGCTCCTGGTCAACGCGGCGGCGGACGTATGGTTTCATGCGTTCCTGTCATGCGGTGAGCGGCAAATTGCTTTACAATGAAGGTCACGGAGCATCGACGAGGCCGGATTATTTCATTTCCGGCCGCTCCCGATTGCCTGAACAGACATTTTCAGACCGAGGAGGCCCATCATGGCCATGGAAAGCTTCAAGCTCACAAGCTGGAACATCGAGCACGCGGACAAGCTGCTGAGCGCCCTGTCGAGCTCCAGCCCGGACAGCAGGCGCAAGGCGGAGGCGCGGCGCGACGCGATTCGCGAAGAGATCGCGCTGCTGGCGCCTGACATTCTGCTCGTGAGCGAAGGGCCAAAGGGAGAGCAGCGGGCGCGCGACTTCTTTGCGCTGGTGGCCGCCGAATACGATGTGGTCGTGCGAGGGAGCGAGAATTGGCGCGACTACGACATCCGCGGCGCGCAATGGATCTGGTTCCTCATCAGGCGGAACCGGCCGATTTCGGCAAGGCTGCTGCACATTGACCAGTGGCGCGACGCGGTGGAGGCTGATTCCGAGACCAGCGTCGACTACGACAACGGCAAGTGGCCGGTTTCCTATCCGTCATTGGTGGAGGACCGGCTGGAATTCGAGATTGGTCAGCAGCATTTCCACTACCGGCATCCGCAGGTGCTGATCGTTGAGATCGATGGCCACCTCTTGGAAATCATCGGCTGCCACCTGAAGAGCAAGTTCACCAAGGTGCGGCCCGTCGGCGACGCGTCCGACAAGACGTTCTTTGACGAAAATCGGGAGCTCGTCGCGGAAATCGTCAAGGCGCGCACCAAGATCACGACCGAATGCGCGGATGTCCGGCATTATATCGATCACCGCTTCAAGACGGACACGAGTGCCCCGATCATTGTCTGCGGCGATCTCAACGACGGGCCCGGCAAGGAGCGGATCGAGCGCCGCTTTCTCTACCACGATCTGATCGGAACGCTGCAGGGCGAGGTGTTTTTCGCGCAGCGTTTTCTGAACCATGCGCTCTTCGATGCGCCGCAGGGCGAGCGATGGAGCGTCTTCTTTCGCGATGTGCTCGATCCCGGGCGCAACCCGATGATTCTGCTCGATCACATCCTGTTCAGCCAGACCTTCACCAACAATCCGGCGGTTGAGCACTTCGAATTCCAGGCGCTCCGCGGCGGCGGGCTCGTCGAGCACGAAGTGCATCACGCGGTCAACGGAACCCGGCCCAAATATGCCGAGACCAGCGACCACAAGCCGGTGTCGATGACCTTCGGCCGGCGTGCGGAGGAGGGGGACGGCGGCGGTTAGGCGCCGGCGGCGCCCGCCAAAGCAGAATGCCGCCCGAAGGCGGCATTCCCGGCTATCGTTCCGCTGCGCGCTACTCGGCCTTGCCGAAACCGCCGCCGGTCGGGGGTGATGACGATCTCCGTCTCTCGCCATATCGGCTGTTGCGCTATCGGCTATGCGTTAGCGGCAGAAGTGACGACGGCCGTCGTAGCCCATGTAGTAGCCGGTGCGCGGGTTGAAGCTGCGATAGCGGCGATCGCAATCGCGATACCAGCCCCGGCTCCAGGCCGGGTATCGGCCCGTTGAACGAGGTGCGGAATTGCCGATCGCAAGGCCGGCGCCCAGGCCGAGGATTCCGCCCAGGATGGCGGCGCCGGCGTTGTTGTTCCGGTGGCGATTGCGGTGATTGTTGTGACGGTAGCGGTAATCACGGTTGCGGTAATTGTTGTTGTAATTGTTGTTGTGACGCCGGTTGCTATTCGAATAGCTGTTTTTCGGGCGCGGACCCTGCTTTTCCTCGTTCCATTGTCCGGACGGGCCTTCGGCGTAAGGGCTGAGGCCGTTCTGCGCGAAGGCCTGGGGGCGGCCCCGGCTCCGAACAGAGACGTCGCCAGGACAAGCGAAAAAATCCGGGTCATCTTGCCAGCATGATTGAACATCTTCATTGCTCCCGCATTCCAGGATTGAGGGTATCGGCATGCGCCGCAGCACCCGTCGTCGGCTGGCATGATCTGCTTAGCGATGACGGCATCTATCCAAGGCATATGATTCATAACGTTCCGGAGCGTTATCTGTTCCATCCGCGCCGACATTTGTGACGCCACCGGGCATTGGCGGTCGCTGTGGTGGCACCGGGCATGGCGACGACGGCGAGCGCGGAGAGGGCAACTGCGGTCTTCATGAAAGCGAACATGGAGAACTCCGATGCCCTCGGGTTTGAGCGTCAGGGAACACAATGGCGCGATGCGGCTGAACCGGATCTGAGACGGGTGTTCACCCGGCGTTCAGAAATAAGAATGCGCCCGGATCGCCGCGATCCCGGGCGTCGCTGCCCCTCGTCTGAAGGACAGCGGCGCTCTCCAAACATATTGGGTGCCGTCATCGTTCCCGCAAGCCAACAAAGACGATGCATGAGACGAAACGACTGCGCCCGCCTCTTCAGGCGTTCGATCGCCGGCATCGGAGAGCGCCGCGTTCGCCGCCCTCCAATTGCGCCTCTCAGTTCGCCTTGCCGAAACCGCCGCCGGTCGGGTGATGACGATCACCGCCTCGCCGGGTTTCAGGATCGTCTGGTCGCAGCCGCGCAACTCCTCGATCTCGCCGTTCTGGCGCCGCACCAGCGTCTGGCCGAGTTCGCCCGGCTCGCCGCCTTCCAGCCCGTGCGGACGGACCG